>CANBVQ010000043.1 GCA_947372925.1 Acidimicrobiaceae bacterium
TGACTCTGGCCCAACCAGCGCATGCAGTGGTGGATACGGCCTGGCCCCAAACGAGCTTGGGCCAGCTGGAAGCCAGAGCCCTCGTGACCGATCAAGTGGTCGGCCGGAATACGAACGTCCTCGTAGAGGATTTCGGCGTGGTTACCGAAGCGGCCGTACTCGACCTGCGGGTCGTCCATGGCACCCACGTCACGGAGAATCTTGACGCCCGGCGTGGTGACGGGCACCACGAACATCGACGAGCCCTGGTAGGGGTGAACGTCGGGGTTGGTGACGGCCATCACAATGAGAATGTTGGCAACTGATCCGTTGGTCGTGTACCACTTGCGGCCGTTGATGACCCACTCGTCACCGTCACGTACGGCCAAGGTCTTCAGGAGGCGGGGGTCACTACCGGCCGTGTGGGGCTCGGTCATTGAGAAGCCGGAGCGGATTTTGCCATCGAGGAGGGGCTGCATCCAACGCTCGCGAATATCTTCGCGTCCCGTCATCTCCATACCGGCGGCCAACAGTTCGGCGTTGCCGCTGTCGGGGGCGTTGTTACCAAAGACCAGTGGCGCGTAGGGCGACTGACCGAGGATTTCGTGCATGAGGCCGAGGCGGACTTGACCAAAACCCATACCGCCGAGTTCGGCTGGCAGGTGCGCGGCCCAGAGTCCGCGAGCCTTGACCTGTTCTTGGAGGGGCTTAATGAACTTGACGACATCGTCGTAGGGCAGACGGAGCGTCTCGAGCGGGAAGATCTCTTCCTTTACGAAGGAACGCATCCAGACCAGTTGCGCTTCAAATTCAGGGTCAGTTTCAAAGTCCCAAGCCACAGTTCGCTCTCCTCAGAGTCAATTCCACTTGTAAGTACCGCACTCAATGTAGGCGAGAGCCGTCAAGGACGTGTTCGACACCCGCTACTAAAGTTCGGCTATGGAATGCTTCCAAGTTATGCCCTTTGGGAGCACGGAGTCACTGTCGTGATTAGGGCCATTCGTCACCGCGCGGGCGACCCCGCACTACCCTCCATTGAACTCGCGCAGAAGGTCTGGTCGGCACACCAGACCGAGATTCAACAGAACCTAGGCCGTCCGGCCTTCGCCCTCCGGCTCGCCCCTCCCGGTTCGCTGCGTTATCGCACGGCCCGGCGACTGCTGGGCCGCTCTGCGTGGACGGCCCCGACCTGGCCGGCCCGCCTGCCGGCCCCGTGGCAGTCACAGCTGTCGTCGGAGCTCACGGGCGCCACCCTCATTGCCCTCGATGAAACCGCGACGGGGATTGACGAGCTCAACGCCACCGTGGCGTCCGCCAGCCCGTTGACGTGGATCTTCCCCGTGAGTACGCACGAGGCCGGCGACCAACCCAGCGGCGTGAAGGAACTAGTGGCCAGTGCCCCGCCGCAGGCCGACGTGGTCTACGGCGACGAATTCGCCCCCGGCTACCAACACCTCACGCCGAGTGCCCCCGGCATCCACTCCATGTTGAGCTACAACCAACTCGGCCGCTCGGTCATCGTGCGGCGCGAAGCCTGGCTCAAGGTCGGTGGCCTGAACCGCGCACTCGGGTCGGCGGCCCTCGCCGACCTCCTCCTGCGCCTGGTCGAATCGGGCGCCACCTTCGCGCGATCCAACGCGGTGGTTTCATGGTTGCAGCCTCCGAGCCCACTCGAGTTGGACGCGCTCGAGCAGGCCCTCGTGCGTCGCGGCATCACCGCCACCGTTACTCGCGACGGGGCCCACCGGGCCCAGTGGCGCGTGGCCCTACCCACAACGCTGCCAACCGTTGACATCTTGATTCCCACTCGTGATCGCCTCGACCTACTTCGCCAGTGCATCGACTCCGTTCGCTCGAACACGACGTATCAGAACTACCGCATCGTGGTGCTCGACAACGACTCCGTGGAACCGGCCACCCGTGCGTATCTCCACAGTGGTGACGTGGCGGTAACGAGCTGTCCGGGACCATTTAATTACGCCAGCATCATCAATCGGGGTGTGGCCGCCAGCGCGGCCGAAGTCATCGTGACGTTAAACAATGACGTCATCATTACCGACCCCGAGTGGCTCAGCACCCTGGTGGGGTACGCCCTCCTGCCGGACGTCGGCATCGTGGGACCACGCCTGGTCAATGCCGAGGGCCTTTCCGATCACGACGGCATCACGATTGCCCCCTACCCCCAACACCTCCAACGGGGCGTCAA
The DNA here is from genome assembly GCA_947372925.1 of Acidimicrobiaceae bacterium. Classification (GTDB taxonomy): domain Bacteria; phylum Actinomycetota; class Acidimicrobiia; order Acidimicrobiales; family RAAP-2; genus RAAP-2. The sequence goes on from CANBVQ010000043.1 coordinate 2,186, forward strand.
CTACGACTGGGACGATGATTTTGTGAACTCCATCCGCGACGTCGCGGCCGTCACCGGGGCCTGCCAGGTATTCGAGCGGCGCAAGTGGAGCGACGTAGGTGGCATGGACGAATCCCTCGCCGTTACCTTCAACGACGTGGACCTCTGTCTCCGTATGAATCTGGCCGGCTACGAAACCCTCTTCACCCCCTACGTGGAACTCATCCACATCGGCAAGGCCTCACGGGGAACGAAGGAAGCACTGGATGATCACTACCGATTCATTCAGTATTGGAATCTGGGCGTTGCCTTCGACGACCCCTACTGCCCCGCGAGACTCGAACTCGTCGGACCCACCTACACCGTTCGCGCTTAAGCGGGCACCCGAACGAGGGCGGAGATGGGCGTCGTGAAACGCTTGTGGAGTTGGGCCGCCTCAGACCTCGTCAAGGTCTCACGACGGAGACTCTTCAGGGGGTGCTTGATGCGGTACCGCAGTGGCGGACGGCGCAGGTTCTTACGCCCCCACACCGTGATGTGATGGACGGGCGCGCCGAAGAGCGTGCCGCAGGCCGCGAAGAAGGGGGTGTTGGAGTCGCCCGCCGCATACTCCAGGACGTAGACGTGATCGGCGCCGAAACTGGCCTGGAATCCGGCCACCATCTCGGCGTAGTCGAATCGATACACCCGTTCTTTAAAGGGATAGGCCCCGGTCGCGGCAATCGTTTCGACAAAGGTCTTGCGAGACTCCGAAAGGCCGTGCTTGAGCAATTCTTTGTAGAGGCTCTCGACGTACTCGGTCACGGGGCGCAGTACGAGTAGGACCTCCACGGCAAAACCGGCCGCCTCGGCCACGGCCTTGATCTGCTCTAAGAGATCGGGCCGGAGATACCAGAATTCAAAGTCTTCCGAACTGAGCAGGACGGAGTTGAGGGCGGTGGTCTGCAGCTCGGCGGCCAGATCGGCCAGGGAGCCCAGCGCCGGGTCGAAGCCGGCGTCGCCATTGAGCTCCCACGCAATGTTGTGGTGCCCCCCGTTACGAACGTGACCGGCGAACGGGAAGAGGACGCCCTGGGTCTCGAAGAACTCGCGGTGGGCGCCCATCATGGTCTGCACCGAAGTCGTACCCGTCTTGTGGGTACCGACGTGAAAAATCAGATGTTTTCCAGGCTGAATAGGCACGGCGTAACGCTAATGGCTACCGGGAGGTCGAGCGAGGATTGCGAGTATTCACCGAGGTTACGGCACGGCCGTTTCTGTTCGGCGAGCGCGGGGCACCAACTGCACGATACGAGCGAGGACCAGCACGGTCAGGCAGGGCCAGATGGGGGTCCAGTAGCGAAAGCTCGGAATGCCCCCCAGCGCCGTAGTCAGGACGCTGGCCACCACCACGAGCGACGCCGCACCGACGAGACCCCGAGGCAGTCGGACTACCGGATCGCCTCGGCGGTGCCGCCGTAGGCTCCGCACCCACACCGGCAGACTGAGCAGTCCAAAGAGGGCGAAGAACAGCTGGGGCACTCGGGCGGTGGACTCCACGGCCCCGAGTAGCGGAACGTGAGTATCGGTCGGGTGAGCGCGATCACCGAACCAGTGCGCCACCACTCGCTTGACGCCGTCAGACGTGCGGAGGTGGAGCCACCGCGAACCGTTGTGATACAGATCGGAAGCGACGTACGGCGGTCCGCTGAGCTGCCACACGATGGACCGCGTCATCTCACCCGCCACGCGTGAGGGATGGCTCATCATCGCCTGCAGTGCGATTGACTTCAATTCCTGCTCCTCGGCCACCTGGGGATCGGGTGACTGCATGAGCCAGCTCAGCGTTGAATCCTCACTCCAAATTGCATTGGTGCCCGATCCGGGCATCGCCGCGAAGGGCTGATCGCAGACTTCCAGAACGGCCTCTCGCACCGGGCCCTGATGGGCCGTGGCCTCACTGCAGGGCACGAGCGAACCCCATCGGGCGAAGAGGTCAATTGCTTGACCGGGGGCGATTGAGAAGTTGTTGTAGGAAGACTCGTACCACGAGGCCAAGTAGGCACAGGGAACCAGACCGATGACGCAGCCGACCGAAATGACGGCGAGCTTCTGCGTCAGTCGCATTCGGAGGTCCCGTCCGCCCGTGCGGAGACGTACGAGACGATACGAAATTGAAGCGAACAGCGTGAGTCCCACCACTTGGAGCGCGGGACGAACGGCCACCATGCAGCCGGCGGCGGCGAAGGCCACAAAGGCCAATCCCGCGTTGATCACCAGCCGACGCTGGGGGGCAATGAAGATGAGGCACATGACGGCTAGGGCAATCAGAAATGACGTCGTCGTCTCGGTCAGAAAGCTCCGTTCCGCAAAGAGCTGGGCCGGCAACAGGGAGCAGAGCAGCGCCCAAAGCATCGCCAGCTTCTTCTCCGTGAAGAGTCGCACGATGGCAAAGACGATCACGGTGGTGCCCACCCCTAAGACCAGCTGGAACCAGAGCACCGAGGCGGCGTCGGGACTACCAAATGTCCCAAGCGTCCACACGCGATAGAGAAACGGTGAATGGAACCGCGAGGGACTCCCCGTCTGGCCCGAGGCGGTGACGATGTAGTCCCAGGAGTCCGAGAAGTAGATACCGGGAGCACTGAAGGCAAACAGTACGAGTCGACTCAACAGAGCCACGATGCCGACCAGGGCAAACTGGAGAGGGACCCAGTCCAACGCCCGAGTGACGCGTTGACGAGGGGTCAGTTTTCTGCGTTCCCGCCGAGTGGTAGTTGTCTGCATTTTTCAATGACCGTCTGCTGCGATGCTACTTCACAGGTAGAAAAATATTCGCCGCTCGATACCCCATGGCCCGCGTCTTTCTAGACACCTAGATCGCGAAAGAGCGCCTCTAATGCGGCTTGAGCCACCTCGGGAGCGCACTGCGCATCGATGGCGTGTTGGACGTTCTTCGACATCGTGTCCCACGTCGCTTCGTCCCCGTAGAGAGTGATGACCGCGTCAGCGAAGGCGTCGGCTTCGTCGGCGGCCAGGCAGTCTCGGCCACTCTCCATGAAGGTGCCCTCAATGGCAATCGTGGTGCAGACGAAGGGCACGCCGTGCGAAGCGCTCTCGCCCAACTTGCCCTTAATGCCGGCGCCGTAACGCAGGGGGGCCACGACGAGTCGAATCGAGTCGTAGAGCGGCACGAGGTCCTGGACCCAGCCGACGATGTTGACGCCGGGACGAGCGAGGGCCGCGATCTGATCGGGCAGGTGGGATCCGACGACGTTGAACTCGACTCCGGGCAGCGCCGCTTGGACTCGAGGAAAGACTTCCTCCACGAACCAGACGACGGCGTCACGGTTAGGCAGGTGGTTGAAGTTTCCGACGAACATGATGTCGCGACGTCCACTAAAGCCATGGAGTCGCGGCAGTGAGGCGTGGACGTTGGAGACGACGCGCACATCGGCCCCGGGTGCCGCCTCGGCCAACACGGCGAGTTCGGTGTCAGTCACGACCAGCGTGGCGTCGCAGCGTTCAATGAGTCCGAGCTCGGTCTCGCGGAATGACTCGGCGATGGCGGCGATGGCGGGATCGTTTTCGATTTCGGCGCGGCGGGCCTCACGGACGTAGTGCAGGTCTACGGTGTCGTAGATGATTTTGGCCTGAGGGGCAAAGGTTCGCACCAACTTCTCGGTCTTGCTGGCGTCTTCGGGACGGGACAAGATAGCGAGCTTGAGTACGGGTCCGAGACGGGCGATCTCCGGACCGTAGTTTGCGCGGCCATCGAGTACTTCGACTTCCAGGTCACGCAGCGCGGAGGTGTAGGGCTCTTCGCACTCCCCTCGCATCACCAGGAAGGAAACGGCGTATCCCATCTGGCGCAGGATGCGGACGATTTCAAACATCCGAATCGAGCCGGAGTCCTTGTCGGTCTGCGGCACGTTGGAGTCCACCACCAGAATGCGACCACGGGCACTCCGCCAGGCCTGACCGACCTGGTGACGCAGGGCCGGCTCGTAGTGGTCTTCTAACTCCGTGGCCCACTTCGTCATGAGTCGCTGGCGATTGGTATCCATGAGGGCCCGCTTCTTGGGACTCTCGTCAGTGCCGTAGGTCGCACCTTCGAAGTGGTAGATCCGTGACTTGGGTTGGAACATCACGCGGTAGCCGGCGCGGCGCACCGCGAAGGCAAAATCGGTCTCTTCGTAGTAGGCCGGGGCGAAGTCGAGATCGAAGCCGCCGGTCGACTGCCAGACGGAGTGGCGAATCAAGATCCCGGCCCCCGAGCAGTAGTCAACCTCGCGAGGGAACTCGTACCAGAACCGATCGGCCTTGTCACCCTTGCCGTAGTTCACGCCCGAACCCGTCTTAAAGATCAACGATCCGGCCTCTTGGAGAACGCCGTCGGGGAAGAGCAGCTTGGCCCCCACGACACCCACGGTGTCGTCAGCGCGAGCCATCTCGGCCAGGGCGTCCAGCCAGCCGTCGGTCACCACGGTGTCGTTGTTGAGCAGGACCACCCAGGGCTCCGTAACGGTGGCGAAGCCGGCGTGAACGGCGCGGAGGAAGCCCCCGTTTTCGGCGAGACAGAGATTGGTTATTCCGGAAATCTCCGCGAGCCGCGCGGGCGTTTCATCGGTCGATCCGTCATCGACAACGACCACGCGATACGACGTCTCGTTCGACGTCATCATCAACGAGCGCAGACACGTCGCCGTCATCGACCAGTTGTTATAAACGGGGATGATGATGACCACGTCGGCATCGGCCGACGGAGTAAAGGTGATGGCTCGGGTATCGCTCTGGATGCGCACTACTTCGGCGGTGGGCTTGCCCACCTTGATACCGGCACCCGATGCACGGTTGGTCCAGCGCACGTAGAGACGCAAAGTGCGAATCATGGTCCCGAAGAAGATACGGAAGCGCAGTGAGTTCGGTGGCAGGATGCGGCGAAAGAGGCGGGCCTTCGCCGAGCCCGTACTGGCCAATTCCAGGGAAAAACGCTCGCGGAGGAACTCACCGGTTCGGTTGATCTGCATCAGCGCAGTCAACGTTTCGACATAGAAGGCCACTCGCTCCCGAAATGTTGGTGGTGTAGATGACAAGCGGGGTTCCCATCGCGAGCGAAGTGGTTGAACAACGGCTAAATCTACTCTCCACGGGCCACGGATTGAGACCTCTCAGTATCGGCGGCGCGAAGCGACAGTCCCGGCGGTTCTTCCACTACATGCCTTGATTTTCCTAGAGACAGCAAGCGACGGCAGGCGCTCTACAGCAATTCCGCCGAGGATTCAATCAACGAGATAACGCCTAACCACGATGGAAACGCATCGTCTCCGATGTAGAGCTCTCGCATTGCTGACTCGTAGCAATCCTGAAGGGCGGAAATGTGCTCCGAGTCCCGACGAAATGCATCGCTGCGCGCAAAGCCACCCAGGGGCCGGGGAGGTACGTCAATTCCGAAATGAGCCCAACTTATTGACCGATGGTCGGCGACCGCTGCTTCGAAGGCTTCCCGGTCCTCAAGCCATTCTTGAACCTCGGCTAGGCCCAGGAGCATTTGGATGTCGTGATAATGCCGACCAATCTGGGATGGTGAGCTTTTTCGATCAGAGCCAACCAAAAGTTTCGACGAAACACGGCCGTGGAGTAGGAGAATTTTCTCAATGAGAGTTCGACCGGGGTGCAGCACCGGTACGTCAAAAGCTTTCAAGTCTTCGAACTCGTCAACGCTGATACCCGCCGCTGTCAGACGGTCGGCAATCATCGGTCGAATTGCGCGTGTTGTGTGAAGGGGAAAGTCCGACCCCCGGACCCCCATTTCCAACTGCACCGTCGGTTGGAGCAATCCTGAGCCAACTGCTTCATCGCGTGCGAAGACGAGGAGTTCGTTGCGATTTGTGCCCCGACCTCGAGTGCTGCCGCTGACGTCCTTGGTCAGACCGAGTTGACCAAGCACGCCCTCCGCCATCTCCTCCATTAACCGGTCGGTAGCCCCCTTGGAAAGACCCTGATTCAAAATAAGAATGTCAATATCTTCCGAGAAGCGGTCTATGCACCGGTAGGCCTTAGACAGGCTTGTGCCGCCCTTAAAGACAAAGGCGTCGTGGTGGTTCGCTACCAGACACCGCAGAACTTGTGTGACCCAGTAGTCCTTTTCATAGATCTCGGCACGGATTGGTCCACTCTCGCCGGCGGCGGCGAGCGTTGCCCAAGCGCCCTGACTGGCACGCCAGAGCGTCATGCTCTGACTAGTTCACCGAACGTGTTCGCCGAACTCTGGCGAACTGCTTCGGAGGCGGCGGGCTTAATGAAGCGCTCCGCCTCGGTTTCTTGCGTGGCCCTCAGAATTCCACGCAGTCGTTCGCGAACGAGAGGTGGCTCCGAATTGACTCCTCGGGCCAGCCGATCCGAGCGCAATTCTCCAC
>CANBVQ010000044.1 GCA_947372925.1 Acidimicrobiaceae bacterium
GTTGAGGTTGTGGCAGCCGATTATGTGAACCAGGCCTATGACCGGGTGGTTGCCGGTGACGTCGCGTTCCGATTCGTGATTGACGCCACGACCATCTAGGTCGAGGACCGGAATAGCGCTCACGCGACAGTTCGCTCAAACGAAAAACCCCCGAGGAATCGGGGGTTTTTTGGTGGCTCCGACGGGCGTCGATCCCGTGACCTCACGATTTTCAGTCGTGCGCTCTACCAACTGAGCTACAGAGCCTGACGCGGCACTCCAAGAGAGTGACATCGCCAGATGAAAAACCCTTCCGAAGAAGGGCTCCATCCGCGACCCTGACGGGACTTGAACCCGCGACCTCCGCCGTGACAGGGCGGCGCGCTAACCAACTGCGCTACAGGGCCTTGCGTATTACCTTTCGGCAACCGAATTGAGTCTACATCCGGACGTGACCCCAACGGGATTCGAACCCGTGCTGCCGCCGTGAAAGGGCGGTGTCCTAGGCCGCTAGACGATGGGAGCCAGAACTTTTCTCAGCCGAAGCCAAGGCTTACACCTTAGTTCGTTGTCGGGCTGAGAGGATTTGAACCTCCGACCTCTGCGTCCCGAACGCAGCGCGCTAACCAAACTGCGCTACAGCCCGCTGGCGGGTTCCCCCAGCGTGGCTCAATATTACTCGGGCTTTTTCTGAGATTTCTGGGCCGCTTCGACCATCTCTGGGGGGACGCCATCGGGGTACTCTTCGCCAATAATCTCAAGAATTCGTCGCTTTTCGACCTGGTAAACACGGAGAACCCAGTTCTCGTGGACCACCATCACACCCTCCTGAGGGAAGAAGCCCAGCTGATCGATGATGTAACCACCGATGGTGACGTACTCCCCTTCGGGGACGGGACAGCCAGCAACTTCGGCGACCTTGTCGATGTGCGCCTGGCCCTGAATCAACCATCGCAGTTCGGTGATCTTGGCGACGTCTTCTTCTTCGTCCTCGTCGAACTCGTCACCGAGGTCACCCACGAGGGGCTCCAGGAGGTCTCGAGTCGAAACGACACCGGCGACGCCTCCGTGTTCGTCCATGACGACTGCGAAGGTTCGGTGCTGCTGACGCATTTCTTCCAACGCTTCAAAGACAGCGAGCGACTCAGTCAGTCGCAGTGGTTCGCGAATCTTTCGTTCGATCTCTCGCTCGTCGGGGAGCGAGACGCCGATGGCGCGTCGGCGACTTGAACTGCGAAAGAGGTCGTTGACAAAGAGAACGCCGTCGACGTCGTCGAGGTCTTCGGTAACCACGGGAAAGCAGCTGTGTCCGGAGTCACGAACGGCTTCGGCCACCTGCTCGGGGGTGACGGGGTGGGTGAGAAAGACCACGTCAACGCGGGGGGTCATAACGTCGCGAAGTTCCAATTCGGCTAAGTCGTGCACCCGACGGATGATGTCCTTTTCGAATTCACTAACCACACGGTCTTCGTGGCGAGGGCGAAATCGGGCTAAGAGTCCGGAGGCTTTGGAGCCGGGATGGTGAGTGTCGTTCATTGAGGCGTCGGAGCGGCGACGCGGACGGTGGCGGGGCGCCACGCGTCATCCTCGTACCCTTCGCCGCGAAGCAACGCGCGGACGGCGCGACGAACGCGCAGCGGGTCAAGGGGCTTTACGACGAATCCTTCAGCACCGCTACGGCGGGCCAAGAAGACGTCGGGACGACGGTCGAGGAGCATTAAGACGGGCACGTGTGGTGCGGCGCCATAGGACTCCTCGTGTCGCAGGTCAAGACAGATAGCCATGGCACCCATGGCGCCAATCTGGAGGTCCAAGATGGCCAGGTCAATTGGCTGGGCGGCCACGGCGGCACGCACCGCAGGACCGGTCGCTACTTCGAGAATTTCGAGATCAGGACCTTCGAGCATGCTGCGAAGTTCCTGGCGCAGTGAAACGAGATCACTCGCAATAAGGACGGTTGCCACGGGGTAATCGTAGCGTGAAACCTCACTTTGGTGCTCCTAGGAAGACCAGGGCCTAGATGGCGAAATCTTTCACATGATTGGATTTGCTACCGGCGAACCGACCTCGTTAGTCTGCCTTCTCTTATCTGAACTGGGGGGTTCGTAGTGGCGATGCCAAACGCTGAGTGGATGGAACTTGGGGCCTGTCGGGCGGCGAACGCCCGCCTCTTTTTTGCCCCCGAGGAGAAAGAGCCCCGCGAGCTGCGCTTTGAGCGGGAGCGTCAAGCCAAGGCCGTCTGTGCCGACTGTGTAGTCAAAGACGAGTGTCTGGCCTACGCCCTTCGGAATCGTGAGCGCATCGGCGTTTGGGGCGGTTTGACCGAAGTTGAGCGGGGCGCTCGCTTCTAATTCGAACGTCGGAAGAGTTCGCTTCTCCACGTCCTTGAGACGACAATGAGCAGAGCGAACGTCACGACGTGCACCCCGGTGCACCACAGGCAGATGTGATCAATGATTAAGAGTTCGGCGGCAATGAGCCACAGGACAAAGCCCATTCCCGATAGCAGGGAGGCGGCCCGGATGCGGTCGAGTAGTAGTGAGTTTCGACGCCAGACCCATGGGCTGTTGATAACGACCATGGCGAGGAAAAAAGCCAGGCCGAGATTAGAAACGGGCAGACCGAGAAACTTCGACTGGGCCGATGTCGTCACGGTCGCGCAGTTGATGAGACCCTGATCGGGGCAGGCGAAGAACGTGACTCCCTTGTAGTGCGCAATCACCAGGTATGTCGAAATGACGACGCCTACGATGCTCAAGACGAAACTGGCCCAGACGATGCCTCTAGGAGTGCTGGGTGTTTCGTTGTCCACTAGAGGTGAAGCGCCTTCTTGGCGGCCTGCACGCCCTTGGAGTTGCAGACGTTGCTTGGCTGCTGGTTGGTCTGTGAGCAGATAGCGGCCGAAACCATGTTGGACGAAGCAATGATGCTGCGTGAAATTGGATTGTTCGTGTCCGTCAGGTTCTTCGCGATGTCGTCACGGACCTGGCCCTGGAACGAGCTAGGTGAGATTGAAGATCCGGCCCACATGATGCGATTGCCAATCGTGAAGAAGGGAATCGATCCGGCGTACTGCTGGCTCATGGTGGGGAAGTACTTCGGCGTGTCGTACTTGGTCACCAGGGCCAACTGCTCGGTGGTGGGCTTTTGCAAGATGGTGTAGTCATTCCCGGCGGCGTTGATCTGGTTGGACTTCTCCTCAACAGTCTGCAGTGCGATGTAGGGCGAGGAGAACGTCGACTTTTGGAACGTGAAGGTTGGCGTGTTGGGATAGACGTCGCGACTGGCCGATGTCGTGTTACCGAGGATGGCCCAAGTGCCAAAACGGCTCAACGCGACAATGGTCGGCCAGCGTTGGGCGGCGCAGAAGGGGCAGTACTCCGAACCGTAGTAGAGGACACCGGGCAGCATCTTGCCGGTCGTGGGGTCCTTGAAGAGCAGTTGGGGCTCATTGAGGTGAACCTGCGGGGCCGTTACGAGCATCACAGGGGAGTCGACGCCCACGGTGTCAAAGACGGAACTCGGCACGGTGGTCATGTCGGTTGCGATTGAGGACGACGTGGCTTCCCAGCCACCGTTGGCGGTGTTGGAGCCACCCGTGGAAATCTTGACCACTACGAGGGCCGCGATAATCAGGACCACAACCCCTACGGCGATCCAGGTGACGAGACCGGCGGGACGGCCGGACTGGTTGGCCGGTTTGCGGTTGGCGAGGGCGGAATTGGCGTTCTTGGGGGTGGGCTTAGCCACGGGGACCTCCGGAGGGTTTACGTGCTCTTCAGCGTACCTTGCAACCCCCCGTCAGAGCGGCGCGGGGGGTAAGAATCACCTAAGGCGTGCGGTACGCTTCGCCCAATGTCCAACGTCATGGAACCCCGTCCCGCCGCCACCGTCATGCTGGTGCGTGACGGTGATGTGGGCTTCGAAGTCTTGATGTTGAAGCGCAATCTGAACTCGGACTTCGTAGGTGGGGCCTACGTCTTTCCCGGCGGTGGCGTTGATGCCCTTGACGCTTCGCCTGGCGCCGAGGTCCTCGTGGAGGGTCTCATCGACGCCGAAGCCTCTTCACGTCTCTCTCTTTCGTCCGGCGGCCTCGCGTACTACGTGGCCTGCCTCCGCGAACTCTTTGAAGAGGCCGGACTCCTGCTCGCTCGAGGTGCCAACGGCGAGTACGTGCGCTTTGACGATCCCGACGTTCACGAGCGGTTTGCGACCCATCGTCGCGCCGTCAATGGGAGTGAGCGCCGCTTTCTCGACATCGTGGCCGAAGAGGAGCTTCGTCTCGATCTCACGGCCCTGGAGTACTACGCCCACTGGGTCACCCCGGTGGGTCCACCGCGTCGCTATGACACGCGGTTCTTTGTGGCACTCGCCCCGCAGTACCAAGTGGCCGCCCACGACGCCGGTGAGACGATTGCTGACGAGTGGGTGCGTCCGAATGATGCGCTGGAACGTCATCACGCCGGCGAACTGGAGATGATCTTTCCGACTATTCGCAATCTTGAAGCGATTGCCGATCTGCCGCACGCCGCCGCTGTCTTGGAGCACGCCCGACAAAAGCAAGACATTCTTCGTATCGAGCCGAAGTTCCTCACCGTGGATGGCGAAGTCACCATCGTGATGCCCGGTGACCCGGGGTGGACCGATTAGATCTGCTGCACCGCAGCGTCGAGGTCTTTCAGCATGCGCGCCGTACAGCCAGTCATGCCGGCCGGAGGTGCTATCTCAGACGTGAGCAGTTCGACGAGGTTTTGAAAAATCTCTGAGGCCATCGTGTCGCTCGAAACGGCCGGTGCTCCGGCATCGCCACCGGCGGCGATGTGGGCCCGCAGTGGAATGCTCGCGAGCAGCGGGGTTGAGAGTTCTTCCGCGAGCGCCATGCCACCGCCACGACCAAAGACGTCGTGCTCGTGGCCGCACTCACAGCTAAAGGGAGCCATGTTCTCAACGACGCCGAGTACGCGCACGTTGGACCTACGGGCAAAGTCGGCCATACGGGCGGCCACGCGCTGGGCGGCCATGGCCGGCGTCGTCACGATGATGTGACCCATGTGGGGGAGCAAGCGGGCGAGGGTCATTGAGATGTCACCAGTACCGGGCGGCGTATCGATGATGAAGTAGTCGACCCCGCTCCAGTCGGCATCTTCGATGAACTGCTGAACGGCCTTTTGAACTATGAGGCCACGCCAGAGCAGGGCCTTCTCTTCTTCGGCGAGAAAGCCCATGGAGAGCAGGCGCAGCGATCCGGTGCCGAACGTCTTTTCGAGGGGCTGCATCTTTCCGTCGCGCGCCGTGACGTCTCCGGCCATGCCGAGGAGACGAGGGAGCGAGAAGCCCCAGATGTCCGCATCCAGTACGCCGACGGTGAAACCACGTTCGGCGAGGGCCACGGCGAGGTTGGCTGTGACGGAGGACTTCCCGACACCGCCCTTGCCGGAAGAGATGGCGATGACGGGAGTCGTGCGCGGGATGGTGGTGGTCGGAGCATTCTCCTGGGCCAAACGCCGGGCCGTGTCCATGAGAACGGCCTTGGCCGAGGGGGACATGGTGCCGAGGACGATGGAGACTGAGGAGATGCCTTCGACCACCAGGGAGGCCTCCTTGACGTCTCGCTCAATTTGGGCCCGTAGGGGGCAGGCTGCGGTCGTTAGGGCGACCTCCACGGTGGCGTGGGTACCTTCGACCGTGATGGTGCCCACCATGCCCAACGTGACGATCGAGGCGCCGAGTTCGGGGTCCAGGACGTACTGGAGCCGTTCTCGCAGGGCGTCGGCGGGCGTGGTCACGTACTGACGCTACCCGTGGGGGTGGAATTCCGGCGTCGCGGTCGCTACGCTTACAGCAACGTTCTCTGCCTACCAAGGAGCATCATGACGACCTCAACTTCAGTCAACCTTTCATCGAAGTCCGCTAGCCCCATCACGTTGACCGACTCGGCCATCATCAAGGTTGCGGAGCTGATCGCCGCCGAGGCCGCCGAAGAGACTTTAGCCCTCCGTATTGCAGTTAAGAGCGGTGGCTGCAGTGGCTTCCAGTACGACATGTTCTTTGACTCGGAGTTCGCTTCGGAAGACATCGTCAAGGAATTCGGCACCGTCAAGGTCGTCGTTGACTCCCAGAGTGGTTCACTGCTCACCGGTGCGACGTTGGACTTCACCGACGGTCTGCAGGGTGCGGGCTTTCACATCACCAACCCCAACGCCACTAAGACGTGTGGCTGCGGCAACTCATTTAGCTAGTCGCTCTCCCGCGACGTAGTTTGTTTCGCCTCCGGGCCGAAACAGTGATCCCCTTCAACTCGTGGTCATCCTTTGACGCCCTGCGGCATGGAGTCGTCACGCTGAGGTGACAGAAATTGACGACGTACGCCGTATGGTTAGTAGCGGGCAGTACCGACTGACCCACCTTTCGAAAGGACTCCCATGAGCACTCCCGTTGGCCCCTATTCCGCCTGGCGCCGCGCCGGTGATTTCGTAATCCTCTCCGGCCAGATTGGCCTCGTTCCCGGTGCGGACACGCCCACCATGGTTGACGACACCGCCCCCGGACAGTTGCGTCAAGCTCTCGAGAACGCCAAGACGCTCTTGGCCGAAGCCGGCACCGATCTTGATCACGTCGTGAAGGCCACCCTGTTCCTGCTCAGTATGGACGACTTCCCCGCCTGCAACGAAGTGTGGATGGAGTTCTTTAACGCCCCACGTCCGACCCGCTCAACAATTGGTATTGCGCAGCTCCCCTTTGGTGCGCGCTCCGAGGCTGAGCTTTGGGCCTACGCCCCCGAGGCCTAGTCCTCGATGGTGCGAGAGTTGTTCGCGCCGAACTTGTAGCCGACACTACGAACAGTCTGAATCAGATAGGCGTGCTCTTCACCGAGCTTGGCGCGGAGTCGTCGCACGTGGACGTCCACTGTGCGCGCGCCACCGTAGTACTCGTATCCCCAGACGCGATTCAGCAACGTTTCGCGAGAGAAAACTCGCTGCGGGTTGGTGGCGAGAAACTTTAAGAGTTCGTACTCCATGTAGGTCAAGTCCATGACTCGACCGGTAATGGTGGCCTGGTAGGTCTCGAGGTTGAGCATGAGCCCACCCTGCTCGACGAGTGAGGTGGCCCCTTCGTGTCCGGCCCGACGGAGTCGGTGGTGCAGGCGGGCGGCCAGTTCAGATGCGTCCACTGGCGCCACAACAAAGTCGTCAAAGAGATCTTCGCGAAACGTCAGTTCGTCGAGTTGGTAGCGATCCAGTACCAAGATGATTGGGCTAATCGTTTGCTCCCGCTGGCGCAGTTGGCGACAGAGTCCCATGGCGTCGTTGAAGGCCAGCGAGGTGGCATCAACGAGAGCACCGTCAAACCCATTGTCGGGCTCCACGCGGGCAATGTCGTTGAGATGCGTCGAGCCGACGACTTGGGTCGTCACGCCAGCTGTTTCGAAGGCCTTACGAATCGGCCCTTCGCACATAGGGATGACGAGAACGACGTCTTGCATTAGAGGAGTGGCAGGTAACGGGCCCATTCGAAGGGCGTGACTTCGGCGCGGTACGAGGCCCACTCGGCTCGCTTATTACGGAGGAACCACTCCACCAGGTGATCACCCAGGGTGTCGTGCAGCAGTTCAGACTTCTCCATCAGCTCGACGGCTTCGGCCAACGAACGTGGCAACGTGCGAGTCGCCTCGCCTTCGGCGGGCAAGGTGTAGTTACCCTCCACACCCTTCAGACCCGCGGCCAAAATTACGGCGAAGGCGAGGTAGGGGTTCGCGGCTGGATCTGGTGCTCGGTACTCGAGACGCGTTGATTCCGATCGGCCAGTCTTGACAGTCGGCACGCGCACGAGCGTCGAAGGAATGAATCGAGCCCACGCGGCGTTGACCGGTGCTTCGTGTCCGGGGACGAGTCGCTTGTAGGAGTTGACCCACTGGTTGGTCACGGCCGTGATTTCCGGGGCGTGCTCGACGAGGCCGGCCATGAAGCTCTCGGCCACGGGCGAGAGTCCGTACTCGTTGTCACCGATGAAGGCGTTCTCTCCGTCTTTCCAGAGTGACAAGTGGGTGTGCATGCCCGAGCCTTGCTCGAGGGAAAGCGGCTTCGGCATGAAGCTCGCAATGAGGTTGGACTGTCGGGCCAACTCCTTGACCACATGGCGCACTGTCATGACGGTGTCGGCCATGGTCAATGCGTCGGTGTAGCGAAGGTCGATCTCGTGCTGCCCGGGAGCGTCTTCGTGTTGGGCGTGCTCGACACCGATACCCATCTCTTCGAGGGTCAACACGGTGCGACGGCGCAACTGGCTCGGGGCGTCGTCGGGGAGGAGGTCGAAGTACGAACCGCTGTCGGCCGGTACGGGTCCCTGACCAGTCCCGAGGTCCTTGAAATAGAAGTACTCAATCTCGGGTGCGGCGTAGAAGGTGTAGCCCGAACCTCGTGCGTCATTGAGGACGCGTCGTAGCTGTTGGCG
>CANBVQ010000045.1 GCA_947372925.1 Acidimicrobiaceae bacterium
TCTCTGTACTCCGGCGTCGAAAGCGATGGTCGGGTCCTGCGCAGCGGACGTTCGTGAATCGAGTCAGGGGCGGAAGCCAGCAGCTCTCAGCGGATTGCTCCGGGTGCCGCAGATCGCCTGGCCATCGCTTTGGACTCCGGAATCTGACCCAACTCACCGGTAGGCTCGCGTCGTGACTGACGTTGTGCAACCCCCCATGGTTCCCGAAGGCGTTAACTCGCTCTACCGCCGTTTCCGTCCGGGACGCTTCAGCGAAATCCGTGGACAAGAACACGTCATCCGTGCTCTCCAGGGTGCCGTGGCTCACGACCGAGTTGTGCACGCCTATCTCTTCTCGGGTCCTCGCGGAACGGGCAAGACCTCGACAGCCCGCATTCTCGCCAAGGCGTTGAACTGTCCGAATGTGATTGACGGCGACCCGTGTAACGCCTGTGCCAGTTGTGTGGCGATTACCCAAGGGGCCTCTCTCGATGTCGTCGAGCTGGACGCCGCTTCGAACAACGGTGTGGAGTACGTCCGCGAACTCGCCGCTTCGGCTTGGATCGGAACGGCCGGCCGGCACAAGGTCTACATCATCGACGAAGTTCACATGTTGACCAAGGCCTCCTCGAACGCGCTGCTCAAGACGCTCGAAGAGCCTCCTCACGGGGTCGTCTTCGTCTTGGCTACGACCGACCCCCACAAGGTGCTCGACACCATCAAGTCGCGAACGCAGCATCTCGAATTTCGACTCATCGCCCCCAACGTCTTGGGCGAACTTCTAAATGACGTCGTCACGCGAGCCGCCCTCACTGTCGACGGCAACTCGGTGGATATCGCGGTGCAGCGAGCTAAGGGTTCGGCCCGAGATGCCCTCAGTGCGCTCGACCAGATTGTGGCCTCCGGCCTCAGCTCTGATGTACGCCCCGACTTCGAAGCGCTCTTCGCCGCGTTCGCCGAAAGTGATGCCGTGGCCGCGCTGACGCAGTTGGCGCGCCTGGCTCGTGACGGATGGGACCCCGAACAGCTCGCGGAGAATTTGATTGCCGAACTTCGGCAGGCCTTCTTACTCTTGGTGGCGCCCGAAGTATCCGACCTCTACGCCGGTGACCGCGAACGGCTTGCCGCCTGGGGTCAGCAGTTTGGACTGCCCAAGACCGTACGGATTATTGAGGCCCTCGGCAAGACGGTGCGTGAGATGCACAGCGCTCCGGACCCGACCGTTGTCTTAGAAGTGACTGTGGCCCGCCTCACCCATCCCGAACTCGACAACGACGTGGCGGCCCTGCTCGAGCGGGTGGCCAAGTTAGAAAAGCAAGTGGCCCAGGGCGGTTCTGCCGTTCCGGCCGCCCCGGCTCCGAGGAAACCAACGCCGTCGCGCCCGATCGCCGGTTTGCAACGAACGGGCACGGCCGCCGCTCGACCCACCTCGGCGGCACCAGCCCCCGTTGAGCCCGTGGCTCCTGTGATGTCCGACGAGCCAGCGGTGGCGACACCACCCGCCGCACCAACTCCGGTCGCTACCGATCTCTCCTCGTTGACCTTGGCCGACGTGGTGGCTCGTATTGAGAGCATCGTCATGCCCACACTGATGCGGTCGGCTCAGGCCCTACTTCGCACGTCCGAGTGGCGGTCGTTTGAAGGGGGTGTCTTGACGATTGCCCTCACCGGTTCGGGCCTGCGTAGTGCGGCTGAACGAATCGAAGATGGACTCCGTACGGCACTCGATAAGGAGTTCGGTGCACGCATTCAATTGGCGTGGACCTTCGACGGGGTGGCCCCGGTTGATCCGGCCGCGCCGGCCGCTTCCAGCGTTCGGATGGCGGAAGAGGCCGAGGTTAGCTACGAAGAGATTGATGACAGCCCCGTGCTCACGCACGACTTCCAGGCGCACATCCTGAAGGAAGCCTTTCCGAACGCGGAAGAGGTCTAGTGAGTTACCCCCCTTCGCTCCAGTCGGTTATCGACGAGCTCGGTCGTTTCCCCGGGGTTGGCCCTAAGTCGGCCCAGCGAATTGCCTTTTGGTTAATGCGTCAGCCCGACGAGGATGCCCGCCGATTGGTGGAGTCCATTCTTTCGATGAAATCGAGCTTGTCGCTCTGTCCGCAGTGCTGCAATATTTCGGAGAACAACGGCGTCTGTTCGCTCTGCAGCGATTCGCGACGCGACGGGGCCATTCTCTGCGTCGTCGAAGAGCCCCGCGACGTGCTGGCCATCGAACGGTCGAACGCTTTCCGTGGTCGCTACCACGTACTTCACGGACTAATTAATCCCCTCGAAGGCGTCACGCCCGATCGACTCAAGGTGCGCGAACTCTTGCAGCGTCTCCATGACGACACCATCCAGGAAGTGATTTTGTCGTTGAGTCCAACCGTGGAAGGTGATGCCACAACGCTCTACCTCTCCAAGCAACTCGCCGACACCGGACTGCGGGTCACCCAAGTGGCCACCGGTCTGCCGGTCGGCGGCGACATGGAGTTCGCCGATGATCAAACGATCGGCCGTGCCCTCGAGGGTCGCCGGATTCTCTCGCAGGGGTTAGCGAACTAACCAATCGTCATCATGCAGATGACGCCCAGGACGATGCAGTAGACGCCGAAGATCCACAGCGTGTGGGTCGTAAACCACTTGGCCAGAAACTTCACTGAGAAGTAGGCGGCGAAACAGGACACGACGGCCGCACCGAGTGCTTGGGCCCGAATGCCATCCCCGAGGGGGCCGAGCAGATCGGGGATTTTGTAGAGTCCCGCTAGCAAGATGACGGGCGTGGCCAGCAAGAAGCTGAACTCGGCCGCGTCGGCGTGATTCAGTCCTCGCAATAGGCCCGCGACCATGGCGACGCCACTGCGTGAGATTCCCGCGAAGAGCGCGGCGATCTGCGAGCTACCAACAATGGTGGCGTTGGTGGTGCCGAGATTGGCGAGCTGGTGGCGGGCATCGCGGTGGGCGACGCGCCGACGAATCAGCTCACCGACCAGCATGATGAAGCCGTTAACGGTGAGAAAGATGGCCGCATAGTGGGGTTTGGAAAATATGCTGCGCAACTTGTGTTCGAAGACGAGTCCGACCAGACCTACGGGAATCGTACCGAGCACGATGAGAAAGAGCAGTCGATAGCGGGCGTCGGTGTTGGGGTGGTTAACGGCCCACAGCGTCGATGGTCCTTCGGTGCGGGCGCGCCCGAGTTGGGCCCAGAGTCCACGCATGAGGTCAATCCACGTCGCTCGGTAGTAGGCGATGAGACCAATGGCCGTGCCGACGTGGAGCGCGACGAGGAGGGCGAGGAAGTAGCTCTCGGGCTGTGATTGGGCTCGCGCCATTTCCGTCCAGCCGAAAATTTTGGGGAAGAGGACGGCGTGGCCGAGGCTCGAGACGGGAAAGAGTTCGGTGACTCCCTGGAGGAGTCCCATGAGGAGTGCTTGGTACCAGGGCAAGACGGCGGCGGTAATCATGCACTCATGCTACGCCTGGCGTTCGACTCGACTCGTCATACGGCAGACTAAAGCGATGCGATTCCTAACCATTGTGCGCCACTGCGAAGCCGAACCGGGCACCGACGATTTCGTTCGGACGCTGACTGATCGCGGGCGCCGCCAGGCCGAGGAGATTCGCACGCGTGTGCTCGACAGTGAGCAATTGGCTCAGTACGGTCCGGTAACGGCCCTCGTGAGCTCGGCCGCTCGTACGCGCGAAACGTACGCTCTCGGTTTCGCCGGGACGGCCTTTATCCACGCCCTGGAAACCAGTGAGTTGATCTACAACGGCCAGCGTGATGTGACGCCCTACGAAGTCCTGGAACAGTTGGCCGCGATTGATCCCGTGCGCGAGTCATTACTCGTGATTGGTCACTTTCCCTGGGTCTGGCAACTCGTCAGCGAACTCACTGCAGAGATGCCCGAACCACTGGTCTCGGACTACCCCTTAGGCACAGCCGTCGTACTCGCTATTCCCGAAGATGAACAAGTTGGACTGCGCCACTATGAGGTGGCCGCGGTGTTTATACCGACGATTTAGAGCGCGCGAAGAATCGCGGCGTCACCCTGACCGCCACCACCACAGAGGGCGACAGCAGCAACACCACCACCACGGCGGCGAAGCTCAAAGAGCGCGGTGAGCGCAACGCGGGTGCCGGACATGCCGAGGGGGTGACCCAGAGCAATCGCTCCACCGTTCACGTTGACCTTGTTCTCGTCAATGCCCAATTCGTCGGCTGATGCCAGACCGACGGCGGCGAAAGCCTCGTTCATTTCGAACAGGTCGATGCTCTTAACGTCGATACCGGCCTTCGCGGCGGCCTTCAAAATGGCGCGGCTGGGCTGGTTGAGCAGTGAAGCGTCAGGACCGGCAACCTGGCCGTAGCTCAGGATTTCACCGATTGGGGTGAGACCGAGTTCCTTGGCCTTGGCGGCTGACATGACGAGTACCGCAGCGCCACCGTCGGAAATCTGTGATGCGTTTCCGGCGGAGATGGTGCCTTCCTTGTCGAATGCGGGACGGAGAGCGGCGAGTGATTCGGCCGTCGTCTCGCCGCGCACGCCTTCGTCGATGGAGACGATGATGGGGTCACCCTTGCGCTGAGCGATGGAGACATTCACGATCTCGTCGGTGAACTTGCCGGCGGCCGTGGCGGCAGCGGCGAGCTGGTGGGAACGAGCCGAGAACTCGTCTTGACGCTGACGGGTGATGCGGCCGGCGTTGTAGCGGTCGGTGCCGAGGCCCATGGCGACGTTGTCGAAGGCGCAGGTGAGTCCGTCGAACATCATCGAGTCGATGACCTTCTGGTCACCAATGCGGTATCCGGCACGAGCGTTAGGGAGCAAGTACGGCGCGTTGGTCATGGACTCCATGCCACCGGCGACGACGATGTCGGCTTCGCCGGAGCGAATCATGAGGTCGGCCTGGTAGATGGTCTGCAGACCCGAGAGGCAGACCTTGTTGATGGTCGTCGCGTGGACGCTCATTGGGATGCCACCGTTAACGGCAGCCTGGCGAGCAGTGATCTGTCCCTGACCGGCCTGGATGGCCTGTCCCATGAGGACAGCTTCGACGAGGGCGGGGTCAACGCCAGCGCGCTGCATGGTGGCGGCAATGGCGTAACCACCGAGGTCTTGGGCGCTGAGCGAAGCGAATACGCCAGAAAGTTTTCCTATTGGGGTACGGGCTCCGGCGACGATAACGGTGCGTGACATGGACTCTCCTCATCTCGATGCGTGAGCATCAACTTCTGCCACACTAGACGAGGAATGACCCCCGTTACTCGGCGGTAACCTTCCAAAGCATGAGTGAACTACTTGATGCCGTCCGTGCCGGAGCCGATGCGGAAACGCTGGCCTCCCTACCTATGCCCGCCACTACGCGAGCCGTCTTTGTCCGCCGCGAAGACGCTGACATGTTCCAGGGCATGGCCAGCAGCGACAAGGACCCCCGTCAGAGTTTGAAGATGGGTGAAGTCCCGTTGCCCGAACTGGCACCGGACGAAGTCTTCATCGCCGTCATGGCCTCGTCAATCAATTTCAACACGGTGTGGACCAGTATTTTCGAACCACTTCCCACCTTTGGATTCTTGGACCGCCTCGGCAAGGAGTCCGTCTGGGGTAAGCGCCACGCTCTCGACTACCACGTTGTTGGTTCAGACGCGTCGGGCGTTGTGGTCCGCGTGGGCTCGGCCGTGCGCAACTGGAAAATCGGCGATGAGATCACGGTGCACTGCAACTACGTCGACGACCAAGACCCCTCGAGCCACGACGACTCAATGATGGGTTCCAACCAGCGCATCTGGGGCTTTGAAACGAACTTCGGTGGACTCGCTGACATTTCGGTCGTTAAGGCCAATCAGTTGATGCCTAAGCCCACCCACCTGAGCTGGGAAGAGGCCGCGGTCAACGCGCTTTGTAACTCCACGAGCTACCGCATGCTCGTCTCACGCAACGGTGCGCCGGTTACTCAGGGTCAGAAGGTCTTGATCTGGGGCGCATCCGGTGGCATCGGTTCGTTCGCCGTGCAGCACGTCTTGAACTCTGGTGGCACGCCCATCGGTGTCGTCTCGTCCGCCGACAAGGCCGACATGCTGCGCGAGCTCGGTTGCGAGTACGTGATCAACCGCAAGGAAGCCGGCTACAAGTTCTGGAAGGACGAGCACACCCAAGACGAGTCCGAGTGGCGTCGCCTCGGTAAGGACATCCGCAACCTCGTTGGTGAAGACCCCGACATTGTGTTCGAGCACCCCGGCCGTTCAACCATGGGCGCCAGTGTTTTTGTTACCAAGCGTGGTGGCACCATCGTTACCTGTGCCGCAACATCGGGTTACATGATTGAGTACGACAACCGCCACCTCTGGATGAAACTCAAGACGATTAAGGGTTCACACTTTGCGAACTACCGCGAAGCATGGGATGCCAATAAGGCCATCTACGACGGCAAGGTTGTGCCACCTCTCTCGGCGGTCTTCAACCTCGACCAGGTCGGTGAAGCGGCCTACCAGGTGCACCACAACTTGCACGAAGGCAAGATCGGTGTCCTCTGCCTCGCCGAGTCCGAAGGTCTCGGTATTACCAACCCCGAACTCCGCGCCCAAATTGGCGAGGACCGCCTTTCCATCTTCCGTCGTCACGCCTAAGGAGGCATCATGGAGAATCTGCTTACTGAAATTGATCACGTGGCCATCGCGGTCAAGGACCTTGACGCGGCCATTGCCTGGTACGAAGAGGTGTTTGGCGCCACGGTGGAGCACCGTGAGGTTGTTGAGTCCGACGGTGTGGCCGAAGCCCTCCTCAATGTTGCCGACTCGTACATCCAGCTCCTGACGCCGGTCTCGGAAACCTCACCGGTGGCGAAGTATCTGGCCACGAAGGGTGAGGGTCTTCACCACATTGGCTATCGCGTTGCTGACTGTGCCGTTGCGCTGGAGGCCGTTAAGGCCGCCGGTGGTCGGGTCATAGACGAGAAGCCCCGTCCCGGTTCTCGGGGGACCACGGTCGCCTTTGTGCACCCTAAGACCTCTTTCGGCACGCTGATTGAGTTGGTCCAAGACAACGGTGGGCACCACTAGGGCCTCGACACGAGGCGCCCGTTGATTTCGGTAGCCTGAACGCCATGGAACATTCGATGGCGGAACGACTCGCAGACTTAGAACAGCGTCGGGCGCAGGCCCGCAATGCCGGCGGTGAGGCGGCCATTGAGCGCCACCACGCCAAGGGCAAGATGACCGCCCGCGAACGACTTGAGTACTTGCTCGACGAGGGCTCCTTCCAAGAACTCGACATGCTGTCGCGCCACCGTGCGCACGGTATGGGCCTCGAAGACAACCGTCCCTTCACCGATGGTGTGATCACGGGCTTCGGCACTATCGATGGTCGCAAGGTCTGCGTCTTCTCCCAAGACTTCACCGTCTTTGGTGGCGCGCTCGGAGAAGTCTTTGCCGAGAAGATTCACAAGATCATGGATCTCTCCCTCTCGCTCGGCTTGCCGATGATTGGCTTGAACGACGGCGCTGGTGCCCGTATTCAAGAAGGTGTGGTCTCGCTCCACAGCTACGGCGGCATCTTTGCTCGCAACGTTAAGAGCTCGGGTGTTATTCCACAGATTTCCGTCATCATGGGGCCCTGTGCCGGTGGTGCGGTCTACTCGCCAGCCATGACCGACTTCATCTTCATGGTGAACGAGACGAGCCACATGTTCATCACCGGCCCCGATGTGGTCAAGACGGTGACCGGCGAAGATGTCACGTTGGAACAGCTCGGTGGTGCCATGAGCCACGCCCGTAAGTCGGGTGTTACGCACTTCGTACTGCCCGACGAGAAGTCCTGTCTCGACGAAGTCCGCTACCTCCTGAGCTTCCTGCCCACCAATAATCAGGAAGAGGCTCCTCGCGGACCCATCACCGATGACCCGCAGCGTCTCTGTGAAGACCTTCGTACGATTCTTCCCGAGTCGAGCAACCAGCCTTACGACATGAAGAAGGTCATCGCGTCAGTCGTTGACGATGGCGACTACATCGAAGTGCACGCGCACTGGGCCCAGCAGATCACCTGTGGCTTTGCCCGTATTGATGGTCACGTCATCGGTGTCGTCGGTAATCAGCCCGCCGTTTTGGCCGGCGTGTTGGATATTGACTCTTCCGAGAAGGCCGCGCGCTTCGTGAGGACGTGCGACGCCTTCAATATCCCACTCGTTACTTTCGTAGACGTACCGGGCTTCATGCCTGGTACCGACCAGGAGTACGGCGGCATCATTCGCCACGGTGCGAAGTTGCTGTACGCCTTCTGCGAGGCCACCGTGCCTCGCGTGCAGATCATCACCCGTAAGGCCTACGGCGGTGCCTACGTCGTCATGAACTCCAAGTCCATTGGCGCTGACTTGGCCTTCGCGTGGCCTTCGGCTGAACTGGCCGTCATGGGTGCCAGTGGTGCCGTGGAGATTGTGTACCGTCG
>CANBVQ010000046.1 GCA_947372925.1 Acidimicrobiaceae bacterium
CACGACTCATCATCGCGACCGAGCCCTGACGCCAAGGCGATGGCATCGCTGACGGCATCCAGGGAGTCGGCCGAACGAACCACAATTTTGGTGCGACCGTGGGCAATGCGATCTATCAAGATCCACGTTTGTCGACCCTCTAGTTCGTAGACGAACGTGGGCATGTCGGAGTAGGAGTGGTAGCGCACCAGAGTGACCGTGGGGTCAGCGTTCAAGATAAATAGCGCCCGCTCCATGTTTTCGAGGTTGTCGGTGGCGCTAAACAGGGTCGGCTTGGTCGCAAAGTCTTCAAGAATCTCTTCGTACAGTGCAGCATTGGGATTGGCCATGGGCTCTCCTTGGTTCGAGAGCCACATAGTGCCGGTGGGCTATGACAAAGGTTCTGTGGGTGAGGCCGCTCGCTCGGCATGCTGCCAGGGAATGAAGGGGAGGGCCACAATTCCCACCGCGAGTAGCACCTGGAGCACTATCACCCACGGCTCGCCCCACATCTTTTTCAGTATGTCACCCGCGGAATACTCCGCGACAGTGGCAGCTCCGACGTAGAGCGAGTAGCTGACAATGCGCCCGAAGAAGTAGGCCGTGGTGACGAGCCAAAGTTGCATGCGTAGGAGTCCCGCCGCAATAAAGAGTTGACCGGAGGGGAGCGGGGATACAACAAACACCGCTAGTAGGGCAAAAATACCCTTGCGGTGTCCCTGCAGGAGTGCGTGCGCCGCCTCAAGGTTGTCTTGCGCTCGCTTCGGAACGTACCGCTGCAGCTTGGAAGCTCCCCTCGCAATCGCGTAGCGACCGAATGCTGAAACAGTGGCGCCGATAAGCACCAACCAAACGGGGTTGAGGTCCCATCGAAATTTGGCAAACACTAAGACGGACCACACGGGTGGTCCGAACATCGGAATGAGTGACACTCCAAAGACGATTACCGCCAGCAGGAGATATGTCGTCACTCTCACAGATTACGGGGCTAGGTTCTGGCAATGGAGTGGTGGCAGACAGCAGTTTTTTACCAGATCTATCCCCGGTCATTTCTCGATACCGATGGGGACGGGGTCGGTGACATCAATGGGATCCGGAGCAAGCTTGATTATCTCGTTGAGCTAGGCGTTGATGCACTCTGGATTTCTCCCATCTTTCCGTCCCCGATGCGTGACTTTGGTTACGACGTTGCGGACTACTGCGGCGTGGACCCAACATTCGGATCACTCGACGATCTCGATGCGCTGATATCAGAAGTGCACGCTCGAGGGATGAAAATCATCTTGGATTGGGTCCCTAACCACACGTCGTCGGATCACCCGTGGTTCACCGAGGCGAGTGCGAGTCGAGGCAGTGCCAAGCGTGATTGGTACGTCTGGCGGTCGCCGACGGAGAGTGGCTCGCTCCCCAATAATTGGATACGGGCTTGGAGCGATCAGCCGGCTTGGACGTGGGACGAGACCACCGAGCAGTACTACCTGCACTGCTTTCTCCCGAGTCAACCGGACCTCAACTGGGACAACGTGGAAGTTCGAGCAGCGATGCACGACACCCTCCGCTTCTGGCTCAATCGCGGTATCGACGGATTCCGAATGGATGTCATACATCTGGTGGGCAAGGAGCTCGAAGTTGATGATGACCCCGAAATGGCCGCGCTTTCGCACGTACCACTGAATGACGTGGAAGTTACACACGAATACCTTCGAGAGATTCGTGCCGTCATGAATGAATATGACGATCGAGTTTCCGTCGGAGAGGTGTACCTCTTTGACCCGAAAGCCGTTGCCACGTACTACGGAAAGGGCGACGAGTTGCATCTTTCGTTCAACTTTGCGAGTCTCATGACCCCGTGGCGAGCCGAGTCGTGGCGAGACCTCGTTGCCGAATCAGAAAATATGCAACGCACCGTTACGGCGTGGTGGCCAACGTGGGTGCTGTCCAATCACGACAACGCGCGTGTGGCTTCACGATTAGGTGGGGACGCGGCCCGTGTGCGAGCGGCCATGCTTCTCCTCCTGTCGTTACGGGGCACCCCATTCCTCTACGCCGGTGAAGAACTGGGACTACTCGACGCTGAGATTCCGACGGAACGGATTGTCGATCCGGGCGGACGCGATGGCTGCCGGGCGCCGATTCCGTGGTCGAATCGGCCGGGTTGGGGCTGGCCGACCGACCCATGGTTGCCATTCGTCGATGACGTCGCCACAGTTAATGCCGAAGCTCAGACGGCCGATCCTGATTCGATGTTGAACTTCACCAAAGCGTTACTACAGATGCGTCGACGGCACGCCGCCTGGCGCATAGGAGAATTGACGAAGCTCCAGGTAGGAGGTCATGTCCTCTCATTTGAGCGCGTCACTCAAGATGATCGGGTGGGAGTTGCCGTGAATTTCGGCAAGTCTCACGCGGGGCTCCCATGGGAGCAATCGCATATTCGACAGTCATTTGGAACCGTCACGCCCGAGGGCGAACTGCCACCTGGTGGTGCAGTATGGGTGGAGTTCACCTAAAGCTTTGCCGAGGTATCCCGCGTACCGAGCGTCTGCTGGACGTCTGGAACCTCGAACGTGCGACCACCGGAAATCTTGTTCGTAACGTGCTCACCGAGTGTTGTGGGTGCGTACTTAGCGGGGCTGTCCTTCGCCACAAACTGCGGAAGGACAGAGAGCGGTGTGTCAAAATTTCCATCTTGAAACAGAGCAATGGATCGACGCGGAGTACCACCCGGTGCCATGGTGGGCACCACTCGATGGATCGTGGATTTCCAATAGTCATTGGTCCACACCGCAAGCGCGTCACCGACATTCATGATGAAGGCACCGGGCTCTGGAGTTACATCAACCCACTCGCTGGCGTCACTCAGTATCTGCAAGCCAGGTCGGATGTCGGCGAGCAGAATCGTGAGAATGCCGTAGTCAGTGTGCGCACCTAGGGCCATCTGTTCTTCGTCGAGTTGGGGATCGTTCTCAAGCCGTTGGTACCAGTTCATACGCATAGTGACCACCGCATCGTTCAAGCGCGACGAAAAGAAGTCACGTTCGAGTCCCAGCCCGAGTGATGCAATGTCGGCCATTGTCTCCGATAGTTCGCGGGCTGCGCGGTAGTAACGAGTGGTCGTCGATTCAAATTCCGGTAAACCTGCGGGCCAAACGTTTGGGGCGTGCGTATGAAGCCGTCCCGTAGGTTGACCATCGGGATCTTCACTCCCCATCACAAAGGCCTCAACCAAATCGGCCGGTCGAATATCCCCGACCGTGTAGGCAAAGCTTTCACTCTTGCGACCGGAGTAGCCCCGGTAGGACCCATCGGTCGGCGTGGCGGCTTCCTTCAAACCAACCGCGCGTTCGAAAAAAGAGTTCATTTGGTTCAGGGCGGCCCCTCGGAGTTCTTCGCTGACCCCGTGCCCCACAATTTGCAGGAATCCAAACTCGTGGCAGGCACTGTTGAGTAGACGGGCCACTGTTCGTTGGTTCTCAATGTCGCCAGTGAACCACGGTGCAATGTCAACTATTGGGATTGTGCTCATGTGTCCCTCCGCCATTGAGCGTAATCAAGAAGGCGACCAGAACTAATGTCGAAACGTGAATGTTCTGCAGCGTTGGTGGGGGGCTCAGTCCTTTCGCATGCGGATTGCCCTGATTGCCACGGTGGGGCTGTTGTGGCGGCTCTACTACGTGACCTTGGAGCAGCCTTATCGGATTTTGACGGATGAGGCCTGGTACGTCACGCAGACCCACCGACTCTTCTCGCCATATCCGTTCACGTCCCTCTTTGATTACAGCGTGCCAACGGCCCAACACGGTCCAATGCTGTCGCTCCTGGTCTCACCGGTTGCCTGGCTGTTTCCAGACGCCACCGCCGGCCTTCGATTTCTCATTCCCTGTTTCGGCGTAATGACCATCGTGGGATTTGCGGTATTGGGCAAACAGCTCATCTCGGATCGCTGCGGAGTAGTTGCCGCATGTCTAGCGGCGGTGCTGCCTGATTTTTGGATACGTGATGGCTTGGTGGTCTCGGAGTCGCTTTCCGTGGCTCTGCTGGTCTGGCTTCTCGTGTTATTGGTGTCTCTCCTACGAGGGCCTCGACTCCGAACGGCCGTCCTCCTTGGCATCGTCATGGGGGTACTCATCCTCACGAGGGCCGAGTGTGCCGGCCTCTGCGTGCTACTCCTCGCGGTTGTGGTGTGGAAGCTGCGCAGCGAACTATGGAGTGCAGCTCGCTTTTCTGTAATCACCCTCGTGGTGTCAGCCGTCGTGGTTTCACCGTGGGTGGCGTTTAACGCATCGCGTTTTCAGAGCAATGTCCTACTGACGAACAATCTCGGTATCACGCTGGTCGGTGCTAACTGCCACGCCACCTATTACGACGGCCGCTACATCGGTTACGACACCCCGCAGTGTTGGAATGAGGCCCAGGACAAAGCTCGGGCAATTTCTTCAGATGAGGCAGTGCAGTCATCGCTCATGAAGACCATGGGCCTCGACTACGCCAAGGCGCACGCCACACGGATTCCACTCGTGATCGCTATGCGAGAGGCGTGGTTGACGGGTCTCTATCGACCCTCCTACGTTGTGTACATGTCGGCACTCGGGGGCCAACCGAGATGGGCTACGTGGGTGCAGTTAGTGAGTTTCTGGCTGCTGGCCGTCGTCGCCCTGGGGCTCGGCCTCTTGAGGAGGCGGGGAGGGCGAGGTCTCCTCGATCCCCTCCGTGGTCCCATAGTTCTCTACATTGTCTTCACACTTGCTCTCGCCGCGGTATTTGTAGGGCATTGGCGATATCGATCGACTCTCGACATCGCCGCCGTACTGTTCATCGCGTCCCGTCTAGCGACCTCTCGCCCGAAGGCAGCGCTCGCGGTTGACCAGCCGGTGTAGTCACTCGAGATGCAAAGTCTCGGTGGCACATCACTGTCCCCGTATGAATACTTCAGTGAACAATAGTTAGACCAGTGCAACGTGACGTGCCAACGTTCGAATCTTGACTCTCTCGACTCGGTCGCACGAAGGTAGATTGTCACTCATGGCTTCACCACTTCGAGTTCGCGGTTCGGTGATTTTCGTTGCCGACTTACCGGCCATGACCAAGTTCTATCGAGCGGTCACGGCGTGGCTCATCACGGAGCGTGGGAAGAATCACATTCGCTTGGGCATGGATGGTCAAGAGCTCGTAATCCACAAAGCATTCGGCGTTGATGCCGGTGAAGAAGTGGGCCCTCGTGTTGAAACCCCGTTGAAACTCGTTCTCCTTGCGGAGGATGCATCGATCTCCGAGACGGTCGAGGCTGAGGGTGGCCAACTCATGCGGAAACGACAGTGGTCGGACGCCGGTTTTGTCCATCTCGACGCCGTCGACCCCGAAGGCAACATCTTTCAATTGGTAGTCCCGGAGTAACTATGTCAGCACAATTTATTTTCACGATGCGCGACCTTCGGCGGTTCTATCCGCCAGACCGTGAAGTATTGAAGGGCATCAATCTTTCGTTCTATCCCACCGCCAAAATTGGTGTCATTGGTTCGAACGGATCGGGTAAGTCCTCGCTGATTCGAATCATGGCGGGCCTTGATGATGGCTTCTCGGGCGAAGCTCGACTCACGCCAGGCTTTACCGTCGGGTACCTGTCTCAAGAACCGGAGCTCGACCCGACGAAGGACGTCTTAGGCAATGTGGCTGACGGCGTCGCCGAAATTCGTGACCTCCTGGTCAGATTCAATGAAGTCTGTGCCGCCATGGGTGATCCCGACGCCGATTTCGACGCCCTCCTTGACGAACAGGCCACGCTCCAGTCCAAGATCGATGCGGCCAATGCCTGGGATCTTGAACGCACCCTTGATATCGCCATGGAAGCTCTCCGTCTTCCACCTCCCGACGCCGATGTCACCGTTTTGTCCGGTGGTGAGCGCCGCCGGGTGGCCCTCTGTCGCCTCCTGCTCTCTAAGCCCGACCTGCTTCTCCTGGACGAGCCCACGAACCACTTGGATGCCGAGTCAGTGGCGTGGCTCGAGCGAGCCTTGCAGGAGTATCCCGGCGCGGTCGTTGCGATTACTCACGATCGTTACTTCCTAGACAACGTGGCCGAATGGATTCTTGAACTCGACCGCGGCGCCGGTATTCCTTGGAAGGGTAACTATTCCTCCTGGCTGGAGCAGAAGGGGGACCGACTGGCGGCCGAAGAGAAGGCCGACAAGAACCGCCAAGAAGCCCTCCAGCGAGAGCTCGAATGGATTCGTATGTCGCCTCGGGCTCGTCAGAGTAAGGGCAAGGCTCGCCTCAATGCCTTCAACGATCTGGTGACGGAATCAGAGTCGGCCGACAAGCGTCCCGACAAGATGGAAATAACGATTCCACCCGGTCCCCGTCTTGGCGACCTCGTCATTAACGCCGAACATTTGCAAAAGAGTTTTGGCGATCGAGTGCTGCTGGATGACCTGAACTTTATTCTGCCCCCCGGTGGCATCGTTGGTGTTGTCGGACCTAACGGTGCGGGAAAGACCACGCTGTTTCGCATGCTGGCCAAGGAGCAGACCCCCGATGGAGGAACGCTCACCGTGGGGCCCACGGTGGAGTTGGCCTACGTCGACCAGTCGCGCGACAATCTCGATTCGGCCGCCACCGTCTTTGACGAAATCAGTGGTGGTGATGAGCACATCATGGTCGGACGTCGCGAGATCCACGCCCGTGCCTACGTCGCGAGCTTCGGATTTAAGGGGAGTGACCAGCAGAAGATCGTTGGACAGCTCTCCGGTGGTGAGCGCAACCGCGTTCAGTTAGCAAAGGTCCTGCGTGCCGGCGGCAACGTACTGCTGCTCGACGAACCGACGAACGACCTCGATGTGGACACATTGCGGGCACTCGAAGAAGCTCTTCTGGGTTTTCCCGGCTGTGCCGTTGTGATTAGTCACGACCGTTGGTTCTTAGACCGCATTGCGACCCATGTTCTCGCATTTGAAGATGAGGCCGATGTCCGCTGGTTCGAAGGAAACTTCTCAGAGTACGAAGCAGATCGCCGTAAGCGCCTCGGGGCTGGCGCCGATCAGCCGCACCGACTTCGTTACAAGCCGTTGGTGCGCGACTAGTTCGAGCTGAGGTCCGCGTCTTCGAGCAGGGCTCGAATTTGACGACCAATTTCACGCGGGTTGCCAGCGACTTCACCGATGACGTCACCCTCAACAGTGATGTCATCACCCGGCATGTAGAGCGAAGCTCGGTATCCTCGACCGCTACGACCGATAATCACGACATAGGGCATGCCGTCGACGCCGGAATCACGCGTGGCCATGATGGTGTTACCTTCGCCGGTCGTCACGTCCCACAATGGGGTCTGTGCCGCGGCCACGATTCGATTCAGTTCCGGATTTCCAAGGGCTGCCATAGACCGTCACGATACGCCACTTCGGTGACAATTACGTCCCCTCGGCCCATCTCTTACCCGTAGTGTCCTAAGTACGTCCTATCTACGAGGCCCACATGTCAATTCTTAAGCGGCCTCATGGTCACGTTGATCTTCTTGAAGAGATCGCCCCTGATGTTGAGGCGCTCTACAACCGACACCTCGAAGCACCCCGGGATTGGTTTCCGCACGAAGCGGTCAACTGGGGTACAGGTCGCGATTTTGCGGAGTCGCCGTGGTCGGCCGAGGACTACCCACTCGCCGCCGGTGTACGCAGTGCCATTTACGTCAACCTCTTGACTGAAGACAATTTGCCGTATTACACCAACACGCTGTTGAGCCACTCCAGTGCGGGGCACCCGCTAGCTGACTGGAATCACCAGTGGACGATGGAAGAAAACCGCCATGCCATGGTGATGCGCGACTGGGTCCACATCAGCCGTTGCATCGACCCCGTCCTTTTGGAAGAAGGTCGCCGCGTTCAGATGAAGACGGGCGAAGTGCCGCACCCCGAATCTCTTGCAGATTTGATCACGTACGTGGCCTTTCAGGAGCGCGCGACACAAATTGCTCACCGCAATACGGCCACCAAGTTGCCGAAAGAAGATGTGATGGGCCGACGCATTCTTGGTCTCATCGCTGGCGACGAGACCAAGCACTACATGTTCTACCGCGACCTCGCCAAAGCGGCATTTGTCATTGATCCGAGCGCCATGATGATTGCCGCTACGAAGCAAGCCATGAGTTTCGCCATGCCAGGAACTGGTATCCCGGGCTTTACGCGCCACGCGGTACGAATCGCGCGAGAGGGCATCTACGGATTGAGTCAGTTTCTCGGCGACGTTCTAGAACCCGTAACGACGTGGTGGGACCTCGACCACTTGGCCGGACTCAGTGCGGAGGCCGAACGGGCCCGAGATGAAATGGCCAAACTGACCGCAACGCTTCACGAGCAGGTCGAAAAGGTGGCGGAACG
>CANBVQ010000047.1 GCA_947372925.1 Acidimicrobiaceae bacterium
TTCAGGTTCCCGTTGCTCTCGGTGGTGTGGCTATTGCGTTCCACAACACGTCAATCACTGGCAACAAGCTGTACGCGAAGAACCACTTCAACGTGACTTCGACCATCATTGCCAAGATCTACACCGGTGCAATCACCAAGTGGAATGACGCCGCCATCTGCGCCGCCAACCCAAAGTGGGTTGTAACGGTTAAGGGTAAGAAGAGCTGTGCACTGCCTTCCGCGAACATCATCGTGAACGGCCGCTCAGACTCCTCAGGTACCACCTACATCTTCACTGACTACCTGCACGCTGCTGCACCAACCATCTTCACGGCCTCGGCTTCGAAGTCCTCGTTGGTCACCGGTTCAAACGGTTTCGTCGGTGGTTCAGGTAACCAGGGTGTTGCTACCAACCTCGAGAACACCAACAACTCCATTGGCTACGTTGAGTACTCCTACGTTCTCTTGAACCGGACCCTCGACTCAGCATTCGTAGTTAACAAGTCCGGTGTTGCCGTTGACGTCACCCCAGCCAGCATCGCTGCTGCGGCCGCAACCAAGCCCACCGTGTCTTCGACCGACTTCTCGATTGTGAACCCACTGGGCAAGACCGTGTACCCCATCTCGGGCTACAGCTGGGTCATGTTGCGCAAGAACCAGACCGACGCTGCTTCGTCACTCGCTCAGGCTGAGTTGACCGTCAAGCTCGTTGACTGGCTCGCCCACAACGCTCCCGGCACTGGTGTGACCTTGGGTCAGGACGTTGCAGTTTCACAGGGCTACGTTGCATTGCCAACCCAGGCCCAGACCGTTACTCGTAACGCTCTGAAGACTGTTACCTACAACGGCGCAGTCGTCCTTAAGTAGTACGGAAAGTTTGGTTCTGAGTAGACAATGACAGTTCAAAGTTCCTCAGAACTGATCGAACGCGGCTTGGCCCGGGGCACTATGCCCCGGGCCAAGTCCGGTCGTACGTACAGCTACGTCCTTCGGGGCGTGGCTTTACTCTTTGCGGCAGTACTCGCGCTCTTTGCGTGGAGTGTTATTCACCAGTCGTGGCCCGCTTGGTCGGCCTACGGTCTCCACATCCTCACGGGCACCAACTGGTCGCCCGCCGAGGAAAACTTTGGTGGTCTCGCCCTCATTCTCGCCACGTTGATCACTACGGGCGTAGCACTTCTCTTTGCCGTGCCCGTTGGGATCGGAACGGCACTCACACTTAACTACCTGGTGCCGCGACGTCTCGCTGGCCCCCTCACGACCACGGTCGAACTTCTCGCTGCCGTACCCTCCGTTGTCTACGGACTCTGGGGTCTCAACGTCATTGTGCCCTGGATGTCGACGACGGTGCAGCCCTGGCTCGCAACACTCACCAACGGTGGTTGGCCCTTCAGTGGTAACGCCATTGGGCTCGGTATCTCCACGGCCAGCATGGTGCTGGCCGTCATGGTGCTCCCAACCATCGTCGCGATTTCGCGTGACGTCATCGCCACGGTGCCCCGTGACCTCGTCGAAGGCGCGCTCTCACTTGGCGCCACCCGCAGCCAAGTCCTGACTCGCGTTGTCCTTCCGAACGCGAAGATTGGACTCCTTGGCGCAGTCTCACTGGGCGCCGGTCGTGCGCTAGGTGAAACCATCGCCGTAGCCATGGTTATCGGATCGAGCCCTTCGATGCCTCACTCACTCTTTTCTCTTGGCTCGACGCTGGCATCGACCATCGCGACGCAGTACACCGACGCTCCAGCGATGCACCTCGCCGCCCTAGGTGCCCTCGCGGTGATCTTGATGGTGATGACCGCCAGTGTTAATGCCTTCGCTCGGGCCCTCGTGAGACGCGGCACCAAGGATGCGGTATGACCGATCTTCTCGCCCAGCTGCCACCGGACCCCATGCTTGAACGCCGTCGCCTCGTGCAGGCCACGGCCGCCAAGACGCAACGTCGTCGTGCAACGCGCTCCGCTCTCTTTACGACACTGCTCTCAGCCTGTCTGGCTGTTGCAGTAGTGCCACTGTTTTTGGTAATCGCCGCCCTCATTGTTCGAGGTGGCAAGGTTTTGACCTGGACGTTCCTCACACAGGCGCCGCTCCAGCCAACGATCTTTGACCAAGAAAACATTGGTGGCGTAGGTAATGCCATTATCGGCTCGCTCGTCGTCGACGGAGTGGCCGCACTGATGGCCGTACCGCTTGGCATCATCCTCGGGCTCTACTTGGCCGAGACGGAAACACGATGGGCCAATGGTTTGCGTCGCGTGACGGAGATTATGACGGGCCTGCCGTCAATCCTGCTCGGTATCTTCGCCTTTATTTACATCGTGACCAACATGCACGCCTACTCCGGATTTGCTGCAGCCGTGGCCCTCGCCATGTTGATGACGCCTGTTATCACCAAGGCCGCTGAAACGGCCCTGCGCTCCGTTCCTCGAACCTTGACCGAAGCCGGCCTCGCACTGGGTGCCCGCCAGTCCAAGGTCTCACTCAAGGTTGTCCTGCCCGTCGCCGCTCCCGGCATCATCACCGGGGTATTGCTTGCCCTCGCGCGAGCCATCGGCGAAACAGCACCTCTGCTCTTCGTGATCGGTGCCTCGATTCGCTTTGACTGGAATCCCTTCCACTCAATGTCCGCACTGCCGCTGATGACTTACGAATACGCATCGGCGGCCTACGACAGTCAGCACACCGCCGCATGGGGCGTGGGTCTGATCTTGGTCATCATCGTCTTACTGCTTAACGTCAGCGCCCGTCTAATCGCGGCGTTTATGAGAAGGGAACGTCACTAATGGAGGGAAACATCGTGGAACAAGAGCCAATCGCGACAACGGCGAGTCAGGGGCTGGAGGCCGTGGCCCTACTGCCACGTCCCGCCATGCGACTGCATGACGTGAGCGTCTCCTTCAATGGCCGCACCGCGGTACGCAACGTCACGTTCGACGTCGCGGCCAACAAGGTCACCTCAATGATTGGGCCCTCCGGCTCAGGTAAGACGACGCTGTTGCGTGCACTCAACCGACTTCACGACCTCACCAAGGGTGCCAAGGTCGAAGGCGAGATCGAGCTCGGTGACGTCAACGTGTACCACGGCGACCTCCCGACCACGCTGCTCCGCAGCCGTATTGGCATGGTCTTCCAGCGCCCTAATCCCTTCCCCACGATGTCGATCTACGACAACGCGGTGGCCGGCCTTCGTTTCAACGGCATCAAGAAGAAGTCCATTCTCGATGAAGCCGCTGAATCGGCCCTCATCTCAGCCGCCCTGTGGGACAGCGTCAAGGGACGCATGAAGGCCCACGCCTCTACGCTCTCCGGTGGTGAGCAGCAGCGTCTCTGTATTGCTCGCGCCCTCGCGGTCGAGCCCGAGGTTCTCCTGATGGACGAACCAACGTCATCGTTGGACCCCGTGTCGACGCAGCGAATCGAAGAGCTGATGGTGGAGTTGAAGAATCGTGTGACCATCGTCATCGTGACCCACAACATGCAGCAGGCCGCCCGCGTCTCGGACGACTGTGCCTTCTTGTTGATGGCCGAGGACCGGGCCGGTGAACTCATTGAGTTCGCCCCCACCACCAAGATTTTCAACGACCCCCAAGATCCCCGCACGTTGGACTACATCCAGGGCCGCTTCGGTTGATTTTCCCGCCACGCCTCGGGCGTGGCAAACTACCCCCAAGAACTCACAAGGGGGAAGTCATGGCAGAACAGCTCTGGAGCAAGTCGGCGGGTGAACTGGCGGCACTCATCGCCGCGGGGGAGACCTCGTCTCGCGAAGTCGTTGACGCCCACCTTGATCGCATCGCCGCCGTTAATGGCCGCGTGAACGCCGTTGTCGAAGTTCTTACCGACCAGGCCCGAGCTGCGGCCGACGCGGCCGACGCCCACCAAAAGGCCGGCAAGCCACTGGGTCGTCTCCACGGAGTGCCCTTCACCATCAAGACCAACATCGACTACACGGGCTCCCCAACCCACGAGGGGGCCGAGTCGATGAAGGACCTCATCGCGCCGAGTGACGCTCCCGTCGTGGAGCGCATGAAGGGGGCCGGTGGTGTGCCGATTGGTCGCACCAACATGCCCGACTTCGGACTTCGAATCAACACGGTCTCTTCGCTCTTTGGAGCGACCCACAATCCTTGGGACTATGAGCGCACCGCCGGTGGTTCCAGTGGCGGTGAAGGTGCCGCCATCGCGTCAGGCATGAGCCCCATCGGTCTCGGCAACGACATCGGTGGTTCGGTCCGCAACCCGGCTTTCTGCAATGGCATTGCTTCAATCAAGCCGAGCATCGGTCGCATCCCCGCTGGGAACGAGACGGCCGCCATGAACCAAACGATTAGCGCCCAGATCATGCTGGACCAGGGCATCTTGGCTCGCCGCGTGGCCGACGTTCGCGCCGGTCTCGAAATCGTGATGGGCGCCCACCCACGTGACCCCTTCGCCGTTGATGCTCCACTCGGTGGCGCACCGGCCTCAAAGCGTGTCGCCCTCGTCACGCACCCCGAAGGTGGTTCGACCCACCCGAGCATCGCCGAAGGCGTTAAGCGGGCCGGTGACGCCCTCTCACGGGCCGGCTACGAAGTCGAAGAAGTGATGCCTCCGCTCTTGATTGAGTCCTACCTGGCGTGGAGCGAGCTCATCATGTCGGATACGGCCATGTCGCAGCCCATCCTGGAGATGGTCATGGGTAAGGACGGACTGCGGTTCTTGGAGCTGACGAACGGGGCCTTCCCGCCACCAACCTTGGAGAGCGTTTTTGCCACCCACCAGCTCCGCGACAAAGTGGCCCGTGCCTGGCAAGCCTTCTTCTTCGACTATCCGTTGATTGTTGGCCCCACCTGGACGCAGCCCCCGTTCCACCTAGGTTTCGACATCGAGAGCGCCGAGACGGCGATGCAGGTTGCCGAAATCTTCCGGTTCGTTCTCCCGGCCAACTTGATGGGCCTCCCGGCCGCCTGCGTGCCGACGGGTGTCATTGACGGACTGCCGGTGGGCGCGCAGATCATGTCTCGTCGCTTCCGCGAAGACCTCTGTCTCGACGCCGCCGAAGCTATCGAAATGGACCTGGGCATCATTACGCCCATCGACCCTCGGTAGTTAGTCGGGTAGTTGCCCACTGCGGAACTTCAGTTCCACAATCTTGACGTGATCACCGCTGAAGGAACGACCCGTCTCGTACCAACCCAGTTTGAGTAGGGCGGCCAGATTGCGCGTCACGTAGATCTGGTCCTGGGGCGATGTGGCGGGCCACGCCGGACTGCCCGTTTCGGCCACGTACCAGAGTCGGGTGGTGTCGTCTTTGAGATAGGGATAGACCCAACTGGGGAAGAAGTAGTTCTCGCTGAAGACGTACTGCGAATTGCCGTTGATGTGAAAACCCTGTGACCAGTCGAACATGAACTTCTGGCACGACACGGTGAAGGTCGGAATGTCGGCCGCGGCCCACGTGAATCCCAGCCACGGATCGATGACCGCAATGTCGCCTGGTTGGCGGGCCGCTTCCATTTGGGCCACGGGTGTCTTCAAATCGATGGAGGGATAGTGGGCGCGGTTCGTTAGTCCGACGAAGAGAAGAGCCACAACGCTGACGACAATCAAGACCTTGGTGGCCTGCGGAACGACGCGCCGTACTCGTGGTTGGAGTTGGGTAAACAACGCGGCCATGAGCAGAAGCAGTGCGGGATAGATCACTTCATCGGTACGACCGCCACCAAAGGGGCTTCGTCGCACGAGGGCCAAGGCGGCCGAGAAGGTGAGCGCCAGGGCGGCAATCACGAGTGGCTCCGGTGTACTGAGCGGGCGTCGTAGATAGCGCCACAACGTCCCGGCGACGAGCGCCACTAAGAAGAGGGCTACGAGGGCCGAGATTGTGAGTCCGAGCAGGGTGATGTGGTGATCGGGGTCGGGTTTGTGGCCCGTTGGTAGATCCAGCATCCAGTGGAAGAACTGTGACCCCATGGTCTGCAGTGAGAAGGCCAGTTTGTGAAAGCTACGAGTGTCGAGGAGGTAGCCCCGGTTGCGCCACCCCACGTAGAGACCGTGC
This sequence comes from Acidimicrobiaceae bacterium, assembly GCA_947372925.1. Lineage (GTDB taxonomy): Bacteria > Actinomycetota > Acidimicrobiia > Acidimicrobiales > RAAP-2 > RAAP-2. The sequence continues at coordinate 6,013 of CANBVQ010000047.1, forward strand.
GAGAGCTGTGAGAGCCAAACGATCCATTCGAAAACGAAGCCGACCCCAACGATGGCCAGAAGAGCGCCGACCTGCAGGCGACGTGCCTTCTCGCGCCAAGCGAGCAGCGCAGCGACCCCGAGGACGGGGGCGACAATGACAATCGAACTTGCCGACGTTAGGAGCGAGAGCACGCTGACGAGTGCCAACGTCAAGGCCCCGCGAAGCGAGGGCGTGCGACGCCACTTCTCGGCCAGCCAGAGAATGAGGCAGGCGAAGATGATGTCGAGGTTGTACTGCTTGAGTCGGGTGGAGTAATCGATGACGATGGGGCTGGCCGCGATGACGAGGGCCGCTAACAGACTCAGCGTCTCGGTGGATCCGAAGTATTTCAAGAGTCGGTAGACGGCCACGATGGCGATGAGTCCGGTGACGAAGGCCGGGATTTGGGCCCACCACGTGGCGTCAGAGCCCCACAAGATCCACTGGCGCATGAAGATGCTGAAGAGGGGGGTGGTATTGACCATGTGGATTGCTTCGCCCAGTGGGACCTTGGTCGGCACCGCGACCCAGGCATCGTCGAACCAGAGCTGATGACTGGAGAATCCACTGAGGCGGGTCCAGAGGCCAAAGAGCAGAATCAGTGAGAGTGCCCAACTGGTCCGCAAGTGCTTGACGCTTTGTGGCATATCGAAACCCTAGTTGACCTTCTCAAAGTCCGGAGTTCCCCGCTGGACGAGCGTAAGTGTGGAGAAAATGGTGAATCTGCCCTGATGCACCTAGTCAGAGTTGGTGCTCAGTAACTCTTTACTTTTTGACTCAAATTCTCCATACCGGGGATTTAAGTAAAAAAGTAAAGATATACGCGAAATTACGTTTGACGGAGGGATCACATGAACACGCCCAGTTCAATCCCCGCCACCATCTTCGTGATTCTGGCCTCGAAGGAAACGGTGAGTTCCTCAGAATTGGCAACTGCCGCGGGTGTGACACGCCAGGCTGCCCACTACCACCTTCGGCGGTTGAGTGACGAAGGTGTCCTCGTACCAGAGGGATCGAGGAGATCGAGTCGGTATCGACTGCGGGCTGATCGTGTGGCCGGCTACCCCCTCCACGGGCAAATGGAACATGAGGTTTGGGCCGCCGAGAAAAAGGCCCTTGGGGTGTTAGATCCAGATCTGCTCAGTGGTCCCATCTTGGGTGTTCTCAATTTCACATTCACTGAAATGGTTAACAATGCAATCGATCACTCCTTGGGGACTTCACTTTCCATCCGATGGATTCTCACAAAATCGACTGTCACCTTTGAAGTCGAAGACAATGGCGTCGGAGCCTTCGAGGCGCTGCGAGAGTCAAGGGGTTCACAAGTAATTTTCAATCGATTGGCGAGCTCTCCAAGGGCAAGCAAACATCTGCCCCCGATCGCCATAGCGGCCTTGGAATCTTCTTGACCTCGAAGATGACCTCGCTCTTCACCCTCATAGCTAATAAGTATTCGTGGAAAGTCGACGCGGAGACCGATGACTATGCGGTAGGAGCCCTCCCGCACTACAAGCAAGGCACTCTGGTCCGTTGTGTGTTTCCTCGCGATGTGACCGTCACGTTGCAAGATGTCATGCGACAAGTCTCTGACCCAGTGACCCATCGCCTCAATCGCACGTCTCTCAAAGTCGAACTCTTTTCGGAAGGCATGTTTATTTCTCGGACGGAGGCCAAGTTGCTGAGTGCGCGACTCGAGGGCTTCGAAAAAGTTGAACTTGACTTCACAAACTTCGATGAAATTGGCCAGGGATTTGCTGATGGACTCTTTCGCGTTTGGAAGCGTGACCATGGGGAGATTGAGCTCATCCCAATCAATCTCAATCACGCCGTGCAGGCGATGATTGCGGCCGTTGAGGCGGAGTAGCGCAAAAGCCACCTCGCCTTCGGGTGTACCAAATCTGAGTAATCTC
>CANBVQ010000048.1 GCA_947372925.1 Acidimicrobiaceae bacterium
TTTACTCCAAGAAAAGCCAATATTTACTAGCAAGGGTGGCTCTGCTAAAGTCTTCTCCTTGCATCATTGCGGCTGTAGCTCAGCGGATTAGAGCATCGGTCTACGGAACCGAGGGTCGGGGGTTCGAATCCCTCCAGCCGCACCATTTGGAATCGCCCGATTCGGACTCGACGCCAAGGGCATGGATTTGACTCAAATGAGTCCCCTGGAGCCTTCGTTCCCGGGGGCTCCAAAATGCTTGACACACAAAGTTGCCCTTTTATAGTCTCTACTTAAGAAGGGGAGTATCCCACGAGGCCCGTCGTCATCACGGTGTTGTTTACCCGGCGCGGCCAGCTGTTTTACTGCAGCGGAGAGACCTTCCGAGAATCAAGCAGGGTACCGAAATCCGGACCCGATTCACGGAGGTCACCATGTCACGTACCCGCCCACTACGCCAACTCTCGCTGGCGTTCCAACTTCGAGACGCTGATGGCATTATTGCCTTCAGCTCGTACTGATCGAGAGTTGTGACGATCATGCTGGCAACTACCACTTCTTCAAATTTCGTCGACCTCGACATCTCTCTTACCGCTTGGCTGTGGCTCGCCGCAGTCATCGTGACGCTATTGGCCATCGACCTTTATCGCCACCGACACGCACATGAACCGTCGCCTCGTCAGGCAGCAATGGAGTCGATGGCCTGGGTGGCATGCGGTTTGGGCTTTTCGATTTTCATCGCGATTGCCTACGGTCAACAGGCCTTTGGTGAGTACATCAGCGGCTACCTGATTGAAGAGTCGCTCAGTGTCGACAACGTCTTTGTCTGGTCGATGCTATTCACGGCCATGTCAATCCCATTGCGCTACCAACACCGAGTCTTGTTCTGGGGCATCGTCGGAGCCATCGTGATGCGCGCGGTCTTCATCGTGGTGGGAAGCGCCCTGCTCGGTAAGTTTTGGTGGCTGCTCGTTGTCTTCGGCCTATTTCTGATCTACACCGGCGCGAAAGTAATTCGCCACCGCAACGACGAGGATGAGCGCAGCGCGGCTCCGGGAATGGGGCTCCTGAGCAAAGTTATGCCGATCAGCGAGAAGCTCGACGGGCAGAAGTTCTTCACTCGGTTGAATGGTCGTCGCGCAGCCACTCCATTGCTGGCGGCGTGTGTTGCCTTGTCTATTGCCGACGTGGTTTTCGCGGTGGACTCGGTGCCGGCAATCCTCGCAGTTTCTAAAGAGCCCTACATCGTGTTCGCCTCGAACGCCTTCGCGATTCTGGGACTACGCGCCATGTATTTTCTCCTGGCCAATGCGAAGGAACGTTTTCACTTTCTGTCGCACGCGCTGGGAGGCATCCTCGTCTTTGTTGGTATCAAGATGACAATCTCGCATTGGATCCACCTGAATACCTATATTGCGCTCGTCATAATCGTTGCCATGTTGTCGGTGGCGATCACAATGAGCTTGAGGCGGGAACGGTTAGGTCGACACTTCCGTTGATGCTGAAAACCCAGGCGTGGTCCATCAACGACTCAATGGAAGTCATCGAATTGACGGAGTGGTTGGTTCTCGTCAGATTCGTCTGAAGGCAAATCCAAAATGGAACTGCTGAACAGCGTGAGGCTAAGACCTCAGGGCACTATTGACTTGGTGTGCGCTTGGGGCTGGGCGGCACCCGCCGGGCATCACCAAAACGAATCTTTGCGTAGATGCGCCGTGCCGGACGAGACCAGCGGAACGTTCGCGTTGCCAGCAGATCAAATTGGTTGGTGCTCACCCGACCTGGAATCATCACACGGGGTAATGGAGCGTCAACCATTTCGACGATACGAGCATGTGATTCACGTAAGGCGCGCGTGAGCTGCGCCACTTCGGTGAGCGCGTCGTCGAGTGCACCCTGCAATTCGATGATTCGAAGGTCGTTGTGTTCGCTCATAGGTTCTCCTGTTTGACTAAATCAATCATCCGATCAACGGAGCGATCGTAGGAATAGTTCTCACGAAGAAACTCCCGACCGACGGCAGCGCGGTCCTGGCGATTACTGGCATTGAAGACGTCACGGAAATTGGCCACCGCGTGCTCATGGTCTGGTTCCGCCCACAGTGCGGAAGGTGGATAGGGGGCTGCGCCATCGCCCACCTTTGCCATTCGATAGTCCGTGAACCATGCGCTCTCGGGTACCAGAAAGTCAGTGGGACCGGAGTAGTTCGTCGAAATTACTGGCGTACCGGCCGCGGCCGCCGTGGCGATATTCAGACCGAAACCTTCAGAACGGTGCAGTGAAACAAAACAGTCGGCCTGAGCAATCTCGGCTTTGGCTATCGCCAAACTCCTCGTGGCGTCAATGATGTCAATGTCGGCTCGCCCACCGGCCGCGGCGAGTAGTTGTCCAAAGTCTTCGGGGTGACGAGTGGAATTCATGGTGCGAATAACGAGTCGCGTGTCGCCGCCATCGGTAAAGGCGTCGCGATAGGCCGCGATGACGGCAAGTGGGTTCTTGCGCAGGAATATTGAGTTGGCGTCATAGGTAAAGAAGTACGTGAAGCGATCATCGAATCCGACTGCACGTCGATCCGGCAGGTGTTCTTTTTGAACGAGCGGAATCTCCATGATGGTCTTGTGAACCGGAATCGGAGACACGGCCTCAATAGCTTTTTGCATAAAGGTGGACGCGGCCCAGATTTCGTCGAAGTAGGAAAACACCGGTGCGAACTGGGTTGGAAATAGTTCGAGTTCCCAAAACCAAAGACCCACGTTCCGTCGACCTGGTTCACGACGTATGCCGTAGCGTTCAACCACTGGTGTTGCGGCGTCGGCGTTGACGGCGACGATGGAGTGGGTGTACCGAAGATTGGTGTGGACGGGGCTCTTGAATGAACTGCGCCCGTTGGCCAAGTCGGCAGTCTCGCCGACAAAGTGGAGTGGGAGGCCTGTCCCCAGAAGTGCCGATGCGGTACGACGACTGGCCTCGCCGAGACCGATGCCGGCGTGAAAGTACCCGACAACATTGATCCCTCGGGGATTGAGCGCCTCGGCTGTCTCGTCGAGAAGCTCTAGGCCCTTGACGCAAAGTTCTTGGACCTCGGTGGGAATCCAGGGGTTAGTTTCTGCCCACTTGAGAAACTTCGACGCGCCGGTGCCGCAGGGCAGCAGGAACGTTTGTTGAAAGTCCTGCCGCTGGTCCCACATGTCACGTAACAAGGAGGGGACGAGGCGCCAGTGCGGTCCAAGAATTAGTGTGAGCCACTCTTCGAATGCGACTGTCTCCTCGGGAGCGAACGGGCTTGGTGGAGTGGCGTCAGGTGATGTTAAGACGGCGGTTCGGTAGGCCTTGCGAATCATGCGGTCAAGCGGCACGCCTCCCGCCGACGTACCCCATTGATAGGGAGCAATCACTCGCGTTCTGAAGTCATTTGTACTGAGGTCTTCGACGTAGTTGGCAACAATTTCCGGTAACGCCTCGTAGCTATGGACACTCACGCGCGGGTTGTCGCCAGCGTGACGTGTCAATTTCAACGGCGTTCTTGGATCAAATCCACTGAAGTGAAAAAAGTAGAGGGGCTCGCGATTGATGAGATACGTGCCATTGGGATCCTTCTCAACGACTCGCTCGTGCAAATTCCAATAGGCCACATTCAGCCCAGGGGCATCGAGGACCGTGACGTCAGTGATTGCCGGTGCAAAGTCCACCCACCGCTGATCGGTGAATAGTGCCGAGTTGAGGTCGACCACTGAATCGGTGAGCAAGCGTTCACCCCACCACTTGAGAAATTCCTTGGCCCGTGGCGCGACTCCGATGAAGCCCAGGTTGTAAATACCCGCATGACGAATAACGCTCTCGCTGGGGCCCATGGTGTCACGCGGGAAGGGCGTAAGGGCGTGGGGCGTCAGAGCGACGGCGTGCTCCTGAAGGCTCCAGCGGACTGGGGCGAGGGGGGCGAAGAGGCGGATATCGGGATCGATGTACCAAACCTGATCAAAGCCCTGCTCGAGTAGTTGCGAGAGTAGCCACGGCTTCAGGGCCGTCGAGAATTCCGTGACGTCGTACATCGCCGCCATCTTGGTTAGTTCGCCATGGGGGAGCTGTAGCTGGCCAACACTCATGCGCCCGTCGGTTCGAGCAATCGAGGCATCATCGGCTATCAAGGTGATCATGGAGGCTTCGGGGTGCCATGTCGCTACAGACGCTTCGAGTCCCATGGCCTGGGCCAAGTAGTTACCCGCGACAATCGTGCAGATGGCAATTCGAGGTAATTCTGCCTGTCGACCGGTGTGGGCCAGCTCGCGTATTGCGTCGTATGTCGAACGGCGAAACTGGGCGAGTTCACGAAGGCGTGCGGTGTGACGGACTGAAATGTCTTGACTGGTGACACTGGCGAGCGCGGTGGTCAAGCGGCCGGGAGCAACGGGGGCATCCAAGACGACACCGGGGGTCGCACTGATGATCAGTGAGCCCTCACCTTTGCGTCGCGTGTAGTTGTTGGAGCTCACAAAGACACAGGGCCTACCGGCGGCCGTGGCGAACACCACGGGGTGGTACCTACTGGAGATCACAACGCGTGCAGTTGAAACGATGCGCGCAATGTCTCGACCATCTTGCATCTCGATGATGCTGACGGCCACATCCGGAAATGTTTGGATGGCGAGGTCAACAATTTGTTGCGAGACCCACGCGTCAGACTCCTCGCCGACTTCCTCGAGCTTCCAGGTCTGGGGTAACACCGTCACCGAAAGACCTTCACGCTGGGCGAAAGTGAATGCTTCCACAATGAGTGACGCACAAGATTCAGGTTCTGAACGCCACAGATGCGTATCGATAGAGAGCAGTACGGGTCCGTCGACGGCTGGACTTAGAGCTTCGCCGCAGAGCTCCAGTGCGTCATCACCTGTCATGCGTAGCTTCGTGTCCGCGATCCCCAAATCAATTACTTCGCGCCACGTCGTGAGTTCCCGAACGCCAACGAGTACGGCATCGCTCAACATCTCGGTAACGGCAAGGCGTTCATCTTCGTTATAGAAAGGTCCTATGGACTGGGACATGAAGACGACGGGTACGCCGTAGTGACGAGCGAGTCGTGTTATGGCGAGGCGTTCCAAGATGAGATATGAAAAACCTGAGGCGAGGTTGCCACCCCCAGCAATAAGTACCAATGACGCGCTCTGCATCGCCGCATGCAATTCACTATTACGAGTGGTGTCTGTAAGTAGTAATGCCAGGCCGGGTAACTGTTCGGCCACACCATTGTTGGGAAACGTGTATCCCTTTACGCCACTAATGCCGTAGCGACTCCGCGCCAAATCGACATCTTCGACGATGCCGGTGACTTCGCATTCACCGGGTCCTTGGAGGTATTCGATGGCCACTTGAAACATGGCTTCGTCGCCTAGATGGTATTCATCAGAGCGACAGACGTCTCCGAGTACCAACACAGAAGGTTTCATCTTGCGAGAACCCTACTCTCCCCAATAGAAAGTTCTGGCCGCTCGGAAGTGGATCGCTATAAGTAGTACGTAGTGCGTAGCTCTTCGGGTGATTTCTCAAAGGTTCGGCGAGCGAGTTCCCACGCAGTTCGAAGATCGGAGGGCGGCATCTCTTCGAGCATGTCATCGAGAAGCAGGATTGAGCCAACCCCCTTCCCGGCGAGTTCGAGTGATGCAATTCTCTCCAGGCTCAAGTCACATTCGAAGCGAGCGGCCATTGGTTCGAGTTGGTCAGAAAAGGCGAAGTTGGTCATTGTCATGAGACATTTGAGGCAAGTGCCACAGTTGAGAGCCCGATCAGCTTCCCAGCAAACTCGAAGAAACTCTTGGGCCACGGGCTCGCCCGCAATAATGGCGGCTTTCAGATTGCGTCGAGTTTCGCCCGGGGGTTGACCAACTGCCATTTGGCTGGATGACCAGGATTGCTGGACATCATTTCGGTTGGAAGGTTGAAACTGACTGGTGGTCTCGCGGTGTCCGCCCGATAACCAGGCGACTGCTAATCGTGGCGCGCAGAGGAGTCCGAGGCTTGAAAATACTGAACTGTGCGTGAAGTCCCATCCGGCGAGTGGATCGAGCAGCGTTCGAGCGTTCGTTGAAAGGTGCATCAGTGGTTTCCCGACGCGTTCGGCGGCCACAGTAGTTTCAGCCCAAATCGCTCGCTGGGGTTCATTGCCGTAAGGGGCATCAATAAATTCGAGCCCGAGCAGTACATCGATTTCATCAAAGTTTTCATAGAGCGCGCTCAGTGAGTCCACACCTCGCGAAAACCAAATACCAGTACCGCGGGCTCGCCGACGAGAACAGGCTGGTTTGATGCGTCGGGCGGTGATGAGTCGTGGGGCGTTAGCTAGTAGTTGAGCACTGGTTTGGGCACCTTCGAGCGCAACGTTGTTAACCACGCCATCCATGTAGATCGGTCGGTCGGTGATCCAAGCAACAGCAGAGGCAATAGGGAGAAAGGGGGTCAGAGAGCGATCAATGCCGCGCCGTGACGCGTTGTGCAGACGTAATTCCACATTCGTATCAATACCCAGCTGATGGCACTGCACTCGCGCCGAATTAATAGCCACGCCATTGTGATGTCGCACTCCTAGGTGGGACCACGAGATTTGCTCGAGAGGTTGGTTGGTGGACACTCGGTAACTCTAAATCTTTTGTGCGGTTCCATATTTTGCTGTGCGGTTTTCTAGGGAAATGGTGACCCCCTACTATCTCGGTATGGGAATCAACCTTCAGTCCTTCGATAGCCCCAGTGGCCCGGCTGTCGAATTCTTTAAGCAGCAGGGTTGGGTCCTTATCGACACCCTGAATGTCGAGCAGACAAAACAGCTTCAGAACTGGGTCGATGAAGTGGCCGCCTGGCCACTTGAAGGCGGCGAGTGGATTCACCACCGTGAGATGACTGAGGCCGGCCCGCAGTTGGCTCGCACAGAGAACTTCACGCCATTTCATGATGGCTTGCGCACACTCTTGCGCACGGGGGCGATGCTCGATGTGGCTTCTGCCCTTCTCGGAGAAGAGGCCGTGCTCTACAAGGAGAAGGTCAACTACAAGTTGACCGGTGGTGCCGGATTTGCTCCCCATCAAGATGCTCCGGCCTATCGGTTTATTGATAGTCACATCTCCTGCATGGTGGCCGTCGATGACTCCACCGTGGAGAACGGTTGCCTCGACGTGGTCAGTGCGCGCTACGACGAAATACTGCCCATGGATGATCGGGGCTGTATCACGGCCGAAGTTGTCGAATCAATGACGTGGATTCCCGCACCGATTAAAGCTGGACAGACGCTCTGGTTTCACTCGCGAACGCCACATCGCAGTGGGCCGAACACATCGTCAAAGAATCGTCGCGCGCTCTACCCGACGTACAACGCGCTGCGTGAAGGTGATCTTCGCGACGCCTATTACGCCCAGAAGCACCAGGAGTGGCAAGAGGCCCGCGACCGCGGCGAAAAGCCGGGCCTTTCGTTAATCGGTGATTTTCAGGGAGTGTTAATCGATGAGTAGCGCTCTGCCCCAAGCCCAAAGCGTCGAGGAAGTCTTTGCACTCTTCGATCGTCACGGTGCTGTTTATTACGGTGAAGACATCAATCAGAATCAGCACGCCGTGCAGTGTGCCGAGTTAGCTCGACGCGAAGGCGCTAGCCCCGAATTGATTGTGGCCACGTTGCTCCACGACGTTGGCCACTTGCTCCATCTCGATGTAGGTCTCGTTCACGATCAAGATGTGGACGACGACCATGAGGCGACTGGAGCCAAATACTTGGCAAAGGTATTTCCGCCCCAGGTCACCCGGGCCATTGCCATGCACGTCACGGCCAAGCGCTATCGCTGTGCGGTGGAACCCGGTTACTTCGAGACGCTCTCGGAAGCGTCCGTCTTGAGTTTGGCCGTTCA
>CANBVQ010000049.1 GCA_947372925.1 Acidimicrobiaceae bacterium
TGCACTAGGCAGCGAGCGCAAGCTGAGGCTTAGCGTTTATTTATGTTTCCGACTCTTTAACGTGGATTCGGAGACCACGGCTCGCTTCTTTCACTTCAACGACCAACGTCGAAACCAATCACCCCCATGTACGGCCACGATGACCGGAAGATCAGCGTACCGGCATTGTGCGACGGATGGTTAGGCGGCCTAGCCGAACTTCTCGACGTTGCGGCGCACGCGAGCCATTTCCCGCTCCGCATCCTTCTTGGCCAGTTCCTGGCGACGGTCGTGGGACTTACGACCGCGAGCGAGCCCGATTTCGATTTTGGCCCGGCCGTCCTTGAAGTACATCTTGAGGGGAACGATGGTGAGGGGCTGCTGAGTCGTCTGTTCCTTGAGTTCGTCAATCTCCCAGCGGTGAACTAGGAGCTTGCGTCGGCGATCGGGGTCGTGCGAGCCGAAGCCCACCGCAAAGACCCACGGCGGGATGTGGGTGCCAAAGAGCCAGAGTTCACCGTCTTCGACGCGGGCGTAGCCGTCCCCGATCTGAGCCCGACCCTCACGCAGGCTCTTTACTTCACTACCCGAAAGGACCATGCCGCACTCGAAGGTGTCGACAATTTCGTAGTCGTGCCGGGCACGGCGATTGGTGGCTACGACGCGATCGCCCTGGTTGTCGGCCTTGGCCGCAGCGCGTCGCTCCTGCATTCTTTTCGCACGGGCCACCCCAGCATGGTACAGACGAGTCGGGAAATTGGGCGAAGTCTCGGTAGGGTGGAGGCGTGCTGACCCTCACCTCCGAACAACGCGACGCCATGGTGGCGCACTGCATTCGCAATCTGCCGAATGAAGGGTGTGGGCTGCTCGTTGGCAGCGACGATGGCGTGATCAGCCAAGTCGTGCCGAGTGCGAACGTGGCCGATTCGGCCCGCGTCTACGAAATCGAACCCAAGGTGCTGCTGCGAACCTTTCGGGCCGCTGACGACAGTGGGGAAGTGGTGGCCGGCTGCTTTCACTCCCACACCCACAGTGACGCCTACCCGAGCCCGACCGATATCGCTCAAGCGCCCGATCCGTCGTGGCACTACGTCTTGGTGTCGCTGCGCGTAACGCCACCGGTCTTGCGGAGTTATCGCATTGTGGATGGCGACGTCACTGAAGAAACCGTGACAATCCGCTGATTCTGCTCGCCGGGTTCCTAAAGTCTGCGTAGACAACGTTGTCGAGAGATTGGAATCACCATGCCGTTAGAAACTGGATCAACGAGTTTTAACCTCGTTCTGCTTATCGCCCGTGTTGCCCTGGGGCTCATGATTCTGGCCCACGGCTACGCCAAGGTCTTTCGCGGTGGCAAGCTCGCCGGCACGGCTGGCTGGTTCGACTCGATCGGCATGCGCCCCGGCAAGATCAATGCCTATATGGCCGCCGGTACGGAGATCGGCGTTGGCATCCTGTTGACACTCGGACTCTTGGTGCCACTGGCCGCCGCCGGTTTGGTGGCCTTGATGACGGTGGCCATTGTCACCGTTCACCGCAAGAACGGATTCTTCGTTTACAACGCCGGTCAGGGTATTGAGTACTGCTTGATGCTGATCGTCTCGGCCATCACGGTTGGCAGTTTTGGTGGCGGCAAGTATTCGATTGACCACGCCCACACCTTTATTACCTGGTTCGATCGCCCCATGCACGCCCTCCTCACCGTCACGGTCGTGGGCTTCGGCGGAGCGCTGCTCCAGTTGGCCGCCGTCTACCGTCCCGGCAAGGCTCAACAGGCATAAGTACCGACTTTCTGGAAATCCCGTAATATGTGACTAGTTCGGTCAAGAATTGACCGGAGTGACAAAACGAGGTTCCCGTGTCGATTACCGTGCGCATTCCCACCGTCTTGCGTAGTGCCACTGGCGGCGCTGCAACCATCAGCGCAACTGGCTCGACAATCGGCGAAATTCTGGCCCAGTTGGCCTCAGATCACCCCGGCGTGCAGCCCCAGCTCTTTAATGAGGACGGTACGCTCCACAAGTTCTTGAACGTCTACGTCAACGACGACGACGTTCGCTATCTGGGTGGCCTGCAGGCTCCGGTCGCTGACGGTGATGAAGTGACGTTGTTGCCCGCCGTCGCTGGTGGTTTCGCGTGACCCGATACGGATCAGTGCTTGACCTGATTGGCAATACGCCGGTCATCGACACCAGCGCCCTGTCGCCTAAGCCCAACGTCAAAATCTGGACCAAGCTCGAAGGTCGTAACCCGGCCGGATCGGTCAAGGACCGCGTCGCCTATTCACTCATTACGACGGCTGAAGCTGATGGTCGTTTGATTCCCGGCAAGCCGGGCCAGACACTTATCGAACCATCGAGCGGCAATACCGGTATTGCCTTGGCGATGGTCTGTCGTATGCGGGGATACCACCTCAAGGTCGTACTGCCCTCCAACGTTTCTATCGAACGGCGTCAACTGCTCGAAGTCTGGGGTGCCGAAATCATTGAGTCACCCGGCAGCGAAGGCAGTAACGGCGCGGTTCGTCGCGCCCAGCAGTTGGCCAAGGACAACCCCGACTGGGTCTTTTTGTACCAGTACGCCAATCCCGCTAACCCGCTGGCCCACTACACGACCACGGGTCCCGAGATCTTTAAGGACGTTCCGGAGATCACGCACTTCGTGGCCGGTCTCGGTACCTCGGGCACCTTGATGGGTGTCGGCAAGTACCTCAAGGAACAGAGTCCTGACGTCCAGGTCTGGGCCATTGAGCCACCGAGTGGCGAGATGGTTGACGGTCTTCGCTCGCTCGAAGATGGCTACATCCCACCAATCTTCACGGACAACAACGGGGCTGAGCTGCTCGACCGCAAGGTCGTCGTGCGCCCCAAGGAGTCTTTGGAGTGGACCCGCCGCATGTCAGAAATCGGTCTGTTTGTCGGTATCTCTTCGGGCGCCATCATGGCCGGGGCCGTGAAGTGCGCTCTGACGATTCCTGACGACCAGGAAGCCCACATCGTCACCATCGCTTGTGACGATGGCTGGAAGTACCTCTCCACCGGCGCCTGGACCGACGACCTCGACGAAGTTGTCGAGCGCGCCAAGCGAATCATCTACTTCTAGTTCCAACTGCACTACCGTTCTCTCGTAACTTTCGAGAGGATTTGGCATGAGTGAAGTACTTCGCGCGGATGGTCGGGCTAACGATCAACTCCGCCCCATGAGTTTTGAGCGTGACTTCACCGTCTTCGCGGCCGGTTCAGTTCTCGTCACCTTCGGACGGACTCGCGTCCTCTGCACCGCCTCAGTGGCCGAAGAGGTACCCCGCTGGCTCAAGGGCAGTGGTCGGGGCTGGGTCACGGCTGAATACTCCATGTTGCCGGGTTCGACGCCCGATCGGGCCAGTCGTGAAGCGGCCAAGGGTAAGCAGTCGGGACGCACGCAAGAGATTCAGCGTTTGATTGCTCGCAGTCTGCGGGCCGTCACCAACCTGGAGCTGATGCCCGACGTGCAGATCACGGTCGACTGCGACGTACTGCAGGCCGACGGGGGAACGCGCACCGCCTCCATCTGTGGTGGCTACGTTGCCCTGCACGACGCTCTGACCCGTCTTGTGGCCGAAGGCGTCATTGGCCAGCACGCGCTGACCGATGCCATTGCCGCAATTTCTGTAGGAATCATTGACGGGGTGCCCATGTTGGACCTTCCCTACGAGGAAGACTCCCGTGCCGACGTCGACATGAACGTGGTGATGACTGGATCAGGTGACTTTGTCGAAGTGCAGGGAACAGCCGAGCACAACGCCTTTTCCCGCAGCGAACTCAACAGCCTGTTAGACCTCGCCGACGGTGGACTCAGGCACATCATCGAGGCCCAACGTTCGATACTGGCCACCGCACCAACTCCTCGTCAACGATGAGGACCTACGTCCTCGCCACCGCGAACCCCGACAAGGCCCAAGAGATCCGGGCCATTCTCGACGGCTTGGACGTAACGCTGATTCCTCGTCCTGATGACGTTCCTGAAGTCATCGAAGATGGCGAGACGCTCGAAGAAAACGCGTTGCTCAAGGCGAGAGCACTCTGCGAGGCGACCGGGATGGCGGCGATCGCTGACGACACCGGACTCTTTGTTGACGTTCTGAATGGCGCACCGGGCGTCTATTCGGCCCGCTACGCCGGCGAGGATGCGACCTACGCCGATAACTGCGCCAAGATGCTCCGTGAACTGACGGGTGTGGACGCGGCGAAGAGAACGGCCCGCTTCCGCACGGTGGCGGCTGTGGCCTACCCCGACGGCTCATGGTTTGTGGTCGATGGCGAAGTAGAGGGCCATATTGCCGAGGAGCCCCGCGGGGAGAATGGCTTCGGCTACGACCCAATCTTCGTACCAGAGGGGACGAAAGGGCGATCGATGGCCCAGCTGGCTCCCGAGGAGAAGCACGCCCTGAGTCACCGCGGCAATGCCTTCCGGGCGCTCGCCGACGCCTTCTCGGAGCGCTGACCGACTACACGGGCGTTGACTTTAGGGTGCAGACGTGAAAACGACTGTGGAACTTCCAATGTTCCCCCTCTCAACGGTGCTCTTCCCCGGGCAGCCCATTCCGTTGAACGTTTTCGAACAGCGCTATCGCGACATGGTCGCTGCCATTGGCCCCGACGGAGAGTTTGGTATCTGTCTTATTGAACGGGGGAGTGAGGTCGGCGGTGGCGACGTGCGCACCAGCGTTGGCACGCTCGCAAGGATTCTCCACCTGCAACCGCTCGAGAACGAGACCTACTTCTTGATCGCCGGCGGTGAGCGTCGGTTTGTGGTCGAAGAGTGGCTCAGCGAAGTGCCCTACCCCCGCGCCCGAGTTTCATTCCTCGAAGATGATGAGACTCCTACGCCCGCGATTTTGAGTACAGCGATCTCTTCAGTGCGGGCCGTTCGTCACCTCGAGAGTGAAATCGATATCGATTCGGGTGCGAACAGCATCTGTGACTTTGACGACGACCCCGTAGTGGCCGCGTGGCAGTGCTGCTCGTTCTCACCCATGGGCGCCATGGACCGTCAGTCAGTGCTGCAGACGGCCAACGTCGATGATCGCTTGCGCTTGGTGTCAGAAATTTGTTGCGAGCGGTACGGCGACTTACAGCGCCGAATGCAGATTGACGAGTAGTTCTTAACGAACTTCGTAGAGGTCTACGACGAAGATCAAGGTTTCGCCGGGCTTGATAACGCCACCAGCTCCCTGATTGCCGTAGCCCAAGTGGGCGGGGATGACCAGTCGACGTCGACCGCCAACCTTCATACCCTGAACGCCCTTATCCCAGCCGCCGATGACGTAGCCGGCACCGAGGGGGAACTCAAATTTTTCGTTGCGGTTCCAGGAGGCGTCGAACTCTTCACCAGTGGAAGCGGCGATGCCCACGTAGTGGACCAGGACATTACGACCGGCGACGGCTTCGGCGCCGTCACCGATCGTGATGTCTTCAATAATTAAATCTTGCGGTGCATCACCGATGTGTGGTTCTACGAAGGGCTTGCTCATGGATAAATCCTAGAAGCGTGAACCGCGAGATTCGAGGACTCGGACGTTGCGAGCTTCGAGACCCTTGGGGCCCTTGGCGACATCAACGGTCACCTTCTGGCCCTTGCGGAGTCCACGAAGGTTGCGGTCCATGATCTGTGACGAGTGAATGAAGAGCTCCTGGCCCTCACGGTCAATGGCGAAGCCGTAACCCTTCGCTTCGTTGAAGAAGCTCACGGTTGCGGTTGGTCCACCATCGCGGCCCACGGGGCCACGCTCGGGGCGGTCCCCACGAGGGGCGCGGTCACGGTCAGCAAACTCACGGCGTGGGGCACGGTCGTCACGGAAGGCCGGACGGTCTCCACGAGGGGCACGGTCATCACGGAAGGCCGGACGATCCCCACGGGGTGCACGGTCGTTGCGTGGAGCGAACTCACTACGGGCGGGACGGTCTTCACGTGGACCAAAGTCGCTGCGGGCCGGACGGTCGTCACGGAATGAAGGACGATCCCCACGAGGGGCACGGTCACGGTCACCGAACTCACGGCGCGGGGCACGAGGGCCACGGTCGGCGCGGTCGCGGCTTTGTGGACGACGATCCCCACGAGTGCCACGGTCGCGGTCTTCACGGCGGGCCGGACGGTCATCTTCGCGCACAACTTCGGCATCGATGATGGCGCGAATGTCAGCCAAGGTCATCGGAATCTCTTCGCGCTGGGCCTTACCTACGAGGGGGCGCATCTTTTCCGTAGGGGGAGTCAGACGCTGTGCTTCGGATTCGGCACGCTTGACGACCTTGGGCTCAAAGCCCAGGTCGCGCATCATGCGCTTGGTCTTACCGATCATGTCGGGAAGCACAATTGAAACGACGAGACCAGTCTCACCGGCACGACCGGTACGGCCGGAGCGGTGGATGTAGTCCTCGGGGGCCTGCGGTAGGTCGTAGTGAATAACGCAGGGCAGGGCGTCGATGTGAATACCACGCGCGGCCACATCGGTAGCGACGAGAACATCGGCGCGACCAGAGATAACGGCGGCGAGGGCCTTTTCACGCTGAGCCTGGGTGCGGTCACCGTGAATAGCGACGGCTTCAATGCCGCGCTGCTCGAGCTGGTGAGCCAAACGGTCGGCGCCGTGCTTGGTCTTGCAAAAGACGATGGAACGGCCGTGCTCGGCCACGAGTGAAGCCACAGTCTCGACACGGTCGTCCTTGCCCGTTACCCAGAAGTGGTGATCCACTTCGGAGGGAGCGGCGTCGCCAACGACGTCGTGGACGGCTGGGTTGTGAGTGAACTCTTCAACGAGGGAGCGAACTTCTGAACCCAGGGTGGCCGAGAACAACATGACGTGACGGTTCGGAGCGGTCTTACGCATGATGCGACGAACAGCGGGGGCAAAACCCATATCGGCCATGCGGTCGGCCTCGTCAACGATCACGGTGGTGACGGAGTTGAGGTCGAGGTCGTCCTGCTCGAGGAGGTCCTCAAGGCGTCCGGGGCAGGCGACGATGATGTCGGTACCCATCTGGAGTGAACGGCGAGCCAACTTGTAGGAGGTGCCTCCGTAGATGGTGATGATGCGGCGACCACGGTCGGTGGTCAGCTGGGCCAGTTCCTTTTGGACCTGAGCGGCCAATTCACGGGTTGGTACAAGGACCAGTCCGCGGGGCTGGTACGGCTCAGCACGAGGGGTACGGGCGAGCAGGGCGAGGCCGAAGGCCAACGTCTTACCGGAACCGGTAGGGGCGCGTCCCACGATGTCTCGACCAGCGAGGGCATCGGGTAGCGACGACTCTTGGATTGGGAATGGTGACTCAATTCCCTGATCTGAAAGTTTCTTGACAAGTTGGGCGGGTAGGCCCAGTTCAGCAAAGGACAACGACATGACTAATAATCTCCCGACAACGTTGGAAATAATGAGTCCAACTCGAGAGAAATGCACCGAATCGGTCTCCACCGCACTTTGCGGCGATTACAACACTTCGGTCAGTTTAGGACACCGAGGAATCTTTGGCAAGGGGTAGTTTTAAGAAATTTT
>CANBVQ010000050.1 GCA_947372925.1 Acidimicrobiaceae bacterium
CGGCCGGCGGACTCGTCCTTGATCTGGTCTGACAATGCCTGGGCATTGGCCACAATCTGACGAGCCTGCTCACGAGCTTCGGCCAATACGCGCTCCCGCTCTTGGGCGGCCTCGTTCGCGGCCTCTTGGGCGCGTGACGCAGCCTCGAGGGAAGTGCGAATCTTGTCTTGACGGTCCTCGAGGGACTTCATGATTGGGGGCAGCGCCTTCTTGGCAACAAGCACCACGATGGCGACAAACACCAACAGCTCCACTACGAAGGTGCCATTGGGTATTAGGAAGATGCCTGAGAGCATGTCGAACTTTCTCTTCGTCCTAGTGATTTATGAAACCGCACGGTGTGGGGGTGCGACGCACCCCCACGACACGAGCGATAACTAGATCGACTGGAAGACGTAAACGAACAGAACTACGAAAACGAGGTTGATGAAGTACATAGCTTCAACCAGACCGACGGTCAGGAAGAAGTAGGTACGAGCCTTGCTTTCGATTTCGGGCTGACGAGCGATTGCAGCGATGGTCTGGCTACCGGCCATACCGTCACCCAGGGCGGCGCCAACAGCACCAAGACCGAGGGCGAGACCGCCACCGACGAGGGCGCCAGCAACGCGGACTGCGCTTGCCATTGCATTTGGATCATTTGGCATTTCTATTCTCCTTAGTGAGGTTTAGTGAGAGCTTTGTAGTTCGTGGACTTCATCTGCGTGCTCGTCGTCGTGATGGCTCATCGCCATTCCGAAGTAGAGGATAGTTAGCAGCATGAAAATAAAGGCCTGAATAACGCCGATGCCCATATCGAAGGGCTTCCAGATCAGTTCGCCGAAGGGTAGGGCGTATATCGGGAGCAGCGTGGTCATAACCATGATCATCAACAGACCCGAGAACATGTTGCCGAAGAGTCGGAAAGTCATGGTGACGGGCTTAATGATTTCTTCAATCAGGTTGATGGGGGCCAGAGCCTTAAAGGGCTGGAAGAAGTGGGCGGCGTAGCCACCAATGCCGCGAGCGCGGATTGATTCGAAGTTAACCCAGACGATGACGACCATGGCCATGGCCAGAGGCAGGTTCACGTCACTGGTTGGAGGAGGCAGCAGTTCGTACTCGGCATCGTGAATATTCACCATGATGGCGGGCAGAGCACCGAGCCAGTTGGAAACGAGAATAAACAGAAAGATTGTGAGACTGAGAGGCATGAAGCGCTTGTAGTGCTTCTTGCCAATGGCCGACTCGGCCAGTTCGCCAATCTGTTCGATCAGAATTTCAAACGAGAGCTGCAGCTTGCCAGGAACCCCGTCGTTCTTCTTGGCCTTGTTTGCTGCGGCAAAGAAGAGGCCGAGAACAATGGCGGCGGCGAGAATGCTGGAGGCGACGATGTCGATGTCGATCGTCAACCCGAAGAGGTGCGCGAACGGGTGATGTCCGACCTCGATTGCACCAAGCACGCTCATAGTTTAAGTCCTCGTTCACTAGCGACGGCTCCGTACGCGTTGACCGCGAACGAAACCTGAGAAAGCGCGACACCGATGGCGGTACCGAGCGCTAATTCTTTGGAGAGCATAAAGGTTGCAATGACCACGACGGTCACGATACCCAATCGGGCCCCGGCCGAGCGTCCGAGCTGGTTGCGGGCGGCCTTGGTGGCCTTTTCGCCGGCTTCGGGGTCGATATTGACACGGGAGACTTCCCGATCGAGAAGACGGAAATTCAAGAGGGCGACGCCGAAACCGAGGAGAACGCCGAGGGCACCGAGGATTGATCCCAGCAAAAGTGCGACGACGAAGCCCACCGCGGAGATAGCCACCGCGGACAGCGTCGTTCGACGCATCAGCTTGGCAAGGGGATTTGGGGAGGTTTCGTCTGTCATGGCTGTTTTCGTTACATCCAACGGCGCATCAGTCTAACCATGGCGGCGACGGCTCCCGAGATACCGAGGCCCAACCCGACAAAGAGCCCAATTGGGGACGTGTGGAAGAAGTGGTCAAATCCCAGCCCAGCCAGAATCCCGGCGCTTACCGTGCCGGCCAGGGTCGTTCCGAGCGTGGCGAACTGGGCCAAAACCGAGATTTCCTCGACCGTGATAGGCGCTTCGCTCTCCCCAGCGGGGTCCGAAGTCTCACTCACGGCCGGCGGCGTAAGGGTTCGGGCTCAGTGTTGACCGGAGTCGTATCGACCGGTCCTCGTAGTCCTGGGTGGAACCAGGTATAGAGGGCCACCATCAAGAGGGCGACACCGAAGGGAATAAGGAAATTCACCCGAGGGGCAAAGAGCGGGAAGAGCACAAAGGAGCAGAGCAACGCCGTCCAGAGCCACAAAATCACGACGGTCCGGCGGTGGCCGTGGCCGAGTCGCATCAGACGGTGGTGGATGTGGTTCTTATCGGCCGTGGAAAAGCCCTGGCCAGAGGCGGTGCGGCGGATGAAGGCCATGACCGAGTCCATCAGCGGCACGCCCAGAATAAAGACGGGGATCAGGAGTGGCGCAAAGAAGAAGAAGGTCACGCCTGAGGCCGGAGGGGTTCGCCCGCCGATAACCATGGTCGAGGCACTCATGAGGAGTCCCAGCATCAGGGCTCCCGCATCGCCCATAAATATTCGGGCCGGGTGGAAGTTGTCCGGGAGGAAGCCCAGACAGATGCCGCAGGTCACGGCGGCGATGAGTGGTCCCACATTGGTCGACGGCAGTAGGCCGAGGTCAATCAACTTGAGGCCGTAGATGCAGAGGGTGCCCGAGGCGATGGCGACGATGCCGCCGGCCAAACCGTCGAGACCGTCAATCAAGTTGATGGCGTTACTCAATGCGAAGACCCAAGCCGCCGTAATGAGCGGGAGCATTGATGGGCCCAGTACGACAAAGCCCGCGAAGGGCAACTTGAGCTGGAACATTGTGGCACCGGCGAAGTAGAGAATTGTCGCGGCCAGCACTTGACCGGCCACCTTGGCCGGAGCTGACATGTCGCGGAAGTCGTCGACCACGCCAACGATGAAGACGAGCGCGGTGGCGAGCAAGATGCCCATGACTTCGTTGGACGACGAGATGATGTTGCGAAGCGAGGGAATGAGTGGTGCCATCGCGAGTGCCACGCAGAGACCTATGAACATCGCCGCTCCCCCGCCGTAGGGGGTGACCTTTTGGTGCACCTTGCGCGCGTCCGGTTGGGCCGTGTAGCCAATACGCACGGAGATGACTCGCGCCGGGAGATTCGCCGCCGCCGTCACTAATCCCGCCACGAGTGCGACGGTGATGTAGATGACGAGGCTGCCCACGAGTACCTAACTCACAAAGTTGGCGTAGGGATTAAAGCCAGCACAGAGTTCGCCGATCTCGGTACGAATCTGCGTGATGGCCGCTTCGTCTTCACGTTGGCGCAGAGCGCGAGCCAGGAGTGAAGCAATCTGACCGAACTCGCCTTCTTTCATACCGGCCGTGGTCTGTGCGGGCGTACCGAGGCGCAGACCGGAGGTGATGAACGGTGAACGGGGGTCGTCGGGAATCTGATTGCGGTTGGTGGTGATGCCGGCGCGGTCGAGCACTTCCTGGGCGACCTTGCCATTGAGCTCAGCATCAAAGTCGCGCAAGTCCAAGATGACTTGGTGATTGTCGGTGCCACCCGAGACGATACGGAAACCTTCAGCGGCCAAAGCGGCAGCGAAGGCGCGAGCGTTGGCCACGACCTGCTCGGTGTAGGTGTGAAAGCTGGCCTGACTGGCTTCACGGAAGGCCACGGCCTTGGCCGCAATGGCGTGCTCCAGTGGACCACCCTGCTGTCCCGGAAAGACGGCACTGTCGATCTTCTTGGCGTGCTCTTCGCGGCAAAGAATCGCCCCACCACGGGGACCCCGCAACGTCTTGTGCGTCGTGAAGGTGACGGCGTCGGCGTAGGGAGTGGGGTTGGGGTGCGAACCACCAGCGATCAGGCCGGCCGGGTGGGCCGAGTCAAACATCAAGAGGGCACCGACTTCGTCGGCAATCTCTCGGAAGATCACGGGATCGATTTGGCGAGAGTAGGCCGTAGCGCCAGCGACAATCAGTTTCGGACGTTCCTTCAATGCCAGGTCCCGTACGTTGTCAAAGTCGATGATCTCACCGGGCTCGTTGGGATCGTCCGAGCGAGCCGTAACGCCATAGGAGACAAACCGCCAGATCTTGGACGTAATCGAAGCCGGTGAACCGTGAGTGAGGTGACCACCCTGGTCGAGACGCATCGCGAGAATGGTGTCACCGGGGTTGAGCAGCGCTTGGTAGACCGCGACGTTGGCATTGGCACCGCTGTGGGGCTGTACGTTGGCGTGCTCGGCACCGAAGAGAGCCGTCAAGCGGCGGCGGGCGAGGTCTTCCATCTCGTCGACAACCTGGTTGCCGCCGTAGTAGCGACGGCCGGGGTACCCCTCGGCGTACTTGTTCGTCATAATCGAACCGGTCGCCGCCATCACTGAAGGTGAAGTGAAGTTCTCACTGGCGATCAACTGCACGGAGGAGATCTGGCGTGTCCACTCCTGAGCGAGCAGGGACGTAACTTCGTCGTCTCCGGTAATCCAAGCGTCAAATGGTGAGTGAGCCACGGTGTTCTTTCTTTCTGTTTTGAGAGTGTTAGTCGAGAGCGGAGAGTTTGTCGATGCGTCCGAGGTGTCGTCCGTCGCCCGGGGTTGCCCCGAGCCAGGCGTCGAGAGCGTCGAGGACCACTTGGGTCCCGAGGAGTCGAGCCCCGAGGCAGAGGACGTTGGCGTGGTTGTGTTCGCGGGCTAAGCGGGCGGAGGTCGCGTCGTGCACCAGTGCGGCCCGGACGCCGGGAATCTTGTTGGCGGCAATAGAGATACCGATCCCGGAACCACAGATTGCTACGCCGAGATCGGCCGTGCCGTCAGTGGTCGCACGGCCCACGGCGGCGCCAAAGTCGGGGTAGTCCACCGATGTCGTGGCGTCGTGGGCTCCGAGGTCGAGGACTTCGTGACCACGTTCACGCAGGGCGTCAAGAACGGTGACTTTGAGGTCAAATCCGGCATGGTCGGAACCTACGGCAATTCGCATTGCCACCACGCTACCCGTCCTCACGAGCGCATCGAGTCCGGTTCGGTAAAACTACGTCCGTGACTATCTCCCCCCGCACCCCCGTCATCATTGGCGTCGGTCAAATCACCGACCACCCCAGTCCGACCGCCACCTACGCCGAGCGGCCCGAGCCCCTCGACCTCATGGTGAGCGCCCTCGAGCGTGCGCTCGAAGACGCCCACGCCACGGGTGCCGTCCTCGCCGCACTCGAAGAGATTGTCGCCATTGGATCATTCACGTGGAAGACGGCCGATCCGGCGTTGTTGGTCGCTGAACGTCTGGGTGCCACCCACGTCACCACTCGCCTCACACCGACCGGTGGCAACATTCCACAGAAGTTGGTCCACGAGTCTTCGCGACGTATTTTGCGGGGCGAAGCCAACCTCATTGCCGTGGTTGGCTCCGAGGCCATGCACGCCTCCTCACTCGCCCGTCGCGAGGGCGGCCGGCCCACGTGGGTGACCCAAGGTCCCGAAGTCGCCTCACCGGCCCTCGTCGAAGAAGATCGAATTCCCTTCACGGCCGAGGAGTACGGCAACGGCCTCACCCAGCCCGTCGAGGTCTACCCCCTCTTTGAGAACGCCCGGCGCGCTCGACTCGGCTGGTCAATCACCCAGCAGCGTGAACGACTCGGCCAGCTGTGGGCGAATTTTGCGTCGGTCGCCGCCACTAATCCCTACGCCTGGATTACCTCAAACCCAGACGCCACCACCATTGCCACCCCCGCGCCCGCCAATCGCATGGTCTCGTTTCCCTACACCAAGATGCTGGTCGCCAACCTGCCCGTCGACATGGGTGCGGCCTACATCATCGCTAGCTACGAAACGGCCGTCGCATTGGGTGTCCCCCGCGAGCGCATGGTCTTCCCCCAAGCGGGTGCCGATGCCACGGACCACTGGTTCGTTTCCGACCGGCCCCAACTAGACGACTCCCCCGCCATGCGAGCCATCTGGTCACAGCTCCAATCCTTTGGGGTGACCAGTGAGTCGCTCGCTCACGTCGACCTCTACTCCTGCTTCCCCACCGTGGTGCAGACGGCCTGCGACGTCATCGGTATTGATGCGTTCAGCACTACTCGCATCCCGACGTTGACCGGTGGTCTCACCTTCGGCGGTGGACCGGGCAACAACTACGTCACCCACTCCATTGCGGCCATGGTGGACCGACTGCGCGCGCACCCCGGCGATCACGGGCTGGTCACCGGTCTGGGTTGGTTTTCAACCAAGCATGCATGGGGCACCTACTCGACCACGCCCCCGGAGACTCCGTTCCAGCACGCCTCGGTCCAAGACATCGTTGACGCGCTACCCCAATGTCCTCGGCGCCAAGAAGACGGTGCGGTGACGGTCGAGTCCTACACCGTGGTGCACGGTCGTGACGGCAGTGCGACACACGCCGTAGTGGCTGCGCGTCACAGTGACGGGGCCCGCGTTTGGAGCAAGACCAGTGACCCGGCCACGATGGAGACCTTTGAACTGACCGAGACCATTGGTCTGGCGGGTCACGTTCGAAACGGCGAGTTCTTCTTCTAACCGCGGAAGGCTGCGGCCAGTTGGTCGCCGGAAAGAGCACCCTCGCGGACGATGCGATAGCCGTGATCGTCACAGATCACCACCGTCGAAACGGTGCCGTTGCGTTCCCCACCGTCCAGCACGGCCGCTACCAAGTCATTTCCTTCGAAGGCCTCTTGCACTTCGGCCACCGAGGTGCACGGCGGTGCTCCGTGCTCATTGGCACTAGTGACAGCGAGGGGACCACAGCGCGACACGAGGTACTCCACCAATTCATCATTGGGACGGCGAAAGCCAATGGTGGCGTCACGAGAACCGATTCGTTCCGCCGAACTGGCGAGAGCCGGCACAATCAGCGTCAGCGGACCGGGCCAAAATGCGTGCGCCAACGTTGACGCCGAGGCCGTCTCGCGGCCGCCAACCTGAAAAACACCGTCGCTGTCATTGACAAAGACGGGAAGCGGGACGGTAGATGGTCGTTGCTTAATCGCGAAGAGTTGTTGCACGGCCGAAGCAATTTCAAACTTGGCCGCGACGCCGTAGACGGTGTCGGTGGGGATAACAACGACGTGGCCGGCGTTGAGCAGGGCCGCGACCTCGTCGATCTGAAGTGGGTTCAAGATTTCCATTACGCCACGTCCTCGGCCACCAAGATACGGGGATGGCCGGCCATATCTGCGAGGTCCCGCACAGAGTGGAACCCGGCACCACGGGCCATCGCGAGCAGAGCGTCACCCTGAGTAAAGCCGTGTTCGGCCACGAGGGCCCCTGATGGTGAAAGCCACCGGGGCGCTTCATGAAGGATTGTCTGGAGATCACTGAGGCCCGGTCCCCCAGCGTCGCCAGCCACCAGAGCGGACCGTGGTTCGTAGGTCAGCACGTCGTCCAGTTCGGC
>CANBVQ010000051.1 GCA_947372925.1 Acidimicrobiaceae bacterium
CAAATGGTGCGGCTGGAGGGATTCGAACCCCCGACCCTCGGTTCCGTAGACCGATGCTCTAATCCGCTGAGCTACAGCCGCAATGATGCAAGGAGAAGACTTTAGCAGAGCCACCCTTGCTAGTAAATATTGGCTTTTCTTGGAGTAAAACCAATGCTGGGAGCCGTTACGCCGTCGGATAGGCCAACCGCAAGCGGTTGAGTCCCACCAGCGCGGGCATCGAACGTTCAATAATCACAGGAAGATTGAGCCAGGCGAATTCCTGAGGTGAAAGTCGCTTGGCATTGCCGCCGGCTACGTGAATCGTGCCCACATCAAACTGTTCGCGAAGGTGCGCGATAACGGCAACGACGCTCTTGATCCAAACAACGGGGTCATTGGCTCGAGCCGTTTCGCCCACCGTTTCATCGAACGTCAAGTCACCGAACATGCGACCGCCGACGTCATCGATATTGAGAAGCATGCCATCGGCGGCAAGCGCCACGCCGAGTCCCGTTCCAAGTGTGATCACCAGATGACGGCCGCTCTGCACATCACAGCCCGCGGCGGTAGCGACAGCGTCATTCACCACCAGACACCGAGCGCCGGTGCGTTCTGCAACTGTCTCGCGCAGAGGAAAGCCCTCCCACGCGAGGGCTACCGCACTATCGATGGGTGAACCAGGGCCGGCCACCCGTGCGAGATTGGCGGGATCAGTGACAACCCCGTCAATCACATCACCGGGGAAACCGACTGCCACAACGTTGGCCAGGTGATGCTTTACACGCTCACTAATAATGGCGACTAACTCGTCGGGATGACACGGGGAAGGAGTTCGGCGTCGCCGAGCGGATCGCAACTCACCGTCATCACCAAAGGGCTGCCACTTGATAGCAGTCGCCCCAACATCTACCGCGAGTGCGATGGTCACGAATGCAGAGTGAGGGGCAACGTCTCGAGGCCCCGCAACACCACGTTGGGGCGATAACGAACCTCTGGTTCGGCCAACGTGAAGGACGTCGTGGCGTTGAGGAGTTCACGCAGCACGATGCTCGACTCGAGTCGCGCGAGCGGTGCGCCCAGACAGTGATGCATTCCAAATCCAAAGCCCAGGTGGGGATTGGGTTCGCGATCAAGGATCAGCGCAGTGGGGTTGGTAAAGACTTCGGGGTCACGGTTCGCACTACCAATCAGGATGAAGACCAAGCTGCCCTTATCGAGCACTGCACCGGGAATTTCAATGTCTTCGGTCAACGTCCGACCGGTGAGTTGCACTGGTGAGACGATGCGCAAGAACTCATCCGTGGCGGTGCGATCAAGTTCGGGGCGTGTACGGAGCTGCTCCTGGGCTACGGGGTCTTGCGCCAACGCCAGGAGTGAGCCGGAAATCAAGTTCATGGTTGTTTCGTGGCCCGCCACTAACAACAAGATCGCCGTACTCAACAACTCGCCTTCGGTGAGAGAGTCCTCTCCATCACGAGCGGCCACCAGGGCACTCAGCAAGTCGTCCCCAGGATTGGCGCGACGCTTTGCAAAGAGATCGTGAAAGTAGAGACCGAAGTGAAGAATGGCTTGATCGCGGGCCGCGCGATCTTCGGCCGTTAGCAAGAAGTCGGGGTCCAGTCCTCGAGCCAACATTGCCGACTCTTGTTCGAAGCGTTCGTGGTCCTCATCGGGAATGTCGAGCATCTCGCAAATGACGGCCACGGGAATCGCCCAGGCCAACTCACGTACGGCGTCGAATGGAGTGCCATCGAGATGTTTGGCAATGATGGCCCGCGTGCGCTCCTCAATGAAAGGTCGCAACTCGTTCACGCGGCGAGGCGTAAAAGCCCGCTGTACGAGACCGCGCAGCCGTGTGTGGTCGGGGGCGTCGCGAAAGAGGAAGGGGCGATTATCGATGCCGGTAGTTCGAATGTTCTCGAGCTCTTGCGCGCGGGAGTCACGTCGCATGCCCTTGGGAGCCTTGGCCGGGTCTCCGTTCAACGCGTCGGCCGAGGCTCCCTTGTGGCGCAAGATGGCATTGGCGTCGGCGTGCTTAGTCACCACCCAATAGCCAGCCGGAGTGAAGTGGACGGGGTTCTCTTCGCGGAGTTGATCAAAGAGTGGGCCGGGATTAGCGGACCAACCTGGTTCGGAGGGGTCGTAGTGGACCATGTAGGCATCGTACCTAGATTGGCCTCTGACCCCGCCATCGCAGACGGCGATCGCGAAACCAGGGCACCACGCGGACGCGCATTCTCGGCAGTCCCCCACTTACGACAATGGCGTATCCCCGGCCGAGTCGCCGTAGGTAGTCCACATTGACGGGCCGGTCCTGCTTGGGCGGTTCCAAGACGGCAGGAAGGAGCTCGCCGACATGAGAGTCGACCAATCCCCCGAACACGATCCGAGACGTGTGATTGTTCACGACCGTGGCCGCCTTATCGGCCCAGCGAGCCCGGACCTGAGCAAAGTCCTGAAAGACGGTCACCAGCGTGACGTTGAGTCCGCTGACCGTGGCCGCTATCTGGTCCAAATCTTCGAGTGGGGCAATTGATGCAGCCTCATCCAGCACCACCAACAACCGCGGAGCCCGACCCTCACTGGCTCGTCGCTCTTGTTCGTCCAACACCGTTCGAAGGGCTCCACGAAAGAGTCCTTCGTAGTGCCGGTGGTCGGTACGAGGGGCGCAGAGGTACAGCGTGTTCTCTCCGTCCAGGACATCGCGCACTCGCGCTAACGGCTGAGAAATCTGCCAGGGCAGCAGCATGGCCTCCATGGTGGCGCAGACGGCATCTTGCGTGCGGGGTTCCATTGCCTCCAAGGCCGCGAGAATCGCATCGACGTCCGGTTCGATCTCATCGTCTCGCAGAGTGGCGAATCGGCGAGCTTCAATGAGTGACCGCACTTCAAAGATGGTGCCTTCGCGACGGACCACGGCAGTCATGATGGCGCCCAAACTTTTGACGGCCAGCGCATTCCAAAACTCTGACTCGGCCGATGAGCGATCTTTCCCGGTGAGTACGAGGTCGCGCGCGAGGGCGAGTCCCGCTCGCAGTGAGGTCACCCCCTCGAGAGGGTCCCACGTCATCCCGCTATCGCTGGCCGGATCAATCACCCGGGTCGAACCGAGGAGTGAACGCCACGGTCCCGTAACCGCCAACACGTCATGCTTCACGGAGGTCACCACCACGGGTCCGTGCCAGCGCAGGATCGCGGGCATGACGAGAGCCGTCGTCTTGCCCACCTGGGTGGGGCCAACGACGAGAAGCGATGATCGAGGTGGCACGTAGAGCGTGGGTGGAATGGAGACTCCCCCCACTACTCGGCGGCCGAGAGACGGTGTGTCCCGCCGTCGATACATCGTCCAGCTGGCGCTCACCGCATCGCGCCATCGGAGTCAACGAGAGGTAGGTCTTCAGTAGTGGGTTCAAGATGGACGACGCTGCTGGAGGCGCCGTACCGCACGAGAGCGCTCCCCCGAGGCAGGGCCACTAAATACTGCGCCTCGAGTGCGCTGAGCCCAATGGTCTCTCGCACCGTGCCGAGATCTCCTTCGGCGTGGCGAAACAGAAAGTACGTCGAACAGTCACGGATCAGACCAACAGCCCGTGAGCGACTCGCTGAACCGAGCTCACCCGCACCATCGGCATCTAAGAGTCGATGCACGACGGCCACGTTGGCGATGCCGCGAGCCCGAGCTAACTTCCAAGCCCCCTGTAGCCACGTGGTCGCAAACTCATTTTGCAAGAGCGCCCACGCTTCATCGATAACGAGATAGCCCGGTACCGCCGGATCGGCGAGCCGATGATGAGCCATATTCCATCCCACAAGAGCAGCCACCGAGAGTGACTCCGACAACCACCACTGCGACATATCGAGAACCACGAGGGCCGCGGTAGTCGTGACGGCCGGGTCGGGGCCGTCAATGAGTCCCGCCAAGTCGCCCGCAACAAATCGCCTCACCGTGGCGGCCAGAGCGTCATCGACGGTGCGGCAACCGCGCCACAGTCGCTCCATGGGTCGAACGTTCTGTGAACAGCAACTACTCGTCCACACCTGTTCCAAAGTGGCGCGCTCCACATCACTGAGATGCTCCCCTCGCGCCGTACTAATGAGCGCCGTGAGAAAATTGAGATTGTCGGTCTCGCTTTCGCCAAAGGGGTTCCACCAAGTATTCGAACCGAGACGCACGACCACGCCATCACACGCGGTTGCTAACTGTCCGTATTCACCCTTGGGATCCAAAATGACGGCGGAACGAGTGCGACGCAGTCCCCGGGCGACCATCATCTTCACTACGGTGCTCTTCCCCGCACCAATGCTGCCGATCACCGCCACATTGGGACTCGTAACAATGCCGGCGCGGTAGGCGTCGAAGGGGTCAAGGACGAACTGAGTTCCTCGGATGACCAGACCCAGTGAACTTCCCGTGAGGCCCGTACCCGCGTCGTGCAGGGGAAGTCGAAAATTGCTGAGTTGAGAACTCCCGGCCCAGTGCGTCCATGGTCCCCTCATTCACCACCTCCACCGTGCACGTGAGCAAACCAATCCATTTGGCGACCCCAGCCCCGTTGCGTCTTGACACCGGCCGATCGAGCATGCGTCGTGGCGACACGAACACATTGTTGGAGTTCACTCAACGAGGAAGCTCGACACGTCATGAAGAGGGCGATGCGCAGTAGAGCGTCACCCTGAGTGACGAGGTGCTCGCGCTCTACCACTGACTGGTGTTCGAGAGTGCGCTGGATGGACGGGGCAAAACCGAACGTGCGGGCTAACTGATCATCACTCCGCGTGGCGTGACTGGCTCGGCGCACACGGCGTAGGGCCTTCGTTCGCGGTTGGACTTCGCCGTGTAGTGACATTTCCCACTCCGCGGCGGGAGCACGAAGACGGTCGAAAAGATTGCTGCCGTCAACGGCGTCGGCAATAACGCGAAGAGTCGCCACATAGGTCGATGCATCGCGAACGCACGACCACTCCTCCCGAAACCACGATGACGCGAGCATCCAGGGAGGAGGAACCGTTGTAGCCCGCCAGGGCGGGGGCCACTCGGACACTCGATCGGCCCAGAGTGAGGTCTCCGGGCTGGAATCGACTTGGTACTCAAACAGGGCAAATCTTGTTGGTTCGTCGTAGGCGGCGTATCGGCGAAGTAAGAGCTCGAAGGCTCGCCACTGGGACGAGGCACTGTCGGTGAGTTCCCCACGACCGCGAAAGGTCGCCGTCGCCCACTGTTGTCTTCGACGACCGCGCAACGTGAGGAAGGTGGCGGAGCCCACACGTTCATAACGACAGGCTGTCCACCGCGACCGAGAGACAAAACGGAGAACGGTGCCGACCCATGTTCCGAGGGGTTCACTATCAATCGGCAAAAAGAGCAGTGCAGAGCTGCCGAGGAGGAGGAGCACCATCACGATCGAGCCGTGGCCCGACACGATCAACGCCAGGACACTGAGTCCACCCCCGAGAGCACCGAGCACGGGCACTCCTCCAAAGCGCAGCAGTTGACCACTGGAACGACGCAGGGAAAACGGGTTACTCGTCATCCCACTCCCACCCCATAACTGGACCCATCTCGTCACGCAACACCACGGGGCGCCCGGTGCGCACCGGGGGCGCAATCACCGGGGCCGGCGGTCGCGGTCCGTCATTGATGGGGGGCATCGGATGTTCGGGCACGCCCTGCCACATTGGAAGACCCAGATCCTCGGGGGTTTGCGGTGGCGAGGGCATCGAGGCTGGTAGGACACGGCTGACCGCCTGGGCGACGGGATGGTTGCTGACTCCGACCGCGGAACTGACGGCCCGCTGTCGAAGACCTTCAAAGGTGTGCACGGCGGCGTGGCTCGCAATAGGCACTACGCGCAAGACGAGGTACGGGGCGAGGGCCGCCAGGGCCAAGGTGGCACCGCCAATCACCATCGAAGAACCGGTGCTCGACGCCAGGCCGGACAGCCCCAGACTTAGGGCCAATACAACCGCAACTTTGCTGAGCGCCACTGCCACAAAGGCTTCGATAAGCCGGCTGGCGACCCGCCGCGCCGGTGGCCACACCAGGGCCGCCACAACGAGAGGCATCGTACACAGCAGTAGCGCCAGCACGATGTTGCGCAGAATGAGTTCCAGCCACAGCACGAGGGCCGCCCCCAGACAGAGAACTGTCACTGCAAACATTGAAAAGGTGGGGGCCGTGGTCGTGAGTTGATCGGAAGCCAACGACAACTGTGTCGCCACATCTCCGCTGACGGCGGTGGCCAAACCGTCGGTGAGGCGGAGCAGGATGGTCGCCAGCGTTGGCCCCAACAACGTGGCCATGATTCCCAACGGCAGAAACGTTGCGGTGTGACGAACTAAACCGGCGCCGTCATTGCGCCAGAGTCCGTGCAAGACATTCGCCATGAGGGCGAGTAGCGCGATAAACGGACTGACCGTAGCAACGCGTACGTACTCCTGCTGCACGTACTCAGTCACGATGTGGGGTGCCGTGGTCTGGCTCATCAACCTGCCGGTAGCGGTCAGCCACGTGGGGGCGTCGCCCGTGACCCACGAGGCCACCGACGAGATGATTGAGCCACCCACGCCATTAAGCGACTCACTCGTGACGCAGGTAACCGGTGAGGCCACACAGCTCCAGAGACCGCTCAACGCACGGCCCCACCGGCGTGAAAGAAGAAGTTGACAATGGTGGGAGCGGCACCAATGAGAATTGCGGCCGCTACCGATGTGAACACGGCGCGACGGCCCGTTGACGATTGGTGCATATTTTGCGCGTGGCTCCCGAGAGCCCACATCGCCGCCCCCACGACGAAGGCCACCAGTGCGCCGACCAGAGCCCAGGCGGCGAGGCCGTTCGCCAACTGTTGCAGTACGGCCGAACCCGGGAGTGCCGTCGGAGATGGCGTGAGATGAACATCGGCAAAGCGCATGCGAATTCTCCTATTTCTTTCTGTGGAAGGAGTCACCTAACGGTCGCGCCGTGAGAGAATGAGGTCATGTTCCATTGGGCTCGCACCAACGTCGTAGCCACGTGGCCCGCAATTGCTCTTTACAGCGCGGCCCTCGGCGTTTTACTCCTCGGCGTATTACTCGGTATCTTCATCTGGCGTCGACGCGGCAACCGCGCGATCGCGCAACGGCTCGGGGCACTCGCTGAACGGTTGGGCGTAGCCCGAGGTGACGACAACGGCAAGGTTGAAACGGCGCTCTCTTTTCTAGAGGACGCCACCGGGGCTGCCACTACGGCCGTCAACGAGTCTTCCGCTAACGCCGAACGACTTCGTCGCAGTCTCGAAGTGCTTTCCGTG
The DNA here is from genome assembly GCA_947372925.1 of Acidimicrobiaceae bacterium. GTDB lineage: Bacteria > Actinomycetota > Acidimicrobiia > Acidimicrobiales > RAAP-2 > RAAP-2. The sequence goes on from CANBVQ010000051.1 coordinate 7,272, forward strand.
GGACTCGTCCTATGTGATGAAGTGGGCACCGTCGTCTATCGAAATGCCAACGCCGAAGAATTGATGTCGAGTCGTTACGGTGACGCACTCGCGGCACAGGCCGTTACCGAA
>CANBVQ010000052.1 GCA_947372925.1 Acidimicrobiaceae bacterium
CTGATGGCGCCGGTGGGGCAGCCATTAACGGCATCACGGAGCTTCTCTTCGAGGTCGGCTCCGGGATTCTCGTTCAAGATGTAGAGATAGCCGTCATCTCGCACCTCGAAGATTTCAGGGGCGATGCTCATGCAAACAGCGTTACTAGCGCACAGATCAAAATCAACGACAACCTTCACGGATTCTCCTTTAAAGAAACTCGACGCTCTCAGCGTATCGGGCTACGACTGGTTTTCGGGGTCTTGCCTGTTGTCCTCAGCCAGGAGCTGCTCGAGGAATGGTCGGTCCGAGAGAATGGCTCGATCAGCGAGATACAGGCGTCCGTAGCGCTCGAAGTACATCAACTGCTTGCCCAGGAGGAAGTTGCCACGGTCAAAGTCGGTCATCAGTCCGCCGCCGGCCACGGCCATGCGGTGCAACTTTCGCTGCATCCGAATCCGCTTCAGCAGGTCACGCCAACTCTGATGCTGCCACTGCACGCCATTGGCCTGAGCCACCTGAACCTGGGTCATGTTCATCATCTCCGCAAAGGAGACTTCACCGAAGGGCTTCAACAAGATGGGCTCAATCATCATGCGCATGAACTGAGACAACTGTTCGTCGTCCATGCCCATCGCTTCACGAATGGCTGTGCCGTAGTTGTTGATGATGTAGTCCGTGACATCACGCCAGGCCGTTTCATCACCCAAGACGGCCGAGAGCATCCGAGTGAAGAAGCGGTGGGTCGCTTCGTCGAGTCGACCGACAATGCCCCAGTCAATGACACCGATTCGACCGTCTCGCAGAATCAGCAAGTTGCCCGCATGGGCGTCACCGTGAAAGGTGCCCCAGCGAACTGTCATCGTGAAGAATCCCCGAATGAGTTGATCGATCAGTGGGGCCGGGTCGAGACCCAGTTCCTCGGCCTGGCCGATGTCATCGATGGGAATCCCGTCGAGAAACTCCATGACCAGCACGTTGCGGCCGGAAAACTCTGGGTACGGCAAGGGAACGGCGAGGAGTTTCAGATCGGAATCTTCGATAAGGCGGCGGAAGTGCGCGAGGGCGCGCGCCTCATTGCGAAGGTCGAGTTCCTCACCGATTTGAATGCGCAGACCATCGAGTTGCTGCAGAGTGGCACCCGCGATTTGGGCTCCGGTCTGCTTCACCAGTACGTCGAACATGGGCTGCATGAGGTCGAGGTCCGTGGCGACCAGGTGGTCGATACCGGGCCGCAGCACCTTGACGGCCACCACGGATCCATCGAGCAACGTGGCGCGGTGGACGACCGCAATCGAGGCTCGCCCGATGGGGGTGGTCTCAAAGGTGGCAAAGACCTCATCGAGGTCACGGCCGAGCTCCTCTTCAACACAGGCCTTCACCTGCTCGAAGGGCACCATAGGACCAGTGTCGAGACAGGAGCGAAATTCGTTGGCCAGCTCTTCACCGAAGAGTCCTGGCGATGAGGCGATGATCTGACCGAACTTTACGAAGGTTCCGCCGGCCTGTTCGAAGGCCTCACGCAGCGGCTTGGCGAAGAGGCCAGCGTCGAGCGGACCTTTGGATGCATTGCGAATCTGACGTAGCGCAATGGGGCCAACGCGCGGCACAAAGGCTCGAGCAATTTGGGCACCACGGCGTGCCAATTCGATGCGGGTGGGGGTCGGAAGGGGTCGCCCGTAGTAGCGGGGGGCGCCCTCAGTGGGCGCTGAGTTCACCCCGTCACCCTAAAGGTGCCAGAGATTTACCCACCCGTACAATGAACGAAAGAGCAGAGGGGTGCCCGTGGAAGAACGATCGATTGGTTCGCTGAGAGTTTCATCCGTCGGTCTGGGCTGCAACAACTTCGGCATTCGACTCGATCAAACCGGCACTGACAACGTGGTGCACGCCGCCCTCGACCACGGCATCACCTTCTTTGACACCTCCAACACCTACGGCGAGACCCAGTCTGAGGTTTTTTTGGGCCGCGCCCTGGGTGCGCGCCGAGCATCCATCTCCATTGCCTCGAAATTCGGCATGGGCCTCGACGAACGTTTTCCCGACATTAAGTGGAGTGCCCACCCCGACTACGTCGCCTCGGCCTGCGAAGCGTCCCTTCGCCGGCTCGGCACCGACCACATCGATCTCTACCAACTGCACTTTCCCGACGCCGCCACTCCCCTCGAAGACACCATTGCGGCGCTGCAGTCCCTCGTCGCCGCGGGGAAGATTCGTGAGTTCGGCTGCTCCAATTTCGACGCTGCCTCGTTGCGCTCGGCCCACGTGGCGGCACTCGGCCAGCAGCCCTTTCGCAGCGTGCAGAACCAGTACTCCCTCTTGGCGCGAGACCCAGAAGATGGAGTGCTCGCAGTCTGCGACGAACTGGGCTTAGGCCTACTTCCCTACTACCCCCTGGCGAACGGCATGTTGACTGACAAGTTCGTTCCCGGGGCCCCTCCGGCCGAGGGTACGCGTCTCGCCAAGATGCCGGAGAACCGCCGGGGGCACTGGTTGGGCGAGGAGATGGTGGACCGTGCGAGTGCCGTCCACACCTTTGCCCGTTCCATCAACACCCCCGTCTTGACGTTGGCCTTCTCGTGGCTCCTCAGCCATCCGCAGGTCTCTTCAGTCATCGCCGGAGCGTCCAACGCCGAGCAGATCGCGGCCAACGTGGCGGCCGTACGAGCGTTGAGCCCCGAGGTCATCGCCGAGCTCAACCGACTCACCGCCTAGCGGCGCCGAACTTCACCGGCACAACGAACGAGGCACCGGATTCGCCACACCCCTCGCGGAGTTGACGGCACCGGTGCCCCATTCAAGTACGACTTAGCTGTTAGTAACGGCCGAAACCAACTTCGTCAAGGTGTCCTTGGCGTCACCGAACAGAAGAACGGTCTTGGGGTCGAACAACAGTTCATTTTCAATACCCGCGAAACCAGGGCGCATGGAGCGCTTCAAGAAGACGACGCTCTCGGCCTGGTCGGCGTTGATGATGGGCATGCCGTAGATCGGTGAACTGGGGTCGGCCTTGGCCGCGGGGTTCACGGTGTCGTTGGCACCAACGACGAGAGCCACATCGGCCGTCGACATTTCGGAGTTCGCTTCGTCCATTTCACGGAGCTGTTCGTACGGCACGTTGGCCTCAGCGAGCAACACGTTCATGTGACCCGGCATACGACCGGCCACGGGGTGAATGGCGTAGAAGACTTCGACGCCCTTCTTCTCGAGTTCATCGGCCAGTTCACGAACCACGTGCTGGGCCTGCGCCACGGCGAGTCCGTACCCGGGGATGATGATGACCTTGCTGGCGTAGGCCAGCAAGACACCGATGTCATCAGGCGTACCGGAGCGAACCGTGCGACCGTCTTCACGGGCACCGTCACCAGATGCGGTGACGTTCGAACCAAAGGCCGAGAACAAGACGTTGGCCAATGAACGGCCCATGGCCTTGCTCATCATGCGCGTAAGCAAGATACCGGAGGCACCCACAAGGGTTCCCGCCACAATCAAGACGTTCGATCCAATGGTGAATCCACTCGCCGCCACGGCCAAACCGGTGAAGGAGTTGAGGAGTGAGATCAAGACCGGAACGTCCGCGCCACCGATTGGCAGTACGAAGGCAATACCGAGGATGAAGGAGAGGGCCAGCAGGACCCAGAGGAAGGTCATCGAAGGCGAAACCAAGAGGGCCACAATGATGGCGAGCGAGCCCACGCCGAAGATGGCGTTGATTAGCTGCTGTCCGGGGTAGGTGATGGGGCGACCCGTCATCAACTCCTGCAACTTGGCGTACGCGATGGCCGAACCGGAGAATGACACGGTTCCGATTAGCACACCGAGCAGAACTTCGAGCACCACGTAGGTCGGGGGCTGCTCATTCTTGATGTGCATGAACTCCGTAACGGAAACCAGCGCCGCGGCACCACCACCCACACCATTGAAAATGGCGACGAGCTGCGGCATGGCGGTCATCTGAACGAACCGGGCCGCAGGAACGGCAACGATTGTTCCAATAACCATGCCGAGGACCATCAAGTTGACGTGAGCGAGTCCCTTGCCGTCAGCGTCCTGATAAAAGAACGTGGCGCCGATAGCAATAGCCATACCAATGGCCGCGACGATGTTGCCGACGCGGGCCCGCTTGGGACTACCGAGACCCTTAAGGGCTACGAGGAATGTCGTCGCTGCGACGAGGTACAAAAGGTCAATAAGAGTGGTGCGACTCACTGGGCCTCCTCCTTCTTGGGCTGAGACTTGGGCTTCGCCTTGAACATTTCGAGCATGCGGTCAGTGACCACAAAGCCACCCACCACATTCAAGGTGGCGAGAATGACGGCGACAAAGCCGAGAATCTCCTCAACCGAGTTGTTAGCCGTGCCGAGCACAATCATTGAACCAACGAGGATGACTCCGTGAATGGCGTTGGAGCCACTCATGAGAGGCGTGTGGAGAATCGATGGCACCTTAGCCACGATCTCTACACCCACGAAGATGCTGAGGATCAGCACCGTCGCGTACTGCAGTAGGGCGTTACCCATTTACTCCGCCTCCTTTGCGGGGGCCACGATTGGCTCGTGGCTAACACCGAGGGCCTCGGCCGTCGGTGCGTGGTTGACCTTGCCACCAACGGTGACGGTGGAGCCGACGACGACTTCGTCGTTCCAGTCGGGGGCAATCTGCCCCTTGGCTCCAAAGAGTCCGAACAACTTCAAAACGTTGTTGGCGTACATGAAACTGGCGTGCGCACCCATCTGAGCTGGTGGGTTACTGAGACCAACTATGCGAACACCGTTGTGCTCGATCACTTCGCCCGCCTTGGTCAGTTCGCAGTTTCCACCACCATCGGCCGCCATGTCGATGACGATTGAGCCTTCGCCCATACCTTCGACCATGACTTGGGTGAGCAGAATCGGCGCCTTGCGGCCCGGTACGGCGGCCGTCGTGATGACGATGTCGGCGTTAGCCACTTCACCGGCGAGGGCGGCCTGCTGTTCGGCACGCTCTTCGGCGGTGAGTTCACGGGCGTAGCCACCGGCGGCGTCGGCGGTGACGCCGAGCTTGACGAAGACGGCACCAGCGGACTCGGCCTCTTCCTTGGCGGCACTACGAACGTCGTAGGCGCGAACCTTGGCGCCAAGGCGACGGGCCGTGGAGATGGCCTGCAGTCCGGCCACACCAACACCCATCACGAGAACCTTGGCCGGACGAATGGTCCCGGCCGCGGTCGTAAGGAGGGGGAAGAAGCGGTCGAAGTAGGTCGCACCGGCCAAGGCGGCGCGGTAACCCGAGACGGTGGCTTGGCTCGACAGGGCGTCCATGTACTGGGCACGCGAGATACGAGGGACCAGGTCAAAAGAGACCACGGTGACCTTGCGTTCGACGAGCACCTTCACGACGTCAGCGGAGAGCACCGGGGAGAGGAACGACAGGTGCAGCGTTCCTTCCGGCACGGCTCGCGCCTCTTCGATCGTTGGAGCGTTCACGCGGAACGTGGCGTCTCCACTGGGGCTGTCCACAACGGAGGCGCCGGCAGTGCGGTACGACTCGTCTGTGAAGTGGGAGGCCGTTCCGGCTCCCGATTGGACCTGCACTTCAAAGCCGTCGGCCACGAGGGTCTTGACGGCATCTGGAGTGAGGGCTACCCGGGTCTCACCGACACGGGTCTCTCTCATTAGGGCGATTCTCATCTCACCGTTTTACCAGCCGGTAACCCCTACGCCGTCTATAGGAGAAAATCGGTGATGAGTTGGGCCACTGCGGCGGGGTCTTCAATCGGCATCCAGTGGCCCGGACCCTCGATACGGCGATAGGTAAAGCCGTTAGCGCAGTACCGTTCCGAGTTCTTCATTTGGGCTTCACTTAACGCAAAATCGTTCGTCGACCAGACACCCAGGGTGGGGGCCTGGATTGGAGGCAGGACCGGCGGATCGGCCACAAAGGACTCGGGTGGAATGTTGGCTCGGTACCAGTTGAGGTGCGTGGAGAGTTGGTTGTCTCGCTCCAACTCGCGGATCACGTTGTCCACGTCGGGGTGACCGAGCCACGTGCGCAACGCCTCATGGTCGTTCTTTCGGAGCCACTCCTCGGCAATGCCTTCGAAGGAAAAGAGCAGCGTGTACCAACTCTTCATCTGTTGGACTAATCCGGCACTGCGAAACGAGGTTGGGTGGCCAACACTCAGTGCCACCAACTTCGACACGGCCTGGGGCTGAAAGGCGGCCGTGGCCCACGCCAGATTCGATCCCCAGTCGTGACCGACCAGCACGACGGGTCCGCCGAGATCTTCTACGAGGGCCACCACGTCACCGACGAGCAGTTGCATGCCGTAGTCGCGGACCGCGGTCGGCTTGGAGCTTCGCCCACAACCCCGCAAGTCGGGAATGGCCGTTCGAAAACCGGCTGCGCGCACCTGGGCCGCCACATCACGCCAGAGAACTCCGGTGTCGGGCCAGCCGTGAAGAAAGAGAACGGTGGGTCCTTCGCCTTCGACGTCCATTGTCAACGTGACGTCACCGTGTCGGACGAGATGAGTTTCCACAGCAAAACGGTAGACCACGGCGCTGACCGTTTTCTGCAACACTGCCGTCATGGCGCAATCGCAGTTGTCAGTACGAGGTGTTGGTGGCACGTGGACTGTCGAGGGAGATGGTGACGGTCTCACCAAGATCTACCTACCCCACGAACCAGTTCGAGCAATCTCGACGACGGTGTCACCACTCGTCAAACGTGCGGCGAAACAGCTCGAGCAGTACTTCGCGGGAGCTCGCCAGCAAATCGATGTCGACCTCCACGTGGCGGGAACTGATTTTCAGGTCGATGTTTGGCTGGCCCTCGCGGCGATCCCCTTCGGGACCGTTGCCACCTATCAAGACATCGCACGCGAAGTCGGCGTACCAAACGGGTACCGCGCCGTCGGTAACGCCAACGCGAAGAATCCCTTCCCCATTGTGGTGCCCTGCCACCGCGTCGTGGCCAAGTCGGGTCTTGGTGGGTACGCCGGTGGTCTTGATGTCAAGCGGGCACTGTTACTACTGGAGGGCGTGCGCGACTACGCCTGAAGCACACGTGTGGCCGCCCGGCGACCGCTCACGAGTGCTCCTTGAATCGACGGCGTTTCGAGGTAGTCCCCCGCAAAGGTAACGCCGTTAACCACATCGCTGCCCCGCCAGCTCTCCCCCGCACTACGGACGGGCAAGGCTTCAGCGATTCTCGACGTGGCAATCAGTTCCACATCGCTCGTGACGAGTCCAAAGAGTCGGGCCACGTCGGTACGCACACGCGG
>CANBVQ010000053.1 GCA_947372925.1 Acidimicrobiaceae bacterium
ATCTGCGGCACCGGTGGTTCACAGGTTGAAGTGGCGGGGGCGGCCGGTCTTTTTGTTGATCCCATCACCCCTGAGACGATCCGTGAAGCCATGGAGGCCGCACTCCTTGTTGATCTCGACGCCTATGCAGAAACGGCGGCGGCGCAATACCGCAAGGCGGATAGTCCCGAATGGGAACAGGGGTTGCTTCAGGCGTTATTCGAGTAATCCATTGAAAAAATACCCCCTTGTTATGTGACAGGGGTGTAACTACACTTTTGCATCCCAAAGCCCTCATGGGCAACCTTGGTCGGAAGGTGGAGTAATCATGAATTCAGTCTCATCGGGCTTTAGTGGACCTTCGGTCTGTCGAATTGCAGGTGTGACGTATCGCCAGCTTGATTACTGGGCCCGCACCAACCTCGTAACACCATCGGTTACGGCCGCACAGGGGAGTGGCTCCAAGCGGGTGTACTCCTACGCAGACCTGATCGAAGTGCGGGTGATCAAGTCACTTCTCGACGCCGGTGTGGCACTGCCTCGTGCCCGACAAGCAGTGAACTGTTTGCGTAATCAGGTGGGTGGCGACCTCAAGTCCGTTTCTCTGGTGCTCTCCGGAACCAACTCGGTATTGGCCTACACGGACGGCGAGATTATCGACTTGCTCAAGGGTGGTCACGGTGTCTTCAACGTGATTTCGATGGACAGCGTCACCGCTGATATCGACACCTCGTTGGCTCAAGAAGTGGAGACCACCGAGAATCGCCGACTGGCGATGGCTTAGCCCTGGCGGTTGGCGAAACTGGCCCCAGTCTTTGGGGTTTGGGTCTTAGGTCTAATCGAACGGTTTAGGCGCTGCGCGCCATAGCCTGTTGGCGATGAGCGACGATCGCCGACCCTTCCTCTACGACCAGCACGTGGCTCTCGGTGCCAAGATCGTGCCCTTCGGCGGGTGGGCCATGCCGCTGCAGTACGCGAGTGGCACTGTGTCCGAACACCTCGCAACCCGCCAAGAAGCCACCGTCTTTGACGTGAGCCACCTCGGTACCGTGCGCTGCGATGGTGATGACATTTTTGATCATCTCCAAACCACGTTGACGAATGATCTCCGCAAAGTGGCCCCCGGTCAAGCGCAATACACGCACCTGCTTAACGAACAAGCGGGTGTCGTCGATGACATCATTGTCTGGTGGGTTGGCCCCAACGAGTTTGACGTGATGCCGAACGCCTCTAATACTTCGGGCGTACTCGGAGCCCTGCCAGGCGTCGACATCACCTCGACGCGTTGCGTTCTCGCGATTCAAGGCCCTAAGGCTCGAGCCTTGATGGCCACAATTGACTCACGATTCGCCGAAGTGCCTCGTTTTCACGTACGTCGTTTTGACTTTGCCGGTGTTGAGGTGCGCATCGCCGGAACGGGTTACACCGGCGAAGACGGAATCGAAATTGCCGTACCGAACGAAGGCGCCGAAGAGATGCTGGCCCGAATCGTGGGGGCCGGTGTTATCCCCGCCGGACTGGGCGCCCGCGACACTCTCCGACTGGAAGCCGCGTTGCCGCTTCACGGTCATGAGTTGGGACCGACGATTACGTCGCTCGAAGCACGGTTGGGCTGGGTCGTTGGGTGGGATAAGCCGACGTTCCGAGGGCGTGAAGCCCTCGACCAACAGCGCCGTGATGGTGTTCCACGTTTGCTCACCGCCTTTGCCACTGAGTCGCGTCAACCACTCCGCGAGGGCGCCGAAATCTTTATTGATGGCGTCCAGCGTGGGTCATTGACCTCCGGCAATTTCTCGCCGGTGCTCGGTCATGGGATTGGTCTCGGTTTTGTTGACGGCGGAGTCGAGGTTGGTACGCAAGTGTCAATCGCGATGCGTGGTCGAGAAGTGCCGGCAGTAGTTGTAAAAGCTCCATTCGTTCGAAAGGCGAAGTAGTCGTGGCCGATTATTTACCCCATACCTCTGAAGAAGTGGTCGACATGCTCGACTTCTTGGGTCTGTCGACGCTCGACGACCTCTTTGCCCACGTTCCAGCCGCGCTGCGGTTGAGCCAGGGCCTCGACATGGCGCCAGGTCTCTCTGAGCCCGATGTGGCTGACATTTTTGCTGAGTACACCTCGGCCAACGAGGCCACGCTGGCCAACCTTGTTTGTTTCGCCGGCGCCGGCGCCTACGACCACGAAGTTCCAGCGGTAGTGAAGATGTTGGGTAGTCGCAGTGAGTTCGTTACGGCGTATACGCCCTACCAGCCAGAAGTGGCCCAAGGTATTTTGCAGGCCATTTTCGAATACCAGACCATGATCTCGCGGCTGAGTGGTCTGCCCATTGCGAACGCCTCGCTCTACGACGGAGCCACCGCTTTAGTCGAGGCTGTGAACATGGCCGCCGGATCAACAGGTCGCAGCAAGCTAGTCATCTCGGCCGGCGTGCACCCCCACTGGCGCGAAACGGTCCGCACCTTCGCTCAGGGCACCGGTCACGAGCTCGTCATTGCACCCCTCGTCAATGGCATTACCGACTGGTCGGCAGTTGACGCGTCGGACGCCGCGGCAATTGTGGCGACATACCCCAACTACCTAGGATTCCTCGAAGACCTTTCGGTGCCCAAGTCGCTGGCCACGCAGAACGACGCGTTGTTCATTGCCTGTGGCGATCCTGTTGCTGCGGGCGTCTTGAAGACGGCGGGGCAGTGGGGCGCAGACATCTACGTCGGTGAAGGTCAGCCCTTCGGAACAGCCCTTTCTTTCGGAGGTCCCTACCTCGGTCTCTTTGCGTGTACCGAGGCTCAGATTCGAAGGCTCCCGGGTCGACTTGTGGGCGAAACCGTCGACACGGAAGGTCGCCGAGCTTTCGTGACGACCTTGCGGGCGCGCGAGCAGGACATTCGACGCGAGAAGGCCACTTCGAACGTCTGTACGAATCAAACGCTGATGGCTGTGACCGCGGCGATTCAGTTGAGCTACCTCGGAACCCACGGTCTTCGTGAGGTTGCCACTCGATGTGCCCAGGGGGCTCGCTACGCCTACGACCAGATTGTGGCGCTCGATGGTGTGAGTGCTGTCTCTGATCAGCCATTCTTTCGGGAATTTGCTGTAATCACGTCGCAGCCCGCTGATTTGGTGTTGGAGCGACTCGTGGCCGATGGATTCCTCGGCGGACTATCAGCCAACTCTCTGGCGGGCACCAAGGATGGTTCGCTCGCGGACCCGACGCACACACTGTTGATTTCAGTTACAGAAAAGCGCACGAAGGCAGAAATTGACTCCTACGCGGCGGCCCTCGCTAAGGCGGTGAAGTAGTTATGACCATGAGAGCTCAACCCGGTGGTCGCGCTTCGTCCGCACCACTGCTCGGAAACGGTACGGAACCAACAATCTTTGAGATGTCGGTCGCAGGTCGATCGGCGTACCAACTTCGTACGACCCACATACCGGCAAAGACGCTCGAGGAACTTGTTCCTTCCGCACATCTGAATCCCGATGTCGTGCCTTTGGCTGAAGTGAGTGAGCGCGACCTCGTGGCCCACTTCACACGGCTCTCGCATCGACAATTCGCAGTGGACCTTGGCGCCTACCCCCTTGGTAGTTGCACCATGAAGTACAACCCCAAGTTCTGTGACTCGGTCGCCGCTGATCCTGGCTTGAACTCTGTGCACCCCGGTGCACCTGCCGCCCTGACGCAGGGTTGGCTCCGCCTGATGGTGGACCTGGAGGAGAAGTTGTGCGAAGTCACCGGAATGGCCGCGGCAACCTTGCAGCCGTCCGCTGGTGCGGCTGGTGAGCTCACCGGACTCTTGCTGATGCGGGCCTACCACGAGGCTCGCGGTGATGTTCGTAAGCGCGTCATCATTCCCGACTCGGCCCACGGTACGAATCCGGCTTCAGTAACGCTCGGAGGCTATGAAGTCACGACGATTCCCTCTGACGAGCGAGGCCTGGTTGACCTGGACGCCTTGAAGAAGGTGCTTGGACCAGATGTTGCGGGCATCATGCTCACCAATCCCAATACGGTCGGACTCTTTGAAGAGGAGATCACCGAGATTGCTGCAGCGGTTCACGAAGTAGGGGGCTTGCTTTACTACGACGGGGCCAACCTCAATGCGATTCTCGGTGTAGTTCGTCCTGGCGACATGGGCTTTGACATCGTGCACATGAATCTTCACAAGACGTTTGCCACGCCGCATGGCGGCGGCGGACCGGGTGCCGGCCCAGTGGCCGTAGCTGCTCGTCTGGCAGAGTACCTACCCGGTCCCAAGGCCACCAAGCTGGCCGACGGTACCTACGACTGGGTCCAGCCGGAGAATTCAATCGGTCGAGTGCACGGGTGGCACGGTAATGCCATGGTTTTGGCGCGGGCCTTGGCCTACATCGATGTTCACGGCGGCGATGGCCTGACACGCGTGGCGCAACACGCCGTCTTGAATGCGAACTGGCTACGCCATCGTTTGCGGCACGTACTGCCGGCGGCGTACGACCGTCCTTGTATGCACGAGTGTGTTTTGACGGCTTCGGCCTTCAAGCAGCAGCACAGTGTCAAGGCGCTCGATCTGGCGAAACGACTGATGGAGAAGGGCTTCCACGCTCCCACCGTCTACTTCCCACTCATTGTTGACGAGGCGTTGATGTTTGAGCCCACTGAAACTGAATCGCTCCAGACGCTTGAAGCTATGGCTCAGGCGTTGGAGGAGATTGCGGTGGAGGCGGCTGAAACTCCCGACTTAGTGCGCAATGCTCCTACGGCCACGCCGGTATCACGAGTCGACGAAGCGCGTGCCGCGCGTCAGTTGATTCCGACCGAAGACGCCGCACAGCGATAGCCGTTGGTCCGACTTCGTAGGGAGCGGACTTCTACACTGAGACCATGAAGCCGCGCATTGGGTTGACGGGTCGCCGTATGTCGGCCAAGGCTGCCGGCCTGGGTGGCTCTGGTCTGGGGCATCAGGACATTGACATGTACTTCTCGGACTACGCCCAGTCAATCCAGGGAGCCGGTGGTATTCCTCTTCAGTTGACGCGGGACGGGAGTCCCGAGGAGCTGGTTTCAGTTATCGACGGTCTGGTTCTCAGTGGGGGAGCGGACATTAATCCTGCTCGCTATGGCGCCGAGCCTGATCCAAAATTGGGGGAGACCGATGATGGACGCGATGAATTTGAGTTGGCTCTGTTCGCAGCCGCTCGACTGAGAGGTATTCCGATCCTCGGAATATGCCGTGGGGCTCAACTGACCAACGTGGCCATGGGCGGCACGCTACGTCAACACGTCGGCATGGAGGATGGCTCAGGTCATCCCAACTGGCGTCAACCGGGTGACACCGTGGCTCATGAGGTTCACTGCACGCCAGGTTCAGTGATTGCATCGCTCATCGGTGAATCTCGTGGGGTGAATTCCCTCCATCACCAAACATTGCTCTCAATCGGCAAGGGACTCTCCGTTACGGCTGTTGCCCCGGATGGTGTGGTTGAAGCAGTCGAATCGCAGGACGGCAACCTGCTGGCTGTTCAATGGCACCCAGAAATGCTTGGCGGGCCCGATCCCGTCTTCTTCTGGCTGATTGAACGTGCCGGAACTGCAATGAAAGATTTGAACCACCAGTGAAGCGACTTATAAGCCTTGGGTGGACATTCTCAGTCGGCCCGCTCTTTGCATTCACCCTGTTGGGGTACTTCCTTCAACTGAGCTCGCACGGCGTGGGTGTCGCAGTGCTCTTCGTGGCCGGATTGGTGGCGCTGGGCTCTTTGAGCTCGCAGCGAAGGAATCGCGCCAGCGGCCCCGTTAATCACTGGGGCTTTGACGAGATCTTGATCACCGTTGGTTACGGACTGCTCGCTGCATCAGCCCCACTAGTCGTTGGTCTTTACGGTGGAAGACATGAACTGAGCGGTGATCCCTTCCCGTTCGGCTGGTCGGGGTTGTCCAGTGTCTGTGCAGTTCTCTGTGTCGTAACGGTGCTGCTCATGGGCAGCAGGGGAGTGAAGGTCGTATCGCGAACTGAAGGTGCCCTCGGGGTTGTCTCACTCGTTCTCGGTGCTCTTGGGATGATTGTGATTGTGGCGACCATTCTCCAGGGTGGCCTCAATGGCAATCACATCCGCTATCTCACATTTCAGGGTGCATCGTGGCCAGCAATCGCTGCCGGCATTGCGATCGCAGTTCCTTTCTTCTACGGAGCAGATTTTTCGGTCACGCAGTCGACCAAACTGGGGGAAGGCGCTCGGCGATGGTCAAGGCCGAACGTGATTTGGCTAACGGCCTTTTTAATGCTTCTTCAGTACAGCGGAGCTCTAGAGCTTTCAGCTAACTCCGGTGGGATTCCTGTTTTCACGAATCTCGCAAGTACGTACGTGGGCGTCTCGATGCGCGGGACAGCGTGGCTCTTAGTGGTCGTTAGCGGTGTGATCTACTCCCTCCTCCTCGCCGTACTCTTCTCGCGTCGCCTGGCAGCTCACGGCCTGAGTCTGCGTGCACGTGCTGTCATGATCGCTGGATTGTTGACGCTGGTGTCAGTCGTCCCGGTGTGGACTAACGCTTCGGCCCGCACGGGTACTGGGAACTCGCTGTGGGCAGTGGAAGCACTTTTCTTGAATGTATCGAGTGTGGGCGGGGTGCTTCTCGTGGCCGGACTTACAGCGGGCTGCGTTCGAGCAATGGTGGTTACGCGCTCGTTGAAGATGGGCGCGATGGAATTCGTTCCATCGACCGTGGGGCTACTAGGCCTTTCGTTAGCCTTCTACGGATACTTCTGGACCGGCGTTACCTCGGCACCAATGGCGCGTTGGAAGTTTGCGACCGTTGTCGGATTCGTAATTGTCGGTGCCGCAACTGTCGCCTGGCGTCACACTCAGCGTGTTAGCGCAGCGGCGCAGTAAGACTCCAGGGTCGAGCACGCTCCACCATCAAGGCGAGGTCTAAGAGCAACTGCTCTTCGTGGTGGCGGCCCATAATCTGCAGTCCCACGGGAAGGCCGTCCACCTGTCCGGCCGGAATTGAGATTGCCGGTACACCGGTGAGGTTCGCTGGAATCGTGAGGGCACCGTTATTGCCAATCGCCCGATTAAATCCGTACTCCTTCATGAGGTCCACACCTTCAACCGTGGTGGCCATCGGACCTTCGGCGGCA
>CANBVQ010000054.1 GCA_947372925.1 Acidimicrobiaceae bacterium
CGATTGCGTTCAGTGATGTATTCGTTTCCCACGCTGTAAGTCTGCCTCACCCCCGTAACATGGCATCGTTAGATGTCTAAAGGAGCAGTCGTGGACGTACGAATCGGCATTATTCAGTCAATGAAGGAACTCGAAATTGAGCTCGACGACTCCGCAGACCGCGCCTCGCTGGAGGCTGAGTTCGGCGCCGCGTTGGCCGCTGAGCAGATTGTCTGGCTGACCGACCGCAAGGGTCGCCGAGTCGGCGTCCCCGCCGCACGCGTCGCCTACATCGAAATCGGCCCAAACTCCGCTGAGCGCCGGGTGGGCTTCGGCGCCTAACTCGTGGCCTTCACACCTCTCGGGAGTCGGAAACTCCTCTTTGTCACCGGCAAGGGTGGCGTCGGCAAGACCACCATTGCAACCGGTCTCGCCCGGGCCTTGGCCGACGAAGGTAAATCAGTCCTCCTGATTGCCCTCGATAAGCGCAGCGAGGTCGGCGAAGCCTTCGGCTTGTCCAAGCTTTCCTTCGAGCCGACAAAAATTGACGAACACCTTTCGGTGATGGTGCTCGACACGGAAGCGGCCCTTCAGGAGTACTTAAAGATCAACCTCCGCCTGCCCATCGTGGCCAAACTCGGCATGCTCGCGAACGCCTTGGACTTTTTAGCGAACGCCGCACCCGGCGTGCGCGAGTTACTGACCATCGGCAAGCTCTGCTACGAAGTTCGAGAAAAGCATTACGACATCGTCATTGCGGACGCGCCAGCCACTGGTCACATCGTCGGCTATCTCGCTGCCCCCGAAGCCATCAACTCATTCGTTCGCGTGGGGCTGATTCGTAATCAGACGGACTGGATGGTCGATATCTTGCACGACCCGTCCCAAACCGGAGTCGTGGCCGTTACTACTCCCGAAGAAATGCCCATCCTCGAAACCAAGCAGCTACTCGCCACGCTGGCGTCCGAGACGAAAGTGGCAGTCGCGGCGGCCGTCATGAATCGCATG
This sequence comes from Acidimicrobiaceae bacterium, assembly GCA_947372925.1. GTDB lineage: Bacteria > Actinomycetota > Acidimicrobiia > Acidimicrobiales > RAAP-2 > RAAP-2. Next base: position 988 of record CANBVQ010000054.1, read on the forward strand.
CCCGACATCGTCGCCCACGGGGCCGCCCTGTCGACTATCGACACCATCATTGACGAGCGCCCCGGAATCTTTAGCACTGAGTCGTTGCGTGGAATCGTGACCGCGAGTCAACTGGCCGTGGCGCGACGACGAGAAGCCGAATACCAATTCACTGCGCTGCGCGAAGTTGTCGGGGGCGCTTTTCCCATCATCACCCAGCCCAACATTGCAGTCGTTCCCGACGGTTCGACAATGGCGCGTGAAGTGGCCAACTCTTTACGCGAGGAGATCGCGTGAGCACGCTGCGCGAATCGTTCGGCGACTGTCGCATCATTGTGACCTGTGGACCCGGGGGGATTGGCAAGACCACGTCGGCTGCCGCTCTGGCTACGGCAATTGCGACCAATGAACCACTGCGAGTCTTGGTGCTGACGGTAGATCCGGCCCGCAGGCTGGCCGACGCACTGGGCGTGCCCGGTATTGGGAACGAACCACTTGACGTCGAACTATCCGGGGCCGGCACGCTGAGCGTGGCGATGCTGGACCCCCAGGCCAGCTGGGATGCCCTGATTCGCCGCCAGGCCGCGGATGAAGAGACGGCCGAGCGGATTCTTCAGAACGTGCTCTACCAAAACATCACTCGGCGGTTCGTGCAGAGCCACGATTACATCGCCATGGAGCGACTCCACGAGCTCGTGGGCCGTGGTCAGTGGGACCTCATTGTGGTCGACACGCCGCCCACCCGCAACGCCCTGGACTTCCTCGACGCGCCCACCCGCATGGCCGACTTTTTCTCATCTCGGTTCTTGAAGTGGATTATCGCCCCGGCCCGCTCCAGCGTGACGAGTCTGGCGGCTAAGCCGCTTACCTACATGGCCGACAAGATATTGGGCAATCAGTTCTTGACGGACATCACTGAATTCTTTCTACTGCTGAGCTCCCTCTACGACGGGTTCGTGGAGCGAGCCCGCGAAGTGGAATCCCTTCTCGCCGAGGAGTCAACCAAGTTCCTCATCGTTTCGACACCCGAACCAATTCCCACGCGCGAGGCAACCTTCTTCAATGAGGAGCTGCAGAAGCGGTCCCTGCGTATTGGGGGCTGGCTCGTGAATCGCATGTTGCCGGCCTCACTCAATCTCACCGAAACCACAACGGGTGTCGCCATCCTGGCGCGCGAAGAGATGGCCCAGATCGCTGACGCATTGGGCGTCGATGTCGCCACTGTGACAGCCGCCCGTGATCGCATGGTGGCTATTACCGAGGAGTACACCACGGTGGCGGAGCGGGAGCGAGCCCAGCTCGCAGCACTGGCGGCCGGCGAGACCCCAGTATTCGGTGCCTTCACCGCCGAAGGCGAGATTGACACGTTGCAAGGGGTCACGAATTTCGGACAACGGCTCTTGAGTGCCGAGCGTGTTCTAAAGTTCGATTAAGAACTTCGAGGAGTAGCCGTGATTGATTACCACCTTCACCTCTGGCCTCACTCCGAATCGTCGGTCTACTACCGACTCGATCAAATCGCGGAGTACTGCGAACGGGCCGCTAGCCAAGGAGTTACCGAATTGGCGCTCACTGAGCACTCGCACCGATTCGTTGACGTCATGAACACGGTCGGTAACTTCTGGGAACGACAGGGTCACGAGCCCACGGCTCCCGCCATGGCCGACTACTTCGACTGGCACGCACGCAATTCCATTGAGGAGTACGTCACGTTGGCACAACGGGCCAAAGACGAAGGCCTGCCCGTCAAGATCGGTCTCGAAGTCGACTACTTCCGCGGACAGATGGATGTCGTGAGCGACCTGCTGGCTCAATATCCCTTCGACGTGCTCATTGGCAGTGTCCACTGGCTCGGCACGTGGCAGTTTGATGATTTAGACAGTCCCTTACAGCAGGCCGAGTGGAACTCCCGGAGCCTCGAGTCGTGCTGGCGGGACTACTCCACGGCCTTCGAAGAGTTGGCGGCCACCAAGTCCGTGGACGTTATGGCCCACCCAGATCTCATCAAGGTGGCCGGGCGAGTTGTCGATGATCCCTCGCCGTGGTGGGACGCCATGTCGCAAGCGGCTCTCCAGGCCGACGTCTCAATCGAATGTTCGTCGGCCGGTTGGTTTAAGCCCATGGGGGAGCAGTACCCGGCGGAGGGTTTCCTCGAGCGTCTCGTACGTGGTGGTGCCACATTCACGATGGCGTCCGATGCCCACCAGTCAGAACGGGTCGGGGCGCGTGCGAACGACATCGCCACGATGCTGGAACGCCACGGAGTGCACGAACTGGCTACCTACGAAGGACGGCAACGCGTAATGAAGCCGTTGAGGTCGCTCTAGTGGCCACTCTCGCTGAGATTGCCTCTCTGCGAACGAACCTCTCGGAGAGCGCCGTAGGCCACCTCCATCGCCTAGTCGCTTCCTGGTCTCTCCTGGCCGACCTCTCCTTCTCCGACATGTTGCTGTTCGTGCCGGCCCGAGAGTCGAGTTCGGCCGGCCGCACCGACTTTGTGGTCCTCGGCCAAGTCCGGCCTAACAACCGGGCCACGATGATCAACGATGACCTCGTCGGGACAACACAACGCTCAACCCATTGGCCACTCGTGACGGAAGCTCTGCACTCGGGCACGCTCTCAATCGGAACGGTCGAAATCGACGGCATCGACGAACCACTACCGAATTGGGCCATTCCCATCAAGCACGACGGTCAGTTCATTGCGGTCTTGGTGCGAATTCAAGGTCCGCTGCGCGGTCCCGCGTCGGCCTACGAAACCGTCTACCTCGAGACGTTCGGCCGGCTCTGTGAGATGGTCACCGAGGGCACCTTTCCTTATCGCGAATCCGATGTGGCCGGTCCGGGATTCCCACGGGTCGGCGACGGCATCATCTTGATCGACGGGCGAGGGCTCATTGAATTCGCCACGCCGAACGCGACCAACGCTTTGCACCGCCTGGGTCTCTACGCCTCCACGGAGGGCCGTTCGCTCAAGGAGCTCGGCCTGCACGTTCGGGAATTGGAGCGGGCTCGGGAGTTTGGCATTCCCCGACGAGAAGACGTGGCCCGCGGGTCTGAAGTAGCAATCGACTTTCTCTGTCTGCCCATTTTGAACAGGGACGAGGTGACGGGAGTCGTCGTGCTGATGCGCGATGTTTCGGAGCTCAAGCGACTCGACCGTCAGATCACCTCTAAGGATGCCGCTATTCGCGAAGTCCACCACCGGGTGAAGAACAACTTGCAAACAATCTCCTCACTACTCCGCCTGCAGTCCCGTCGAAGTGAAGAGCCGGCCGTGAGCATGGCGTTGTTAGAAGCGGAGCGCCGGATCCGTTCGATTGCGGTGGTGCACGAGGCTCTGGCCAAAGAGCCCGGTGACGTTGTGGAGTTCAGTGAAATTGTGAACTCACTCCTCGTCATGGTGGAAGAGTCCGTGCTTACGAGTCACCCCGTTGACTTTCTGGTCGACGGCGAACTGGGAAGTCTGCCCACCGACATCGCTACACCGCTGGCCATCGTGATTGCCGAAGTGATGATGAACGCGGTGGAGCACGCCTTCACCGAGTTCACTAATGACGACGTGGGCATGGTCTCATTGACCTTGCGCCATGAGGGTGGCCACGCCGTCGCCGAGGTCCGTGACAACGGTCGGGGACTAGGTCCGAAGTTCTCATTGGAAGTTCCGACCAGCCTGGGACTTTCGATTGTGCGGGACCTTGTGCGCAACCAATTACGGGGAACGATTGAAATGATTTCAGAGTCCCCAGAAGCCGGGGGCGGAACGCTAGTTCGTATTCGCGTGCCGCTCGGTAGCGGCGTGTTGCGTTAGTTCGCGAGCGAACGGCGACGGGCGGCGAGCCACTGCTTGCGCAGCTTCTTCCGCTCGTCTTCCGTAGTGCCACCCCAGACGCCGGACTCTTGGTTCGTCGCGAGGGCGAATTCGAGGCAGGCCTTGTTGGCGTCGCAGGAGTCACAGAGGCGCTTGGCCGACTCGATCTGGTCAATCGCCGCACCAGTGGTGCCGACGGGGAAGAACAGCTCGGGCGCGGTGTCGCGGCAGGCCGCATCAATGCGCCAGTTGGCGTCGTCCCAATCGTGGGTGCGGTTCCAGGTGAGTGACATAGCGATAATTCCTTGTTCTGAGGGGGGATTTCTACCGGACGGACCGATTTGGTCGATTCCGACACCTTGGTAGGACGGAAAAGAATAGTTTTCTGAAACGTAAAAAACAAGGGGTAGTTGCGAAAACTTGCAACTGGAGAATCACTGGTTAATTTGGGGGAATTGACGGAAACCTCCGGGCTTGTCGAGGGTGTTCTTCTAAAATGGGTGCCGTGAGAATTGGCGCATCACTCTCGCCGAGCACACTGCGACCGCCACGTCTCGTAGCGAGGAGGGCCAACTGACATGTCTGATCGAAGAATCCTGTTCTCGATTCACTCATGGGTGAATGATGCACCCCACGATGCCTTACTACGCCAAGCATTGCCCGATTGGCAGATTGAATCAGTAACTCGTTTCCAACACAATCCCGCACTTACGGCACGGCAACACCTGGAGGGATGGGTCGCCGAAGCATCTGCGGCTATCACCAAGGCCCAACCAGCCGGACCGTTGCATCTCATGGGCTATTCGTTCGGTGGCCGGATGGCCTATCTGGTGGCCAACCACCTTCGTGAACAAGGTCGCACTATCGAGTACTGCGGCGTAATCGACATGCTCGGTGAGTGGCCGAGTCTCCACCCATCCTCGCTGCGCAGACTGCTCTTGCTCATGCGAGCCAACCTCTCGATTTCGTCCTGGTTGAACCTCATCCGACGCGGCCCGGTCAGCAGAATGCGATGGCGCCTCAGCTGGGGGCTCTCTCGCTGCATTCCCCGTTCGCGTCGCGCATCAATGTTGGAAGCCAATCCCAATGGCGAAGTGACTCGCTATCTCAACCCCTCAATTGAGCTCGTCTGGCAACTGTCGAGCATCATCAGACTCAAAAAGTCCACAATTCCCATCACGCTCTTTGTTACTCAGGCCAGCATCGCCCTCTACAAGTCGCCAGATCTCCTCTGGGGTCCGATTATCGGGAAGCCCGACACCATCATCCCTATTCCCGGTATCCACACCACGGTGTTCGACGTTGAAAATTTCGACTCCCTCGCCCGAGCCATCGAGCAATCACTCCCCTCAATTAGTGGGTGAGCGTCGTGCCATCGAACCGCTGAAACGCCTAGAACGAGTTGCCCCTGCAATGTAAGAGGTGGGCGACTGGTTCTGGAGTGTCGTACGCACACTCGTTCGTAGTTACGCCGGCGGGTTCACGCGTTCGACACCACCCTCAGACATAGGATTTTGCCGAGCCCGTGCGGGGCTCGATTGACGATCGGCAAGGAAGCAACCATGGCAGCCGAAATTTACGCTCACCGCGGACTCCACATCAACGAGCCGGAGAACTCCGTCGCATCCTTTTTGGAGGCCAAGGCCCTGGGTGTGCACGGGGTGGAACTCGATGTGCGGCGCACTAAAGATGGCGCTCTTGTGGTGCACCACGACGCGGGCATAGAGGGCTTGGGCGATATTTGCGACCTCACGCTGCAGGCACTGCCTGAAGGCGTCGCCACGCTGAGCGATGTCATGACGGCTTGCCAGGGCCTCCACGTAAATGTGGAGATAAAGAACTGGCACGAAGATCCCGGCTACGACCCGTCGGGGGCGATGGCCTCTCAAACCATGGACCTGTTGGCCCAACTGGATTGGCTCGAGGACATCATCGTGTCGTCATTCGATCTCGATACCTGTGTGGCCGTCAAGGCGCTGTATCCGGCGGTCGCGGTGGGTTGGCTGCTCGACTGGCGCGCGCCGGTATTAGAGAATGCCCGCAAGGCCAGCGAACTCGGCCTACAGGCCATCCACCCACACTTTTTGACGGTGGATCAAGCCGTGATGGACCAGGCCCACGCCTGGGGTCTGGCTGTCAACGTGTGGACCGTCAATAAGGCCGAGGACATCAACGCCATGTTGGA
>CANBVQ010000055.1 GCA_947372925.1 Acidimicrobiaceae bacterium
ACTTCGGCGTAGAAGGCAATCTTGCGGCCGGTCTCTTCGAGGTTGGTGCGCAAGAGTTCTGGCGTGACATCCATTGACTCTGCCGTAATGGCGAGCTCTTGGGTCACGTCTTCTTCGGTGGGGTCAAGACCTTGCGCCTTGGCCAGGGCGCGAAGACCGAGGTCGATTCGCACCGACTTCTTGGCATCTTCCTTCAACACGTCGACCAATTGCTCGGCCGTTTGATTGGTCACACGGAGGAAGGTTTCGAGGTCGAGTCGCTGACTTTCGAGACGGTGCTCCAGATCGTGAAGGCGATACTCAATCTCAGACTGCACCAATGCTTCAGGCACAGCGTTCTCGTCAATCAGATTGGCGAGGGCCAAAAGAGTTTGGTCGCGACGAGCCATCTGAACTTCAACGGCCTTCATGCGGGTGAGCTGATTGACCAGTCCTTCACGAAGCGCCTCCACGGTGGCGTACTCGGAGTTCTGCTCGACCCACTCATCTTTCAGTTCGGGCAGTACGCGCTCGCTGACCGCGGTGATGTCCAACTTCCACTGCATCGCGATGCCGCCAGGGCCACGACCAATGAGCTCGAGAGTCTCGCCAGCCTTGAGGCCAATAATGAGTTCGTCAACCCCATCAGTGAGGGCGTCAGAACCCACGGTGTAGACGTAATCGTCAACGTCAATGACGTTGTCGGCGTCAGCGGGGTCGGTACCAAGGACATTCAGGGTAACGACGTCATTGCTTACGACACCGCGCTCAACTCGAACGAGCTCCGCGTCTGACTCGCGAAGTCGGTTGATCTGCGTTTCGATCTCATCGTCGCTAGGGCTAAGCGAAGGCAGCGTTACCGTCAAGGACTGGTGGCCAGTAATGGTCAGCTCTGGGCGTACTTCCACTTCGGCAGTGAAGGTGAGGTCGCCCTGCTCTTCGCCGGCAGTGATGTCAATGCTGGGCTGAGCAATGGGATCAATCATGGTGTCGGCGACGGCACGTGCGTAAAAGTCGGGAATCGATGAATTCAACGCTTCGGCGCGGAGCACCTGTGGTCCTCCAACGCGCGCTTCGATCAACGAGCGAGGGGCCTTACCTTTTCGGAAGCCCTTGACGTTGATGTCTTCAGCGAAGACCTTCGCGGTGGCCTCGATGGCCTTTTCGATGGCGGCAGCTTCGACCTCAACGGTGAGCTTGACGCGATTGTTTTCTAGAACGGTGACTGAGGCTTGCATAAGGCTGAAAGCCTACCGGCGAGCGGGGACGTCCCGTTGGGGTTAAATCATGATGGCGAGGGCATCGGCAATCCGCTGGGCTAACTGCCGGTCCCCCTGCACGTGGGTCTCGGTGGCCTGGAGAAAGGCCTCACCGGAGATCCTGCCGGCCGCCCGGCGCCAGAACAGGGCAACCGGCGTAGAAATCTCGAGATTTGGCTCGCCGGGACCTTCGGCAGCGCGGGCCCGACCGTCTTGAATCACGATTTCGACACTTCGACCGACTCGGCCCTCCAGGTTGACCCGGACTCGACTCCCCTCGGGCGCTTGAGCCTTCTTCCCGATCACGTACGGCAGGGCTGCTTCGAATCGATTAATCACGATTTCTTCGCCAATGCCGTGGTCGTCCTCGGGCAGGGCGAGGGCATCTCGCAGATCCTGGAGGTGAATCCAGCTATCCAAGATTCGAGTCTCCATAAACCGGTGATACGGCGCTTGGCCCTCTGGGCTCCAGCCAACGAGCTCCCAAGCAGCCTGGTCGAGACCTTGGAGTCGAAGGAGCGTTGCGCGAGTGACTTCGCGAAACTCCTCCAACATCTCACTCTGTGAACGATCACGGCGCTCGTAGACGAACGCTTCGTTCATCTTGCCAATGTCATTGCGGACATGGTCTGGCACTTCACCCGGCAGTTCGGGGGCCGGCACCCCGGCAAGCATCAGTTCAAATCCAATGAGGTGGCTCACCACATCGCGCACCGACCATCCTGGGCACGGCGTTGGGCGATCTAGGTCGCTCTCTGAAATCGATGAGAGTAGCGATTCGGTCTTCGACCAAGTCTCGGCAATACCGTCAATTAGCCATTCATAGGGCATGGGCCACCTTTGAACATGAGTCGCATTAATTGCGAGTAGCGTTAGGCGCACAGATTACGACGGGAAGTAGCGCAGCTTGGTTAGCGCGCCTGGTTTGGGACCAGGAGGCCGCGGGTTCGAATCCCGCCTTCCCGACCAAAAATTCATACGTCTCACGCCCATTTCAAGCCAAGTCCCTACGGCGACTGGGGAATAAGATGGCTAAATGAACAATCTTCTTGATGTACGCAATCTTCGTACGGCCTTTCGCATCCAAGAGCAGAGCGTTACCGCCGTTGACGATGTGTCATTCTCCATCAGTGCTGGCGAGTGCTTCGGCCTCGTTGGTGAATCTGGCTGTGGCAAGACGACCACTGGCCTGGCCATTTTGCAGCTCCTCCCCGTCAATGGCTCCATCACCGGTGGATCGGTTTTCCTGGACGGCGAAGATTTGACGGCATTGAGCGAGGGGGATCTACGGAAAATTCGCGGCAACAAGATCGCCCTGATCCCCCAAGACCCCATGACGGCCCTCAACCCGGTGCACCGCATCGGCCACCAAATCGCCGAACCTCTTCTCCTGCACCGTGGAATGAGCTACAAGGAGAGCGAACAGCGCGTCCTGGACGTACTCGAAATGGTCGAAATCCCCTCCCCTAAAGAGCGGCTTCGCCAGTATCCGCACGAACTCTCCGGTGGTCTGCGTCAGCGCATGATGATTGCCATGGCCCTGGTCTGTGAGCCCAAGCTCTTGATTGCGGACGAACCGACCACCGCCCTCGACGTCACCATTCAGGCTCAGATTCTCGACATCCTCGACAATCTCCGCAAAGAACTCAAGATGGGCGTCCTGCTTGTCACACACGACATGGGTGTGATTGCCGAACGGGCAGACCGTGTCGGTGTCATGTACGCCGGCAAGATGGTGGAAGAGACTTCGACATCGACTCTCTTTAACGCCATGCGCCACCCCTACGCCCAGGCGCTGCTGGCCGCAGTTCCGTCATCGACCGCCAAGAAGAACGTTCGTCTGGCCTCAATCGACGGCATTCCACCAAGCCTCAGCAACCTCCCGGTGGGCTGTCGCTACGCAGAGCGTTGTACCTTCGCTCAGGACCAGTGCCGCACTGAGCAGCCCCCCATGGTTGACCAGGACCCAAGTCACATCTACGCCTGCTTCCACCCCGTCAACGGACCTTCCCAGGTTGCCCCCGTTGAGATTCGACGGAGTGAAGCCGCCGCGGGCGCTGTTCAAAAGCCACTCCTCACGGTCACCTCTCTCGTCAAGGAGTTCCCCGTGGGCTCCGCTCTGAGCCTTCGGAAAAATGATCGAGTTGTTCACGCCGTCTCAGATGTCTCATTTGAAATTCGTCAAGGTGAAACCTTTGGCCTCGTCGGAGAGTCCGGTTGCGGCAAGACCACCATTGGGCGCCTCATTACTGGTATTGAAGACCCCACCAGCGGCACCATCCACTTTGCCGACAGTGAAACTGATGGCAAGAAGGGCCGTGAACTACGCAAGGCGCTTGCCCGTGAACGTCAGATGATGTTCCAGGACCCCTACGCCTCACTCGACCCCCGCATGCGCGTTGGCGAGATCATTGCCGAGCCGTTGGCCATTCAGGGCCGCGGATCCAAGACTGACCGCTACAACCGCGTCATGGAACTCTTCGACAAGGTTGGACTGGACAAGTCGGCTATTGACCGCTTCCCTCACGAATTCTCCGGTGGCCAGCGCCAGCGCATCGGTCTCGCCCGAGCACTCGCACTCGACCCACGACTCATTGTCGCCGACGAACCAGTGTCAGCGCTCGACGTGTCGATTCAGGCGCAGATTCTGAACTTGATGGGTGATCTCCAGCAGGAAATGGGCCTTTCCTACGTCTTCATCTCCCACGACCTTGCCGTAGTGCGTTTCATCGCCCAGCGAGTCGGCGTTATGTATCTCGGCCAGCTGGTCGAAGTGGGAGACATCAACTCGGTCTTCGACACTCCGGCGCACCACTACACCAGCGCCCTCATCGCATCTGCCCCCACACCAGACCCTGACGCCAAGAAGGCCACTGGGGCTGATCGCATCCGCCTCATGGGTGAGCTGCCTAGTCCTATTGACCTACCAACTGGGTGTCGATTCAACACGCGGTGCCCCGCAGCCACTGACCTCTGTCGTACGACTGAGCCGCAGCTGGAATCGATTGGGAACGACCACCAGGTGCGCTGTCACTTCCCGCTCCACAAGGGTTCTGTAGCCGCTCAGTAGTTCTGCCTCACGGCAGCCCAGCTTCAACCGAGCTACAGCTCAGCGTCGCTCTCTGCACGGGCGTATGCCCTCCAATAACGGATATGAACTGACGCACGCGAAGCACGGTGGCATTAGGCGAGCTGCTTCCAGCGATGGCAGCAGCTAATAACGACGACTACTGCGTGCGCAGTCGCACCTCAAAGACGTCTCGCAAGGCGTCGCCGACGTAGTTGAACGAGACCACGAGGAACAAGAAGATTCCCGCTACGGGGTAGACCTGCCACCACTGGTTCAGCTGAATTGACTGGACTCCAGTGTTCAACATTGTTCCCCAGTCAGTCTTCGGCAGCGGCACACCGAGCTGCAGGAAGCCGAGAGCGGAAAGCGCCAAGATCGAGTCACCAACGGTGAAGGTGGTCACCGTGATGAGGGTGCTCACTGAGTTTGGCAGTACGTGGCGTCGAATGATGCGTGTATTGCTTCCACCCATGGAACGCACAGCACTGACGTACTCGCGATTGCGAAGAGCGAGCGCTTCGGAGCGCGTTAAGCGGGCGACTCCGTACCAGCCCGTACCGCCTAAGACGAGCACGAGGAGGAGTTCCGAGCGATTAAACACGGCCATAAGGGCCAGTAGAAGGAAGAGGCCAGGGATGGCGAGCAGTGCGTCAACGATGCGCATCAACACGGCGTCAATCGCGCCTCCGCGATAGCCCGAAACAAGACCGTACAACGCACCCCACGTCATTGCGACGAGTGCCGCAAGGAGGCCAACTTCAAGGGAGGTCTGACCACCGTACATAATGCGGCCGAGAATGTCGAAACCCTGATCATCAGTGCCCAAGGGGAATCCGGCCTGCGGCGGCAGATTGGTTGAGAAGAGACCCTCAAAGGCGTCCGTCTGGTTTGAGTGATAGAAGTGCGGACCGACGTAACAGAAGAGAACCACGGCGATGATGTAGGTCAGAGCTACGACGGCGGCCTTGTTCTGCCTGAAGATGCGCCACGCACTGTTTTGAGCCTTAAGCAGTTTAGGCTCTTTGCGCTTACGGAGTTTCGTTAGCATGCTCGTCCTATCACTTCGAAGCAATACGAATTCGTGGATCGACAACCACAAGGGCAAGATCGGCAATCAAGTTACCGATCACGGTGGCAATCGCGATAATTAACGTCGCCGCCATGACCACGGGAATATCGCGACCGAGGGTGTGCGAAACGGTGATGAAGCCCATACCGGGGTAGTTGAACACTTGCTCTGTGATTAACGCACCAGTGAACAGACCGGGAAGCGAGAGACCGAGAATGGTGACCAACGGAATGAGTGCGTTTCGTAGAACGTGGTGCGAGAGAACGCGCCAGTTACTAGCTCCCTTAGCGCGAGCGGTGCGCACGTAGTCCTGGACGATTGAGTCCAGCACGGCTCCACGGGTGAACCTCGCCACGCCAGCCAGCGATAGCAACGTCATGCTTCCGATTGGCAGAACGAAAGCAGTCCAGTTCTTGAGCATGAAAATCGGAGGATCAAAGAATCCGGTCCCCGTTGGATACGGGATAAGTCCCGGGAAAATCGCGAAATTGATAGCGAACACCGTGACAGCCAAGATGCTCATGAGGTAGGCCGGTGTCGAGTACAAGACGAAAGAAATGAAGGTCGTGATGTAGTCGAAGGCTTTGTTTCGGCGCCACGCTTGCGTAACACCGAGGGGAATTGCAATGAGGAGAGCAATAACCAGTGGCACGATTGCGAGCCAAATTGTTCGCGGCAGGGCGGGGCTCAGAATTTCCCAAGCCGGCTTATTCATGGTCTTGCGAAGAACCGAGTGTCCGAAATCCCCATGGAGCAAGTCATTGACATAGCGGTAGTACTGGTAGAAAATCGAGCGATCGAAGAAATGAGCGTGATTGAACTCCAGAATGTCAGCTTTGGTGGCTCGGGGGCCAAGGACTACTCGAGCCACCGTTCCGTGGAACATCGCCGGAATAATAAAGGTGATAAACGAGACCACAAAGAGCACAGCCACGCTCTGCATTAGACGTCGGGTTAAGTACTGGCGCACGAATAAATAGTAGCAGTACAAAAAAACAGCGGCCGGAACCCGAGGGTTCCGGCCGCTGTTTTAGTAAATCGGAATTACTTGTGCAAGTACTCAGGCAAGTAAGCACCGACTGGGCTTACGGGCAAGACGCCCTTCACCTTCGTGCTCACTACACC
>CANBVQ010000056.1 GCA_947372925.1 Acidimicrobiaceae bacterium
AAGGTATCGCGTACGCCACGACCCTGATGCATTCGGGAGTGCACGTCGAGCTCCACGCCTACCCCGGAACATTTCACGGCAGCATCCTTGAGCCCAGGGCCGATGTTTCGAAACGCATTCTTCTGGAGCACATGGCAGCGCTCTCTCGAGCACTGCGCATCTCTTAGCTACTAAAGCGACCCGAGCCACCACCCGAATAGGCACTCTCGGCGTGCTGGGTGAGGTCGAGACCCTTCAACTCATCTTCTTCGCTGACGCGTAGTCCGATGGTCTTAGAGATGGCCTGGGCAATTAGCCACGTGACACCAAAGGCGAAGGATGCCGTTACAACGATGGCGAGCAGCTCGTTACCGAGCAACGCGAATCCTCCACCCTGCAGGAGGCCGTCGGCACCGGCCGGATTGATGGACTTAGTGGCGAAGAGTCCCAGGAGGACCATGCCGATCACTCCACCAACGCCGTGAACGCCTAGGACGTCAAGCGAGTCGTCAATGCCGAGTTTGAACTTCATTCGAACGGCCTTTGCGCAGGCCAGTCCAGCGATCAGTCCGATAATCAACGCGGCGTAGGGCTGCACGAAACCGGCGCACGGCGTGATGGCGACCATCCCGGCCACGCCACCAGAAGCGGCACCCAACGTCGTGGCGTAGTGCTCGGTCGTCCGTTCGTAGATGAGCCAGCCAATGAGCCCGGCGGCAGCGGCGAGCTGCGTATTCAGCACTGCCGAAACGGCAACACCGTTCATCGCTAGCGAGGAGCCTCCATTGAAACCGAGCCAGCCAAACCACAAAATGCCGAGACCCAAAAGACTGAGAGGCACTGAGTGTGGCGTCATGGAGTCACGGGGCCACCCCTTGCGAGGGCCAAGAACCAAAACGACAGCGAGCGTGGAAAAACCCGAGTTGATTTCGACGACCGTGCCGCCGGCAAAGTCCAATACGCCACGGTGGGCCAACCAGCCAGTCGGGCTGAAGACCCAGTGGGCGAGCGGGGCGTAAACGGCCACCGTCCAGACGGCAATCAGGATGACAAAGGAGGAGAACTTGATGCGGTCCGTCGTACCGCCGCTAATCAGCGCGGCCGTGATGATGGCGAACATCATCTGGTAAAGCAACACTGAAAGCGATGAAGCGTGGACGCCCGAGAGACCGGGGAGTGACGAAGGGATATGGGCCAGCCCGGCCAATGACAAGTTGCCGAGTAGGCCTCCACCCAGATCGTCGCCAAAGGACAGGGAGCCCGCAATTGCGACCCAGATGACGGTGACGACCGCCATTGCGGCGAGGCTGTTCATCATGATCGCCAGGACGTTCTTGCTGCGGACCATACCGCCGTAGAACAGGGCCAGTCCGGGGGTCATAAAGAGGACGAGTGCGGCGCTGAGAATGACCCAGAGCGTGTCAGTTGTATTCATGGCCATCAGTCCTAAATCGCGTCAGAGCCGCGCTCATCGGTACGAACTCGGACAACCGTTTCGAGCGGTGAGACCCAAATCTTTCCATCACCGATGGAACCGGTGGCCGCGCTGGCGACCAGGGCATTGACGATTTCATCAACTTGATTTGCGTTCGTGATGATCTCGAGTTTCAGCTTGGGAACAAAATCAATCTCGTACTCGGCACCGCGGTATACCTCGGTGTGCCCGCGCTGGCGCCCAAAGCCGTGAACTTCGGTCACTGTTAATCCGTCAACACCAACGGCTTTCAGCCCGGCCTTCACGTCATCAATTTTGAATGGCTTGATGATGGCAGTAATTAATTTGAGTTCCATAGTCCCCCCGGACGGCTAGCAACGTCCTCTAAAGATAGGGCAATCGCCATACCGGTAGCCTCATTGGTAATGAGCTACCTACGCATGTCGCTCAAACTCCTTCCGTGGCGAGTACTTCTCGTTGTGGCCGTTGCCCTCAAGGTCCGGCTCTCGTGGTGGAAGAGTGCCCCCGGTGCGGCGTACTTCCCAGACTCCATGTGCTACTGGCCCGTTCGACCGGATCACCCTTGCAGGAGCGGCCACTCCTACACCGTGCAGCACCTTTGGAACTTTCTGACGAATCACCACATGTCCGAGTATCGCGTGCTGATGGTGCAGCTCATCCTGGGGCTGTGTAGTTGCGTTCTGGTCTTTGCCACGATGCGCCTACTAGTTCGCCCGAATACCGCCCTTGTTCTGGCGTTAGTTTTCACCACGATTCCGCACGTTGTCCTTATGGAGCGAGCGATTCTGACCGAGTCCATCGAACTGGCTCTCGTTACTTTTGGAACATTTGCTGCAGTGGTGACGATGAAGGCCCGTCGCCAGTGGGCACAAGCCCTGATGTTGTCTCTCGCAGCTGTGGCGTACGGTCTCGCGGTGTCAGTCCACGCGGCGAGCTTGCTCGCGCTCGGTATGTCGCTAGGAGTGGCGTGCCTGGCGCTGGCAATTCGTGGGCACTGGAAATTGCAAGATTCATGGAGATCCTGGACTGGACGCCTGGCGATGATGGCCGTGCTCCCCGTACTTTTCGTAGCACCCAGTATTCCGGTGTTCAATCTTCACGAGCGCGCCTACGGCGTCTCGAGCTTCAATCCGATTGCCAATGCGACGTTGGTCTATCGCTGGTCACCAATCATCTCTTGTGCCCGAGATCCCCAGACGACCCAACTCACCCAAGCCGTCATTAGCAAGGCCTGCCGTAATCAACATTTCTTTCCCGTTCCCGGATTGAATTTGGCCCCCATGTTTGACAAAGAAATGGGCACCCTCTTGTTGATGCACCAAGATCAACTCGCTCCTTCCTCGAAAGAACTGGGCACAGTTGCCATGCAGGCCATTGTGCACCATCCTTGGATCGTTGCTCGAGAAATCAGCCGATCAATTATCTGGCAGGTCGCCCGTGAACGCCATTTCGAACAATTCGAACCGGCGGTTGCGTTTGTCCAAACAGCAGCGCCTCGTAACAGGCTGTATCCGAACTGGCGCCGGTGGTTTGGAGCGCACAATCCCTCCAGCAAATCACCATTCCCACAGGCCCTATTGCGAGTGGCTAATCAAAACATCATGCTGCCAAATCATTTGCTCTGGATTGGCTTGAGCGCAGTGGCGAGTCGATTACTCCTAGGACTCGGGACGCGGCACCGTTCACGGTTCAGGTGGCGAATTGTGTCGTTCAGCCGCATAGAACTAGCCGTTCTACTCCTGGCACTATCGCAGATCGTGGGTCTAGCCATAGCGGTGGCCTACTCATCGGCCCCCGATCCCCGGTATTGGCTGCCCTTTATCCCGACAATGTTTGTACTGATTGCCCTGGGCGTTCTTGAGGTCCGACCCAATTCGCCAGT
The DNA here is from genome assembly GCA_947372925.1 of Acidimicrobiaceae bacterium. Classification (GTDB taxonomy): domain Bacteria; phylum Actinomycetota; class Acidimicrobiia; order Acidimicrobiales; family RAAP-2; genus RAAP-2. Next base: position 3,318 of record CANBVQ010000056.1, read on the forward strand.
CGGTACTGGCGACTCTGAAATCCTCGATTCTTAGTACACCACTTCCTACGATTGGCAATGATGGGCGAATCCGCCAATCACTCTTATCAGGAGCGTTGTATGAATCGTAAATTTGGAGCAGAGTTATTTGGTACTGCTGTTTTGGTCTACGTGGCCTGCGGTGTCGCGGTGTTGACTTTGGGATCGTGGCACAGTGAATTCGGTACGGGTGCCGGCATTGTGGCCACCTCGCTGGCATTCGGTCTCGTACTTACCGGACTGGCGTACGCCATCGGTCCAGTGTCTGGTGCCCACGTCAATCCGGCGGTGACCATGGGCGTCCTCGTGGCCAAGCGGATGAGTCTCCGTGATGCCGTGAGCTACTGGATTGCCCAATTCGCTGGAGGCATCATCGGAGCCGCCGGCCTCTGGTTGACGTTCAAGCAGTCGCCACTTTGGCGCCGTGATTCGATTGGGCTCGGTGCAGACGGGTTCGGGTCACACTCCATGATTCAGATTTCTGCCACGGGGGCGTTTCTGGCCGAAGTACTTCTGACCGCACTCTTCGTCTACGTGATTTTGGTCGTTACCGGCAAGCAGGGCCCCACGGCCGTCGGTGGCCTCGTCATCGGTCTCACTTTGACCGTTGTCCACCTCTTTGGTATCTCGGTAACGGGGACATCCGTGAACCCAGCTCGATCATTCGGCCCCGCCTTGATCGTCGGTGGTGCGGCTCTGAGTCAAGTCTGGCTCTTCATTCTTGCTCCCCTCGTCGGTGGGGTTTTGGCAGCGTTGGTCCACAAAGCCCTTAACGAAGGCGAATAACGGCATCATGGTGGCCCCGCCATGGGCGGGGCCACCATGAATCTGTCATGACTAGTCGCCAGTGTCCGCAGTCCATTATCTTTACGCCATGAAGAAGAACTCCGTTGTTGCAGTATTCCTGACGGCCACCTTGATGGTCATGGGTCTGGCGCGAACGCCGAACGCTCAATCAGCCATGGTGCCGCACGTCACGTCGAACCCCAATGTTGCGGCCTCGGTCACGCACGCACCGACGCCCCCTAAAGACGCCAATGACGAATACCGCTGCACGTGGATAGACCCCAAGTTCACAACTAATCAAATGACGACAAAGACTGAGTTCATCGCCGATACTTCCAAGTCGCAAGCGAATAAGAATGAACTCCACCACGCAATCGCGTACATCGCCACCCCCTCGGTGGTGGCACAGGTCAAGGCTTTGGACCCCACCGGGAAAAAGGGCTGGACCTGTTTCTCCTCGCCGCTCGGCGCAACATCCATGGGTGGACTCTCAGCCCTTCCGTGGCTCTACGGTTGGTCACCCGGTCACGGTGCTGACACCATGGAGGCCGGTTACGGAATTTCAGTTCCAGCGGGATCGTTGATTGTTCTTCAGATTCACTACAACTCGCTCGCTGGGAAGAAGGCCGTGACTTCGAAGCTCAACGTCTGGTCCGAAAATGCGGCAACCTCAAGTCGCGTTCCGCTGACGATGCGCCAGTATGTTGCGGCACCAGCCCTACCGTGCGTCGCGCCTTACAACGATGTCAAGAAGTACCCCTTGTGCAATCACACGGCTTCGCTCGCTGACTTGGCCAAGCGATTTGGCCCCGAAGCTCGAGGCTTCACGCAAACGATTGAGTCAGTTTGTAACCACGGCAATCTGCCAGTGAATAGTGCGTCGCCTAACGCCACCTCGGCGACCTGCACGTGGGGCTTTGGTGAAAATACGCCAGTGACCATTCACAAGATTTGGCCCCACATGCACATGCTGGGTAAGGCCTTTACCATTGTGCTCTGTCATCAAGACTCCACGTGTGCCTCCGCCAATACTCAGACGCTGCTCGTAGTCCCTTCGTACAACTTCGACAATCAGTTCGGCTACACGCTCGCGAACCCGGTCACTATGACCAAGGGTGACTACGTCAAGGTGAGTTGCACGTACTCACCTGCACTTCGTAAGTTGAATCCGCAAACTAAGAAGTTGCCACCGCGCTACATCACATGGGGTGACGGGTCGAGCGACGAAATGTGTCTCGGCACATTGATTGTTTCCTCGGGGGCCGGCAGCTAAAGCTTGGATCGGTACCGCGCACCGTGGTGCTGCTCTTGGCAGTTGGTTGATCCATTCAATGTGCTGCAGGTGTCGCAAAGCAATATGAGCTGTCGACAGGCCAAGTTGGCGCAGTTGTAATACTGAGTTGTCGGGGTGTCGCAACGCTCGCACGTACTAATGATCTTGGTGTTCGGACCGAACTCTTGGTTCATCCGTCCGTCGAAAATAAAGAGAGAGCCCTCCCAGAGTCCCTCGTTGCCGAAAGCCTCGCCGTAGCGGACGATGCCGCCATCTACTTGGTAGACCTCTTGAAAACCACGCTGCAGCATGAGAGAGCTCAAAACTTCACAGCGAACGCCACCGGTGCAGTAGGTCACGATGGGTTTTTCTTTTAAGTGGTCGTAGGCACCGCTCTCTAAGACTTTGACGAAGTCATGAGTCGTTTCGACGTCGGGCACAATGGCGTTTTTGAAACGACCAATCTCGGCCTCAAAGGCATTGCGACCGTCGAAGAAAACCACGTCTTCACCGCGTGTTGCCACGAGCTCGTTGACTTGAGCGGGGGAGAGGTGCGGCCCTCCATTGACCACTCCGGACTCATCAACGTGGAGATCCTGCGGCGCGCCGAAGGAAACCAGCTCGTCTCGCACGCGCACCGCAAGACGAGGAAAATCATTTCCGGTACCTTCGGACCACTTAAAGTCGGTGTCCTTGAAGCCCGGCCACTCCTTAGTGGCGCGGATGTACTTCTTCACGGCGCTGAGCGGCCCACCAACGGTTCCGTTGATCCCGTGTTTGGAGATAATGATTCGCCCCTTAAGGCCAAGGCTGTCGCAGAGGGTCCACTGCCACAGGCGAATGGCCTCCGGGTCGGTCAGTGGGGTGAAGCGGTAGTACAGAAGAATTTTGTAAGGCTCCACGGTTCAATGTTACGTATATTCCTCTAGAGCAGTGAAGTCGAGAGCTCTGAAGACGGATCGCGAAACTTCGATTTCGAGCCGCCTGATATCAAAACGTGATAAGTAAAGTCAGCGTGTTCACTCGCGACAGGAGACTCGTGCCTATTACTTCTCAATTTGGTTATCACTCAACGGCCCTCGAAGTGGTTG
>CANBVQ010000057.1 GCA_947372925.1 Acidimicrobiaceae bacterium
CCGAACGACTTCGTCGCAGTCTCGAAGTGCTTTCCGTGGGACTCGTCCTATGTGATGAAGTGGGCACCGTCGTCTATCGAAATGCCAACGCCGAAGAATTGATGTCGAGTCGTTACGGTGACGCACTCGCGGCACAGGCCGTTACCGAACTACTCGGCGAAGGGTGGCGTGTTGGCGCCAGCGAGCGGATTCTCGATATCTACGGACCACCACGTCGCACCCTGCAGTTGCGCGCCACGGTAATTGGCGACGGCATACGCCCACTAGGCGTCCTCGCCATTATTGAAGACGTGACGGAGCGCAAGCGCCTCGAAGATATCCGCCGCGACTTCATTGCCAACGTCTCCCACGAACTCAAGACCCCCATGGGCGCCCTGGGCCTCTTGGCCGAAACCTTGCAGTACGAACGTGACCCCTCGATTGCCCAGCGACTCACCGAGCGCATTCACACCGAAGCGTTCCGAGTGAATCGGATTATTGAAGATCTCCTCGATCTCTCTCGCCTCGAGAGCGAAGGTCAACCCGTTCGTGATCCCATTCCCGTAGGTCTCTTTATGGCCGAAGCGATCGAGCGCATTCGTACCGCCGCAGACCAGCGCGGTCTCAAACTCAACTTCACCGAGCCGCCTGTCCCACTCCTCGTAACGGGCGATCGCCGACAACTGGTTTCGGCCATCCACGCCCTCCTCGAAAACGCCGTGACCTACTCCCCTGACGGGGGCACCGTCACCATCGGGGCCGTACGGGGCGAGGGCAGCGACGAAAACGGCCCCTACGGCCTGGCGCGCATCACCATCTCGGACCAGGGGGTCGGCATTCCGGCCCGAGACCTGGAGCGCATCTTCGAACGTTTCTACCGTGTCGACCAGGGACGGTCTCGTCAAACGGGTGGCACCGGCCTGGGCCTCTCCATTGTCCGTCACGTGGCCCAAAATCACGGTGGCAATGTGAGCGTCGTTTCCCGCGAGGGTGAGGGGTCGACCTTTACGTTGGATCTTCCACTCACTAGCGCTTAGTGAATCGCTGTGGCTGAGCGTCTCCGCGTCCTGTTGGTCGAAGATGAAGAGTCCTTCATTGACGCCCTAACCATTGGACTCGAGCGGGAGGGCTTCGACGTCGTCTCGGCCGCCGACGGGCAGTTGGCAATGGAGAAGTTTGCCCCCGACCGATTCGACATCGTGCTGCTCGACTTGATGCTGCCCAAGATGTCCGGACTCGACGTCTGTCGTGCGATACGCAATCTCTCCGATGTCCCCATCATCGTGGTGTCGGCCAAGGGCGAAGAAGTCGATGCCGTCTTGATGTTGGAGATTGGCGCCGACGACTACGTCACCAAGCCCTACCGACTTCGCGAGTTAGTCGCTCGGATGCGGGCCGTTCTTCGACGACACGAAACGGCGACCTCACCAACGACGACGGCGATGGCTGTTCTCGAGGTCAACCCCGTGCGCCTCGAGATTGACACGAGGCGATGCTTCGTCCGTGGCGAAGAGATCAAGCTCCGCAAAAAGGAGTTCGCGCTGTTGACGCTCCTCTTGGAGAATGTTGGACGGGTGATGACTCGTGAAGTACTCATCGACCGCGTTTGGGGTTCGGACTACGTGGGTGACACCAAGACCTTGGACGTACACATCAAGCGACTCCGAACCCTGGTGGAAGAGTCGCCCAAAGAGCCCGTGGTAATCACGACTGTTCGCGGTGTGGGCTACCGCTACGAACGACCTAGCGCTTAGTGAGCGTGGTGCGTCCGGCGAGATAAGGCGCCAGGACGTCGGGCAATTTCACCGTTCCATCAGGCTGACGATAGGTCTCGACCAACGCAGCCCAAATTCGAGCCCAAGCCAGTCCCGAACCGTTCACGGTGTGCACGAGGGCCGTTCCCGACTCGGCGCGGTAGCGCACGTTCGCCCGGCGGGTCTGGTAGTCGCGGAACCAACTGACCGAAGAAACTTCCAGCCAGCGATCCACACCGGGGGTGTAAACCTCGAGGTCAAAGGTACGAGCTGAGGCCGAACCGAGGTCACCAGTGCACAGATCGAGGAGGCGGTAGGGCAGACCCAATTGCTGGAGGAGCCCTTCGGCTCGAGACAAGATGTCGGCCTGTGCTTCATCGGCCTGCTCGGGAGTGCAGTACGCGAAGAGTTCGACCTTTTCGAATTCGTGAACGCGAAGCAGTCCTCGCGTGTCGCGCCCGGCCGCGCCCGCTTCACGACGGAAGCACTGCGTGGCCGCCGTTAGGCGCAGCGGCAGGTCGTCGACATTCAAAATTTCGCCACGGTTCATCGACGTCAGTGGCACTTCGCCCGTCGGAATCAGCCAAAGATTGTCACGCTCGATGGCGTACATGTCGTCTTCACTCTTGGGAAGGTGGCCCGTCGACATCATCGTCTCCGTGAGCGCCACGCTGGGCGGACGAATCTCTTCGTAGGCATCGGCGTGCGCGTCGAGAGCGAATTGGGTAAGTGCTCGGAGCAGTCGTGAACCGTCCCCGCGGTAGAGCGGGAACATTGAGCCGGCCAACCGCGCCCCACTCTCGAGGTCCAAGATGCCGAGCTCGGTGCCGATGTCCCAGTGAGCAACTCGCTGGTGTTCGCCGTACGTCGGGAACGAGGCCCCATCATCCATGCCGGGCCACCATTGGCGGAGCTCCACATTCTCGTCTTCGCTCAGTCCATCGGGAGCGTCAGGTGACGGAATGTTTGGCAGTTGGAGGTGTAGGGCGCGAACGGTCGCACCGACTTCCTCGGCGCGCGCCGTGGCGGCTCGCTCCTGGTCGCCGAGCTGCTTGCTCGCTTCGGCTATTTCGTCTCCACGGGCCGTGTCGCCCGCGCGGCGGGCTTCGCCCACCTGGCGGGAGAGATCTTTGACCTGGGCCCGCAGTGATTCGGCCTCTTGCATCAAAGCCCGGTGTTCAATGTCGGCCGTGAGGAGGGCCTGAACCTGGTCGGGCGAGATGCCCCGACGAGCCAGCGCGGCAGTCACATTCTCGGGTTCACGGCGGAGTAAGGCGAGGTCAATCACACCCTAAGACTACGACAGGGGCCCGCAGTGACTAAGTTCGCCACGTGAGTCATGCCATAGAAGTCCGCGACGTCGAGGTCACCTTCGGGGAGACCACGGCCGTTGACGGGGTCAGCTTTACCGTCGATTTTGGTAGTACGACCGTTCTCCTCGGTCCGAATGGTGCGGGTAAGACGACCACAACCGAGACGCTCCTGGGCTTCCGCCGTCCCTCGGTCGGTGAGGTTCGTATCACGGGCCTTGATCCCGTGGACCAACACAAGGAAGTCATTGTCAACGTCGGCGCCCTCCTCCAACTTGGTGGCGTATGGGCTCCCATGTCACCGCGAGAAGTGCTGAACCTCACCGCGACCTACTATCCCGCGCCACGCGACCCCCGTGAACTACTCGACCAGCTCTCCCTCTCCAAGTGCGCCACCACCCCGTGGCGTCGGCTCAGTGGTGGGGAGCAGCAGCGAACCCTGCTCGCCCTCGCCCTCCTCGGTCGCCCGCGCGTCTTAGTCCTCGACGAACCCACGGCGGCCGTCGATCCCGATGGCCATCGCGTCATCCGTGAAATGCTCCGAGCGGAGCGCCATCGTGGTTGTGCACTTCTCGTGACCACCCACCAGCTCGATGACGCCGAGGAGCTGGCCGATCACGTCATCATCATGAACGACGGCCGCGTCGTCCAACAGGGAACACTCCAGTCGTTTCGAGGCAGTCCCGTAACCGTCTTTGAGAGCCGTGAGGACTTAGACGTCGCCACGCTGAGCAGTCAGCTACACGCCCCCGTCACCGCCGAGGGCCGGGGCCGGTACCGCGTGGAGGGACCAGCACTCGATCTCGTCCAACTTCGTGACGCGCTGCTCACGCAAGACGCCAATGTCGAGAGTTTCCGTACGCGCGCCACGCTGGAAGAGACCTACCTCCAACTCGTGCAAGACGATCGTTCCAAGGCCTCCTCGTGAGAGCGTGGCAGGCCCAGAGTGCGGCCGAAGTGAAGATGACGATCAAGCGCGGCGAGACGTTGCTACTCACCATCGGCATTCCTTTGCTCCTGCTCATCTTCTTTAGTTTCACTTCGTTCGTGTCGCTCCCCGGCGCCAAACGAGTTGACTTCCTGGCGCCCGGCATCATCGCCCTCTGCGTGATGTCCACTTCGTTGGTCTCACTCTCCATCGCCACCGGCTTCGATCGTTCCTACGGCGTCCTTCGTCGACTCTTCACCACCCCCCTCGGTACACGCTCGTTGGTGATCTCAAAAATCGTGGGGGTCGTTGTGGTGGAGCTACTCCAAGTTCTCGTTGTGGGCACCGTCGCTATCGCCATTGGCTGGCGGCCTCACGGTGGTCTGGGTGGCGCGGCGGGCTGTCTGCTCGCACTGCTCGTGGCCTCGATTGCCTTCGCCGGCATTGGACTGCTCTTGGCCGGCAACCTAAAGGCCGAAGTGAACTTGGCGGCGGCCAATGGGCTCTACTTGGTACTCCTGCTCGTGAGTGGCTTTGTCATCCCCGTCACTTCGTTCCCGAGCTTCATGCGCCACGCCGTCATCTTCACGCCTTCGGGGGCCTTGGCCAGTGGACTCCACAACGTCGTCGGTAGTGGGGTCGCTTTCGGGGTGACCAACATCATTTCGCTGGTGGTCTGGGCCGTTATCGCTCCGCTACTCGCGAGCCGGGCCTTTACTTACGAGTGATTGTTGCGAGCAACTGCGCCGTGCCGGCGTTGAGTTGCTTCGTCGTCACGCCGCCATAAATCACGTTTTGCACGACCCCTTCGCCGTCTACAAAGACCGTCTCGGGGAGGGTGCCGAAACCGTAGTTCGTTGAGGCGACCGTTCCGTCGGCATCGAGGGCGGCGGGCAACGCAACAGAAGATCCCTTCAGGAACTTGGTTGCAGCGGCGGCCGTGTCGTTCGAAGCCACCATCACGAGGGCGATCTCGCTGGGCTTGTGGGCGAACCACTCACTAATCAGGGGCAACTCTTCGCGGCACGGTCCACACCAGCTCGCGAAGAAAACTATGACCGTGGGAGTCTCGTGCGGCGGGAGATGGATCACGTGGGGAGCCCCGGGGGCGAAGCTCCACGTCGTGCCGAGCGCGGGCAGATGCGCATCCTCCACGGTCTGTCCCACCAGTGGTGAGGTTGTCGGAATCGACGTTGTGGTCGTCGACGAAGTCGGCACCTTGGTGAAGTAGGAGACAACCGAAATCATGGTCACGGCAATAGCCGTGCCAATGCCGAGTGACAAAAACATCATGGGTGACGGACCGCGTCGGCCCGTCCCTATTGGAGTGGGGTCATCCGAGTGCAATTACATCCACCGCCATCAGCACGAAGAGTGCCGTCAAATACGTAATTGAAAAGTGAAACAGTCGCATGGCGCGCGCCACATCGGCCTTGTCTTGGCGTGCCAAACGGTAGAGGCCCACGGCGTCGTAGGTAAAAAAGGCACCGAGGAGGAGGGCGCCGACGGCGTAAATCCACCCGAGTTGGGCGACCGGGCCGACGAGCAGACTGAAGGCCCAGAGCACGATGGTGTAGACGAGAATTTCCAACGTCGTGCGACGGAGTGAGGCCACGACGGGCAGCATGGGCACGTTGGCCGCGGCGTAGTCGTCGCGGTACCGTACGGCGAGGGCCCAAAAATGCGGCGGGGTCCAGATGAAGATCACCGCAAACAGCACCACGGGGGTCCAGCCCAGCGAGTTAGTGACGGCCGACCAACCAACCAATACGGGCACGGCTCCGGCCGCTCCGCCAATCACGATGTTCTGCTTGCTACGGCGCTTGAGCCACAGGGTGTAGATGAAGACGTAGAAGGCCGTGGCCGAAATTGCGAGGCAGGCCGAGAGGACGTTCACCCAGACGGCCAAAACGACGAAGGCCGCTATTTCTAAAACGAAGGCAAAAATGGTGGCCGCCCGGGGCGTCATGGCTCCCGTGACGAGGGGGCGGCCCTTCGTGCGTTCCATAATCGCGTCAATATCCCGGTCAATAACCATGTTGAAGGTATTGGCACCACCGGCCGCCAAAGTGCCGCCGATCAACGTGAGGATGATTAACCCGAGGTTGGGCCAACCCCGCTGCGCCACGAACATGGTCGGAACGGTGGTCACGAGCAGCAGTTCAATGATGCGGGGTTTCGTTAAAGCGACGTAGGCCATCACGCGCTGCATCGGACTCAAGGCGGCGGGTGCGACATTGCTCACTGGAGCATCCTAGGAGAGAGGCTCCCTCCCTAGGCTGTGGCTATGGAAACGGGGCCAGCATGAAACCAACGACATTTCGGTGGTTTGCTCTCGCCGCCTTCATTTCCATGCTCCTCATCATCGCTACCGG
>CANBVQ010000058.1 GCA_947372925.1 Acidimicrobiaceae bacterium
CGGCGATGGAGTAGGCCGGCGCGGAACCCGCAATGCCCATGATGACGGAGTCAAACAGTCCGAGAACACCACCACGCAGGTTGTGTTCCGGAGAACTGGATTGGTTGCTGACAGTGTCCGACATGGGCACCTCTTTCGTTATGGGGTTATCACCTTCAAAATTTGCTCGACTGAACCCAACGAAACTACACGGCATAAAAGTTGAGGACCGATATTTTCAAATGAACTCTTCTGCCGAGCCCGAATGGGCGTTAGCGTTGTCTCGCGAATGTTGTTGACACCATGTCACGTTGCAATGAGGAGTTCACCATGAAGGCTGCCGTCTACTACCAAACCGGAGCGCCCAACGTCTTTCGTTACGAAGAGATTGCCGATCCAGTTCCGATGGACCACGAACTGCTGATGCGCGTCGAAGCCATCAGCATCGAAGGTGGCGACACCCTCAACCGCCTCGGCGGCGACATGGCCACCACGCCGCACGTGGTGGGCTATCAGTGTGCCGGTGTTGTGGTGCAGGTGGGCTCGCTTATCTCCAAGTTCAAAGTCGGTGACCGCGTCGTCACGACTGGTACCCACGGCTCCCACGCCGAGCTGCGCGTGGCCGGCGAGGCGTTTTGCTGGGCCATTCCTGAAGGTTTGAGCACGCTGGAAGCGGCCTGCGTCCCGATCGCCTTCGGCACGGCGCACGACTCTCTCTTCGAATTCGGACGGCTCCAGGCGGGGGAGACCGTTTTGGTCCACGCCGGGGCCAGTGGTGTTGGAATTGCCGCAATTCAATTGGCGCACCAGGCTGGGGCCACGGTCTTGGCGACCGCCTCGAGTGACGAGCGGTTGGCCCGTTTGGCCCCATTGGGTCTGGACCACGGGATTAACTACCTAACAAGTGATTTCGAAGAAGAGGTTCGGCGACTGACTAACGGCCATGGTGCGGACGTAATTGTTGACTCCGTCGGCGGTCCCACCCTGCAAAAGAGCCTGCGATCGCTGGCCTACCGGGGCCGTTGCATCAGTTTCGGCGATGCCGGTCGCGACAGCGCTCCGACTCTGGATGTCTCCACGTTGCGGGGGAATAACCAGTCGCTCACGGGTTACTTCCTCGGTGCCGAGCTGTTTTTCGGGACCCGGGCCTACGACATGGTGGCCAATTTGCTCACCGACGTGGCCGCCGGGACGCTCAAAGTCGTCATTGATCAGGTATTTTCCCTCGAAAATGCCGAAGAGGCCCACGCCTACATCGAGGGTCGCCAGGCCTTCGGCCGGGTCGTTCTGCAGCCCTAACGAGATCTCGTAGTGGCAGTCGTCGGTCCCCGAACAATTAACCGAGAAAATCACCGCTCGCATCCCTGTAAAAGGTAAGGATGGGTACCATTAGTGACCTGATTCAGGCGACTAATGGGTTTTAGACTTAACTTCTATTTTGGCGTGAAAGTATTTAAGTGAAGAAATTTAGGTGGATGATACGGGCGGGCTCGGCGATGGCCGTTGTCGCCTGCTCCACCGTCCTCTTCATCACGCCGTCGAATGCCTCAAACCTTCCGTCCGGCCTCGGGGTGGACGGACTCATTTACGAGAACTTTGATCGCACGACGCTGCCTGCTTCCTTGACGACACTGGTCGCTGAAAGCTCTACGGCCCTACTTCCCTGCATCACGACGATCGTTAAGGGTGCCGGTGGTTGCTCAGCATCGAGTGGGGCCTACGACGATGGCGAGGGCGGCCAACTGCTCTTGACCGACGCTTCGGCCGAGGGCCCCAACGCCTCGGGCATCTTGGTGAAGCAGACCTTCTCTTCGTCACGCGCGCTCTACGCCCAGTTCGAAACTCAGTCCTACGGTGCCGGTGGTGGCGGGCGAACAATCTGGCTCATGGACGCTTCGAGTCCAACCCCTTCGATTCCCTCGGCTGATGGCGCCGCCGGTTACGGCACATCCACGGATGGAATTCCCGGCGCATTTCTCGGAATTACGTTGGATGCTTCGGGGGAGGCCGCACTGACTAACGGTGAAGGCTGCGCCGCCAACGCCTGGTCGTCACGCTCTTCGATACCTAACCAAGTTGTCGTTAAGGCCCGTGACACCAGCGCCGGCAGAGGTACGTCGGGGTACTGCTTTGTCTCTTCTACCGAACAACAGATCGGAACGTTGAGCTCCAAGACGGCGCGCCTCGGCTCACTGCACCAAAGCAACGCGAGCGACGGATGGCAGCGAGTCTTCATCAGCGTCCTACCCCCGAGCTTCACCTCGGACCTCGCCGAACTAACAGTGGCCGTGGACGCCGCTGACGGCCGCGGGTTAAAGACGGTGCTCGATATCACCTTGCCGAACTGGGCCTGGTCCACCGATGGCACCAACGTCCCATCGTCGCTCCGCTTCGGTATCTCGGCATCGAACCCCACCAGTGGCACGGCCTCGGACGTCGTGGCGCTGCGCAACCTCGACGTTGTCACCGTCGCACCCGTGGCCACCGTTCCTTCCGAACCCCGCAACGTCGGCGTTCAGTGGAGCAACCCCATCAACGGCCTCGTCAACGCCACTCTGACCTGGACGGCACCACTCTCAGATGGCTTCAGTCCCATTACGAACTACACCGCAACTGTTAATGGCGATACGTGCAACCAACTGACCCTGACGGTGCCCGTCTTCAGTTGCACGATTTCGGACATTCCAGCCGGCGACTCCTACACCGTGGCCGTGGTCGCGACCAATGAAATCGGCGACTCCGATGCCGGCGTCACGGTCTCACGCGTGAACGCGCAAGCACAATCGATCACCTTTCCCACCATTAGCAACGTGATCTTTGGCACCACCCCGCCGCGCTTGGCCCCCACGGCCTCGTCGGGCCTGCCGGTAACGATGAGCGCCAGCGGTGGATGCACGATGGTTAATGGTCAGTTGATGATGGCCCAAGCCGGCACCTGCACGGTGACTGCGACGCAGGTGGGCTCACTCTCGTTCGAAGCGGCCACCCCGGTGGTGCGAACCTTCACCATTGTCCCGGCCTCCGCAGTCATCAAGGTGCGGCCCGTCACCGTTGTGGTCGATGGTGCGGGCCACCCCGTGGAGATTTCGGTTACGCCGGCCATTGTCGCGACGACCGTTTCGTACTGCCCCGTGGCCACACCAACTCGCTGTTCCGCGATTGCTCCCTCGGCCGTTGGTTCCTACATCACGACGGTGAGATCTTCGTCGACGAACTACACCGTGGCCCCAGTGGTCACCACCGTTGACGTGTTGCCGTCCACTACGAGCCTGCCGCCCGAGGCCGGTGGACCGCAGTTCGGAACTAACCGCAATGTCTCTATGACGCTTCAAGCACCGAGCGACCCCACGGCCGCTTCGACCGTCCAGACCAGTGGTGGTGGATTCACCGCCGGGGCGTCGGTGGCGATTGCGGTAACTGGTCAAGAGTCACTCGGCACATTCACGATTCCGATAGTCGCGAATGCCAGCACCATTACCAGCACGTTGACACCCTCGTCGGGCGCCACCACGGTGCAGTCGGCCACGGTGATGACCGTCACGTCACCCTCGGATCTTTCCAACGGCAGCTCCATTGCCTACCCCTTCGGTAACTTCCCGGGAGCTGGCGACTACATCATTGTCACGATGACGTCTACGGGTTTTGTGCCCGGATCCACCGTCTCGACGTTGCTGCACTCCAAGCCCATCGTGATCACGACGTCTACGGCCGATGCCAATGGTGTGGTCACCATCCAAGCTCCTATTCCCGCGTCCTACGCCGGACAGTCACACAAGATCGTGATCAATGGAACGTACTTGGCTGGGAAAACGAAGGCCAATGGCGACGGCACCGTCTCCGCCACTACGGTCGTGCCGGCTGACCTGCTGGCCCGCCTCGAACCAACCTCGCAGTTGGTGGTGACGGCTATTGATGAGACCGACCCCACCATCTTCGCGAAGTCCTACATCGACATCGCCGCCAACGCTGCGGTAACGACCACCACGGTGGCCGGTAGTGCGAACGATGTACTGCAGGCCCCACCGCTCGTCCCGACGGACCACCCGGCCGAGACGATGAAGCAGGTCACCAACTTGGTGGCCGTGGCCGCAACAGTGGCCGCTACGGCGTCCGTCGCCGCCAGCGTGGCCGGCTCGGTTGGTTCGATTCGTGTTCCGACCGGTGGTGCCCCGGCCGGCGGTATTCGACCAACCGGTGGTCCAGCTGCTTCCTCCAGCCCTTCGAGTCCCTCAAGTTCTTCTGGTTCGTCAGGTTCGTCAGGTTCGACAGAATCGTCCGGCCCCATGTCGACGCAGCAAATCGGCGCGGCCTTTGACGAGATCGAACTCCATGAAGAGAAGTTGGGTGACCGTTCACGCCTCTGGCGAACACCAGGACGACACATTGTCGACCGAGTGAGTGCTCAGGCGCCAGTCAAGGTGGGCACGGTCAGTCCGATGATGGCGTCGGCCATTTCCGATGGTTCGTACCTGCGAGCCATGTTTGGCTCACTCTCCGCCGTGCTGCCCCTGATTGGCGTGCTCTTTGGCATCTTCAATGTGATTGAAAGTCACGGCTATCCCGTTCCGGGCAACTACGTAACGTTCGCCGTGTTGATGGTGCTCGGCGCGCTCGACGGTTGGAGTGGCCTCGCCGCCACGGCCACGATTTTGATTGGTGCAATTGCCACGGGTCACATCTTCTCGCTCAGCATGGCCGTCTCCTTCTCGCTAACTGCCGCACTGCTCTTTGGAACGGCCATCATCGTCAAGGGTGTCCGTCCCTTGATTCGGGACTCCTTTGCGAGTTTCCAAGATCGTTGGAAGCGAGCCGGTGACATGGTCGTCGGCCCACTCTTCGGCGGCTTCCTCGCCACCCAGCTAATTGGGGCCTCGGCCTCAGCGGCCGGTTTGGACCTGCCGATCACGAAGCACGCCCTCTTCATCGGCGTTGCCGTTGGTCTCGCGCTGTTTGCTCGTTACGCCATCTCCACGGTGGCCATCATTCACTTCCCCCGCCGACTCTCGGCGGTGTCGCCGGCCCACGTCCCCACCCAAGTCACCTGGGCGTCCGTCTCGTCGCAGATTCTCCGTCAGGTTTTCACCGCCCTATTGCTGCACGCCTTCCTGGGTTGGAGCTGGGTCCTCCTCGTACTTATTGGACTCCAGATGGCCCAGGGTTTTGTGGCGCCGAAGATCTCCGGACGACTTCCCAAGGTTCTCTATCGTCTCGTGCCCCGCGGCGTCGCCAACATTTTGGTGATGGCCACCATCGGTACGTTGGGCGGTCGCCTCATGGGCCAGATCACGACCGATGGTTTCTGGCAGGTGGCCGGTCTCCTGCTCCTGCTCGGTGTCGTCGGACTCCTCTACGCCATGGTCTCGGCTCTGGAGGGTGAAGACTTCCCCGTGTCGTGGACGACGCGCATCGCCGGCATCGGTGTCGTTGTCATTGCGGCCCTGCAGCTGACGGGACGGTTGATCTAGTGACCAACGCTCTCCGTCGAATTGTTACGGCCTCCGTCCTCTCCGCTCTCGTTCTCTCGGCGGCGGCCCCGGCCAATGCCAGCTTTAAACAAGGCAAGCGTTTCGTGCCGGCGCGCGTGCATCACGCGAAGTTGCCCGTGCATCACGTCCTGGGCGCCAGCGTGGCACCGAGCACTCCCACCAACTTTGTGGCCACCGCCGGTGATCAACAGGCCGCGTTCTCCTGGACGGAAGCAAGTGGCGCCACGCGCTACGTCGTGATGCTGCAACCCAATAACGCCAGTTGCGTCACCGTGGCTACTAGCTGTGCCGTTCGAGGCCTCGTCAACGGAACGCTGTATTCGGCCACGGTCGTGGCCGTCAACAGTGCCGGTCGATCGGCGCCGTCGGCAACCCGCACCGTTACCCCGGCGTCGGTCCGCCCCACTGCTCCGCGTTCGGTGAACGCCGTCGCCTTCGGACTCCACGCCCGGGTGACGTGGCTCCCGGTCACGGGACTTTCGAATTCTGTGACGAGCTACACCGCGACTTCGATGCCCGGTGGACTGACCTGTACTTCGGCCACCACGACCTGTGTGGTGTCCGACCTCGAAGCGGGAACGTCCTACACCTTCACGGTGACCGCAACCAACGCGGTGGGCACCTCACCCGATTCGCAGCCCTCCCCGTCCATCGCCATTGTTGATCGCCCCGACGCACCGACCAGCGTCACCCTGGCTCCCTCGCCGGAATCCATGGGCGTGAGTTGGGAGGCCCCCGTTTCTGACGGAGGCCTTTCGATCGACAGTTACACCGCGACGGCCTACCTCGCGAGTAGCGGCGCCCCGGTGGCGCAC
>CANBVQ010000059.1 GCA_947372925.1 Acidimicrobiaceae bacterium
CCGCACTGCGAGCGACTGCTCGAAGAGCGACCTGAACTACGGCTGTCGGTCGAAATCTAACCCTGGCCGATACGTGCAGTAACGGGTCCAGTGTTGGATGTAGTACCCGGGAATGTGGATAAATCCCTTGGCTGCAGGTTTGTAACAGCTCCCCAGTGCGGCCGCGTGCAGGGGGTAGCCCATTGAGGGCCAGTCGTCGCTCTGGATGTAGAGCACGTAAGGCGCCTCGTTCAAACGTTGAATCGTGGCATTCGCGTTGTAGCCACCTTCGATGATGGAGCCCGGCATGAGGACCACGTGCGAATCCTTTGAAACCGGAGCGAAGCCCGTGTTGTACTGATCCGAAAACTTCAACGACAGCTGGTGCGCTCCATAAAAGGCCCACGGCCAGCGGGCACTGCCTTCGACCAGCACGGTGCCACCGTGCTGCAGCGTGTCGGTGGCCTCCTGGAGGACCGCCTGAAAGTTCCCACCGGCGTAGGGCTCCCGGTGCAAGAGGCGATCGACACCGGTGAGGCTCACCACGAGCGCAAAACAGGCGACGGTAAAGATGGCGCGCTGGGGGTCGTAACTCCGGGCAATGGCGCACAACTCGAGCCCACCGATGACGAGGACGATGGCCAGTGCGGGGTGGAGGTAGGCATCAGTGCGCCCGGTGCCGAGCGGAGCGAGGTGCACGAGTGCCGCGGCGTAGGCCCCAAAGATTCCCGCCCAGGCGATTGAAGACTGCCGCCATCGACGTAGCGAGAGCACGATGAGAAATAACATGGCGAACTGAATAAGCCGTCCGAGATACGGGATGTGCAGTCCCGGTGCGGTATCACCCAGTCCCCAGAGCAGGCTCGTCGTGATCGACCAGAAGGACGAGAGAAATGCCCCCAGCGAATGAGTATCGAGGTAGGAGGCCTGCCACGACGTATCGAGTCGGGGGGAGATGCCGTTGCGCACAAAATACGCCACGACGGAAACGACAGCGATCGCGGCCGCACCGGGGGCGAGTAGCGCCGAAGTGCGCTGGGTGCGAAGTGCGATGACGCCAATCCACACACTGAGTCCAATGACGAGGGGGAGTATCGAGAAGGACGTCACCAGGCTGATGGTGGCAATGCCCGCGAACCATCCGGCGTGGCCCCCACGGCGGAACCAGTGGGCGGCGGCCAAGAGTAACGAGGCGGCCACGATGTCGTGGGCGTAGGGCTTGAGGTGAGTGGCGTAGGTGATGTCGATGCGAGAGAAGGCCACCAGTGCGACGGCGAACAGTGAGGCCGTTCGAGGTAGGCCCAGAAATCGCACCACGGCCGCCACGAGAATCATCCCGAGCACGGAGACACAAAACGTGGGTAGCTGCATCAGCCAGAGGTGTGGCTCGGTCAGTTGGATCCACGAACGCTCGAGGAGCACGAAGCCCGGTGCCGTTCCGACCATCTTGGCGGCCGTACCGAGGGGGAAGTGTGCGGTGAGTGCGACCCAGGCGTCATCGCGAAAGAGCGTTCCCTTCGAAAGGCCGCCAGCTCGCAGCCACGTGCCGATGCCAACAATGAGAGCAAGGGCGGCCGCGTATCGCCGCTCGTGGGGATCCGAGATCCACTGGGCAATGGGTTCACGAACTCGCTTCATCAACTTCATTGTGGCAGGTTCCGACGGTGGCGCCAGGCTCGTCCCAGTAGGAGAAGCCCGCCGACGGAGAGGGCTAGCGACGCACCCTGCACGGCAAGTGAGCCATTGTGCCCCTGCTCGCCGAGCAGGTAGTACTCGTCGAGGAAGCGCACAATGCCCCAGATGGCCATCGCGATACCGGTGACTGTGCCGGGTGCCATCTTCCGGTGCTCAACGCGGAGCAACAGGAGCCAGAGGAGTCCGTCTTCGGCCGCCTGAATGAGCGGTACCGGCACTCGACGTCCAACTTGACCGGCGTAGGTCATGCCAAACCACTGGTGCGTCTCATGTCCACCACCGGCGTACATGAACTGTGGGCCCAAGGCGCGACCAACGGCCCAGCCCGCCACAATCGCCGGGATCACGATGTCGGCGAATTCGAGCAACGTGCGCTGGGGCCACCAACGACGAGCGAGCACAAGTGCCACCGGCGTGGCGAGGGCGATACCGCCGAAACTGGCCAGTCCGCCCTGCCAGAGCGACGCGATTGATGACAGGTGATCGCGGTAGTAGGACCAGTTGGTCGCCACATGCGCGGCACGCGCGCCGAGCAGGCCACTGCCAATCGTGGCGGCCGCAAAGTAGGCCCACTGTTCCGTTGGGAGTGCCCGCGAGGCAAGTCGGCGCTGGATTGCTCGGTACGTGATCCAGGCCGCTGTGGCTAGGCCTAGGCCGTAGAGATAAAAAGTAAAGGGCCCAACAGCGATGGCAGTTGGAATCGCGCCGATCACTGCTAGCCGCGAGGGCGACCGGCACCGGCGAGGCCGCTGTAACGAACCGGAGAGATGTGCACTCGGGTGCCAGCCGAAGCGGCTTCAATCATGCGGCGATTACCGATGTACATCGTGACGTGCGAACCGCCGCCTCGTCCGTAGAACAGGAGGTCACCCGGCTTCAGGGCGTAGAGCGGTACACGAATCGTCGAGGACATCTGCGATCCCGAGTAGTGGGGGAGCGCTACGCCAGCAGCCCGCCACGAAAGCATGGTCAAGCCGGAGCAGTCCACACCTCGTCGAGAGGTGCCGGCCCAGACGTAGGGGACGCCAATCATGCTGTAGGCGAATGCCACAGCCTTGCCCGCTCGGGTGTTGGGCTGTGGTGGGTAGCCGTGGTGATTGCCGGGGTGCTTCTTAGCCCAGGCGGCGCGTGCAGCTGCTTCGGCTTTGAGTTGGGCCTGATGCAGGTAGTAGGCAATTCGACCTCGCGCACCATTAAGGAGGTGTTGAGCCTGGCGTTGAGCACCGACTGCTTGTTTGTAGATATTGGCCGCCTCATCACGGGCGTGTTGAGCGGCTGCCTGCTGGTCGCGGAGGATTTGGCGCTGTGAAGTCAGCCGGATCGTTGAGAGCTGCAGCGAGGACACGGACGTTGCGAGGTCGCCTTCCGCAATGTTGTTGTACACGGTTCGAGCGCCGTTGCTGGCCGCATCGGTACTGAAGAGGGGGTTGGACATCATCTGAGCCCCCGCATTGATATAGGCATTGATGGCCGCCTGGCGCAGCCCCGCACGATTCGTTGTCACTTGCCGTTGAGCATCGGCCACAGCCTGGCGACTGTGGGAAATCAGGTGATTGAGCTGCTCTAGTTTGATTTGGGTCAGATTGTATTTTTGACCGAGAGTGTCCACTTGGGAGTTCAGCTTCTTGACCTGAAGGTAGAGGGCGTTGGCTTTGGCCCGTTCCGTTTTCAGATTGATGGCGCCAGCAGGGCGTGGCGAAATCATCACAGCGCTCGAACACACTGCGACTAGGGCCAGGCTGCAAAGAAACAGTCCGCTACGACTGAGCTTTCGGTTTGGCCACTGCGTCGAAAGGCGCTTCACGCGCCCGACGTTGGTCACGAAACAACGCTACTAGGACGGGGCTCAAAAAGACAGCCGCTTCGATACTTCTTATTTGGCCGGCAATTTCCATTTCACGAGTGAGCAAAGGCCCAGAGAGGTCGAAGTGGTTGTTTCTCGCCAATAGGCTGGCGGACATGTCTGCACGCTCACGTAACCTGCCCCGCCGTTCATGTCTTTCGACCCCAGGGTCTTCAGACCGTTTCCTCGCCAAGGCCCCTACGGTCTCGGCCGACATGACCTTCCTCGACCTAGAAGACTCAGTCGCCCCAAACGAAAAAGTGGCCGCCCGCGCCAAGGTCGTGAACGCCATCAAGAATTTGCCGTGGGATGACCGCGTGCTGTGTGTGCGAGTGAACGCATGGGACACCGCGTGGACCGTAGGCGACATTCTCGAAGTTGTTGGCAATGCCGGCCCTCGCCTCGACGAGATCATGTTGCCCAAGGTCCAGTCAGCGGCCGAAGTAATTGCTATGGACTTGCTCTTGACGCAGGTCGAAAAGAACGCCGGTCTTCCCGTTGGCCACATTGGTATCGAAGCACAGATTGAAACCGCTCGTGGTTTGATCAACGTCGACGAAATCTGCGCCGCTTCGCCCCGCCTCGAGACCATCATCTTTGGTCCCGCCGACTTCGCCGCTTCGATCGAAATGCCAGTGCTGACTGGTGGCGTGGCCATTCCCGAGTACCCCGGCGACCACTTCAACTACGTCTTTTCTCGTATTTTGATGGCCGGCCGTGCCAATGGCCTTCAGGTCATCGACGGACCGTTCCTCTACGTACGTGACAACGACCTGCTCCGTGACTACGCCATGCGTACTCGCATGCTCGGATACGACGGTAAGTGGGCCCTGACGCCCGACCAGGCTGCTGTCCTCAACGAGGTCTACAGCCCCACGCAAGAGCAGTTCGACCGCGCTTATGACATCTTGGATGCCTACAACAAGGCCACCGAACAGGACCACACGGGTGCGGTCATGTTCGGTAACGAGATGATTGACGAAGCAAGCCGCAAGATTGCGCTGAAGTTCCTGTCACGCGGTGAGCGTGCGGGACTTACTCGTTCGGCTGAATAAGTACTCCTAGAAATTGTTTCACCATTAGTTTGCGAGTGTGAGCTCAACTGAATCCCATACCCCGTCGTTGGGTAGTCGCCTTAGGGGTTCGTTCAGTCGGGACGAGTGGCGCCGTCTCTTTACGATGTTCGGTTTCATTGCCTTCCTCCACATTTTGGGTTGGGGCCTGCTCGCGTTAGCGGCCGGACACCACTACGGCGTCGGCAAGGGTGCCGTGCTCGGTCTCGGTACCGGCGTGCTGGCCTACACCCTCGGCATGCGTCACGCCTTTGACGCCGATCACATTGCGGCAATCGACAACACCACCCGAAAGATGATGGCCGAGGGCCGTCGACCCATGTCGGTGGGCTTTTTCTTCTCGCTGGGTCACTCCAGCATTGTTTTTGCCCTAACCCTTCTCTTGGGAATTGGAGTTAAGGCACTTGGAATTCAGGTAACGGACTCCGACTCGTCGCTCCACCACTACGGAACTCTGGTGGGCACGGTTGTGTCGGGGACATTCCTCTACCTCATCGCCATTTTGAACGTCATCATCCTGGTCGGAATTGTTCGCCTCTTTATCCAGATGCGCCAGGGACGTTTTGATGACTCGGAACTCGAGAAGCACCTGAACTCTCGCGGACTTCTGATGCGCTTCTTCGGACCGATCGCTCGCTCTATCGATGAACCGTGGAAGATGTACCCCTTGGGACTGCTCTTTGGTCTGGGCTTCGACACGGCCACGGAGATTGCCTTCATGGTGCTGGCCGGAACATCAGTAGCGGCCGGCCTACCAATCTGGGCCCTGCTCAGCCTGCCAATTCTCTTTGCCGCCGGCATGAGCCTGCTCGACACCATTGACGGATCGTTTATGAACTTCGCCTACGGCTGGGCCTTCTCGAAGCCCGTGCGCAAGGTCTATTACAACATCACCATCACGGGACTCTCCGTTGCCGTGGCCCTTTACATCGGCACATTGGAGTTACTCCAGGTGCTGGCCAACCAGTTGAAGCTCACGGGTGGTCTCTGGGATTACGCCGGCAACTTCAACATCAACAAGGCCGGTTTCATCGTGGTCATGATGTTCATCGTCATCTGGGCCGGTGCTCTAGCACTCTGGCGCTACGGCAAAGTCGAGAGTCGCTGGGAGGCCGCCGCCATCCGGGCGCAGATTGCCCGTGGTGAAAAGCCGGATCGCCACTCGGCCGGAATCACACTCGGTGCAGTGCACGAGCCCTTCACCATTGATGAATAATTCAAAGAGATAGCAAAAAAGGCCAGACGTCAGTCTGGCCTTTTTTGATGTTTGAACTGTTAGCCGCGCTGATCGAGCAGGCGACGGGCGATCACCTTGAGGCAGAGCGTCTCGTCAGCGCCTTCAAAGATCGACAACACGCGAGCGTCTACGTAGTAGCGGCTCACGGCGTACTCCTCGGCGTAACCCATACCACCGTGAATCTGAAGTGCTTCGCGAGTTACCCACTCTGCAGCGCGGCAGACGTAGGCCTTGGCCATCGAAGCTT
>CANBVQ010000060.1 GCA_947372925.1 Acidimicrobiaceae bacterium
ACTGATTTGTAATCAGTAGGTCGTGGGTTCGACCCCCACCGCCGGCTCCAACAATTTTCTCCCGTGGACCTTTAATTTCGGCCGTCTCTGCGAAACTAGAGCTATGTCCGCACTCAACAAGTCCAAATCAGTTCTCAAGGAATTCCGATCGTTTGCGCTCCGAGCGAACGCCATTGATCTGGCGATTGGTGTGACCGTCGGTGCCGCCTTCACGGCGGTGGTCACCGCGATTGTTCAGGGCCTCTTCACGCCGATTATCTCGGCGCTAGCCGGGAACGCCAATTTCGCCACGTTGTCATTTCATATCAACAAGAGTGCCTTTAAATACGGGGAAGTAATTAACTCCATCATTTCGCTCTTGGTGATCGCCGCGGTGATGTTCTTCCTCGTCGTCAAGCCTCTCAACGCGTTGCGCCGAAACCTGGGCTTCGAGGCCGATGAAACCCCGACCAGGGCCAAGTGCCCCGCCTGCCTGTCGGAGATTCCACTGGCCGCAACCCGCTGTGCCTTCTGCACCGAGGTGCTTCCCGCTAACTGGAGCGAGCCAACGCCCCCAACGGCCTAACGGCGCAAGTTGCGCTGACGCGCGACTTCAAACATGGCCACTGATGCAGCCACGCCGGCGTTCAAGGAAGTGATCTTCCCCAACTGCGGGATCGAGACAACTTCAGCGCAACGCTTACGCGTGAGTTGCGCCATTCCGTTCTCTTCGCCACCTACCACGAGGGCTACGGGCGTCGAACCTAGGTCCAGGTCGTAGATCGACTTCTTTGACTCGCCGGCTAAGCCCACGGTCAAGACACCGGCCTTGTTTAAACGATCCAGTGCGGCGGGAATCCCACCAACTTGGGCGTAATTCAAATACTCCACCGCTCCGGCCGCAGTCTTGGTCACGGTCGGTGAAATCCTCGCCGAACGGTGGCGAGGCAGAACGACGCCGGTGACGCCAGCCCCGTCAGCGCTGCGCAGCATGGCGCCCAGGTTGCGGGGGTCGGTTACCCCGTCGGCCACGAACAGGAAGCCCCGCTCGTGCACCAAGAAGTCATCGAGCTCAACGGGCTTGAGCCGATCGGCTTCGGCGTAGACACCCTGGTGACCTTCGGTACGAGCATCACGGTCGAGGCGAGCGCGTGAAACCAGTTGCACGGGAACGCGTTGACGGCGCGCCTCTTCTTCGATCTGATCCAAGATGGCCGCGGACTCCAACGCGTCGGCCATGTAGATCTTGCGAACATTGCGACGGCGGGCGTGTAGCAGTTCCAACACGGCCTGACGACCTTCGACCTGTTCACCGCCGAGACCCTCGGGGGCCTTGCGCAGTGGGACTTCCGTCCCGCGTGAGCTACTGCTGTGCGGCCGGGGGTTCTTCGGAGCGCCCTTGCGGGGCTCTGGAGGGCGGCCACCGCCGCGGACGGGGGGACGAGGGGTCATGCTTGCTCCTTCAGGAGGGCCACCGCGAGAGCCGCGATTCCCTCTTTATTTCCAATTGGTCCGAGCCGCTCCATAGTGGTGGCCTTGACCGAGACGGGGGCACCGACGACGTCGGTGAGTTCGTGCGCCATGGCGGCTTTGAGGTCACCCAATTTTGGTGCCTCGGCAATCACGGTGACATCAACATTTTCGATTGCCAGTCCGGCATCGCGAACCTTCTGGACGACCAGGGTGAGCAGAAGTCGAGAGTCCGCTCCCGACCAGGTGGCGTCAGTGTCGCTGAAGTGCTCACCAATATCACCGAGACCGGCGGCACCGAGAAGAGCGTCGGCCACGGCGTGAGCCACGGCATCGGCGTCGCTGTGCCCCGCCAGCCCAGTGGCGTTTGGCACCGTTACCAGTCCGAGCTTCAGTGGTCGCGTGGCGTCATCACTGAAGCGGTGGATGTCGAATCCCTGACCGATACGCATGGTTAAGCCCCGCTCATCGTGAGGCCATCGAGGTCTTCGGGGTTCGTCACTTTGATGTTGGTTCGCTCGCCCGCCACAACAACCACACTCTCACCCAGCGCCTCCACGAGGCCGGCATCATCGGTGGCTACTCCGGCCGAGGCGTGAGCCCGACGGAGGACGGCGGCGGCAAAGGCCTGTGGGGTCTGCACCGCTACGAGTTGATCACGGGGTGGCGTGCTCACCACAACGCCCCCGGCGACCTGCTTAATCGTGTCACTGACTGCCACGCCGGGAATAGCGGCGGCGGCACCGGCGCGAACGGCCGCCAGTACGGCTTCGAACAGTGGTGCCGACGCCAACGGACGAGCGGCGTCTTGCACCACGATGAACTGCGCGTCATCACAGACGGCTAGTCCGGCGCGTACCGAGTCGGATCGAGTGGCCCCACCGGTCACCACCAGGTCGGCCCCTTCGCCGTCACCGCGGTAGTCCTCGGGCACGACGACCACGACAAAATCGGCCACAGAACGTGCTTGCTCCACACTGTGGGCCGCGAGGGTGCGACCGCCGAGTTTGGCGAACTGCTTTTGTCCGCCGAATCGCTCACCACGACCACCGGCCACCACAATGGCGGCGACGGTCATGACTACGGCAGAGCCGACGCGAGCTTCTCCTCGGCCGTCGGTAGATCGATGTCAAGCGCGAAGGTCAACTCGGAAACGAGAATCTGACGAGCACGGGTCAACATCTTCTTTTCACCAGCACTCAGACCCTTGTCCTTGTCACGAATCGACAAGTTACGAACGACTTCGGCGACCTGGTAGATGTCACCGGAGCGCAGCTTCTCGGAGTGGTTCTTGAAACGGCGCGACCAGTTGGTCGGCATGCGTGCTTCCTTCTTGCGGAGCACGGCAAAGACTTCTTCGACTTCGTCCTCATTGATCACGTCGCGCAGGCCGACCATGTCGACGTTGGCTACGGGAACCATGAGCGTGAGGTCGCTGTACTCCACCTTGAGCTTGAGGTAGTCCTGCTTAGTGCCGAACGCCTCTCGCTTTTCGACCTTAATTACCGTGCAGGCCCCGTGGTGGGGATAGACGAGACGGTCACCCTTTTTAAACTTCTGGGTAGTCACAAACACAAACTCCTGATGGAATGGGCCAAACACGGCTCCAATGGCTTCAAATTCTACCACTGCCTAGGACAATGGCTTAATTGTGGCGTTTTTTAGGCGCTTGGTGTCTCTTCGAAGTCCACCGAGGGCGGCAAACCCTCAACGGCCTCGAAGGTCAGTTCCTGACCGTCATCGCTCTTCACGCAGTCAATCACGATGGTTTGACCAGCACGGAAGTCCTTGAAGAGTATCTTCTCACTGAGCACATCTTCGATGTACTGCTGAATCACGCGACGTAGCGGACGAGCACCGAGTTCGGGGTCGTAACCCTTTTCGGCCAAGAACAACTGTGCGGACTTGCTGATCTCCAGCCCCAAGTTCTGGAGCTTGAGCTGCTCGCGCAGACGGCCAATGAAGATGTCAGCGATCTCGATGACTTCGTCCTGACTGAGCTCGCGGAAGACGATGGTGTCGTCAATACGGTTCAAGAACTCGGGACGGAAGTGACCCTTGAGTGCGGCCTGGACCTTTTCCTTCATCTTCTCGTGGGTGACTTCCGAGTCGGACTTAGCGAAGCCGATCGAGGCGCGGCGCAAGTCGGCCGTTCCCAAGTTGGAGGTCATGATCAAGATGGTGTTCTTGAAGTCCACGGTGCGACCCTGCGAGTCGGTCAGGCGACCGTCTTCGAGAATCTGCAGCAAGGTGTTAAACACGTCGGGGTGAGCCTTTTCGACTTCGTCGAAGAGAACCACCGAGAAGGGCTTGCGGCGAACGGCTTCGGTCAACTGACCACCCTCGTCGTAGCCCACGTAGCCCGGAGGGGCACCGACCAATCGGCTCACGGTGTGCTTCTCCATGTACTCACTCATGTCGAGCTGGATCAACGCGTCTTCGTCATCGAACAAGAACTCAGCCAAGGTCTTGGCGAGCTCCGTCTTACCGACACCGGTGGGGCCGAGGAAGATGAAGGAACCGGCGGGACGCTTGGGGTCCTTCAAACCGGAACGGGTGCGGCGAATCGCACGGCTCAGCGCCTTGACGGCTTCGTTCTGACCAACGATGCGCTTGTGGAGTTCATCTTCCATACGCAGCAACTTGGTGGTCTCTTCTTCGGTGAGGCGGTAGACCGGGATACCGGTCCACACGGCCAACACTTCGGCAATCATCTCTTCGTCCACGACGTCGAAAGTCTTGCCACCGGCTGCCGTCACTTCGGCGTCCAGTTCGTCTTTCTTCGCGATGAGCTCTTGCTCCTGGGACTCCAGCAACTTGGCCTGCTCGTTGGCGCCCTTTTCGAGGGCCTCTTCCCGATCGGCCTTGATGCGGTTGAGCTCTTCGTCAACCTTCTTCTGGGCCGGCGTGGCCTCCATGCGGCGAATGCGCAGGCGTGAACCAGCTTCGTCGATGAGGTCAATGGCCTTGTCTGGCAAGAAGCGATCCGCGATGTAGCGGTCCGCGAGGTTGGCGGCGGCCACGAGTGCCTGGTCGGTGATGGTCACCGCGTGGAACTCTTCGTAGACGTTGCGAAGGCCCTTCAAGATTTCAATGGTGTGGGCCACGGATGGCTGATCCACCTTGACGGGCTGGAAACGGCGCTCGAGGGCGGCGTCCTTTTCGATGTGCTTGCGGTACTCCTCAGTCGTGGTGGCACCAATGGTCTGGAGCTCACCGCGAGCCAACATGGGCTTCAAGATCGAAGCGGCGTCGATGGCCCCTTCGGCGGCACCGGCACCAACCAGCGTGTGGATTTCGTCGATGAACAAAATGATGTCACCACGGGTACGAATTTCCTTGAGAACCTTCTTCAGGCGCTCTTCGAAGTCACCGCGGTAACGCGAACCGGCCACGAGGGCTCCGAGGTCCAGGGTGTAGAGCTGCTTGTCGGCCAAGGTCACGGGAACCTGATTGGCCACAATCTTCTGAGCCAGTCCTTCAACGATGGCGGTCTTACCCACACCAGGCTCACCGATGAGGACGGGGTTGTTCTTGGTACGGCGCGAGAGAATTTGCATCACTCGCTCGATTTCCTTGTCGCGTCCAACCAGGGGGTCGAGCTTGCCCTCGCGAGCGAGCTGCGTCAGGTTGCGACCGAACTGATCGAGAACGGCTGAGCCGGCCGATTCCCCGGGTTCGTTCTTGGAAGTGGGTGAAGCGTTCGAGGGCGTTTCGCGCTGACCTTGTCCCGACATCATCTGCATGACTTGATTACGGACGCGGGCCGGATCGGCGCCGAGACCTTCGAGCACTTGGGCGGCCACGCCGTCTGACTCGCGCACCAGACCCAAGAGCATGTGCTCGGTTCCGATGTAGGAGTGTCCGAGGCTCAGAGCCTCACGGAGTGAGAGTTCGAGCACCTTCTTAGCCCGGGGTGTGAAGGGTGGTGAACCGGCCGTGGCGGTACCAGGGGTGCCGATGGCCTCTTCGACCTTTTCACGGACGGCGTCAAAGGAGACGCCCAGCGCGTCGAGGGCCTTAAAGGCAACGCCTTCGCCTTCGCGGATAAGTCCGAGCAGGATGTGCTCGGTACCAATGAAGGCGTGGTTGAGTTCTCTGGCCTCTTCTTGGGCCAGTACGAGAACCCGTCGGGCTCGGTCTGTAAATCGCTCGAACAAGAAGCACCTCCTGTACTTATCTGGCAGTGTACCGGTGAGCGTGACATTGCTATCTCGCACCCCTCGTTGTAAATCTCATTGATGTAGTCCCCCTCGCCCGCTTTTCCCTGACCGCGATAGTGGTTTTCTCCATTGAGCAGGATTGCGAGCGTTCTCACAACCCGCTGTGACCAAAAGTTGGAGGTGGCGCCTTCGTCACATTGCAGGAAGTACAGCGTCCGCTCCGAATAGCCATTCGCGGGAACGCCCTAATGTTGAGTACGTGAACATTCATGAGCGCCTCGGCTTGCCGCAAGTCGAAACGGACCTTCGTAGCCTCGAGACGCTCCTGACCGAGTCCGTGGTCTTTGGTGACCCCTATCTCGACAATGTCACCACCCACCTCATTAATGCCGGCGGAAAGCGCCTGCGCCCCCTCCTCGCCGTGGCCTCGGCGACTGGTGGGGCCCG
>CANBVQ010000061.1 GCA_947372925.1 Acidimicrobiaceae bacterium
ATCTACGAGCACCCTTCGGTGAATGAAGCGGCCGTCTTTGGCGTGCCGCACGAGCGACTCGGTGAAGAGGTGGCCTGCGTGGTCATGCTCCGCGCCGGTACGGAGTTGACGGATGACGAACTCCGCAACCACGTATCGACCCGCTTGGCCGGCTTCAAGGTCCCAACCCGCATTGCCTTCACGAACGAGCCACTCCCGCGGAACCCCGCTGGAAAGTTCTTGAAGCGCGAACTTCGGACGAAGTTCTTCGTCTAGAGATTGGCCGCCGCGCGAAACGGAGCCAACGAACCTTCGAGTTCGTTGGGCTCCGTGGACGCGAGCATGCTCACCACGGCCTCAATTGAGGATTGGGCGTAGTCGGCCAGGCGAAGCTCACCAAGCTCGCTAAGTTTGGCCCACATCACAAAATCAGTGGTTCCTCCGGCCTCGTGCTGCAGTGGAGCGACCTCCACGGTGGCGAGGTAGATGATTCTTACCGTGTGGACGTGATCGCCATTTACTCGGACGCGTTGATCATCAAGGACGGAGTGGAGGAGGTGGTTCGTTACACCCAAGCCCGTCTCTTCGAGGAACTCTCGTTCCAGTGTCTGTTGAGGCGACTCGCCCCAGTCGATACCGCCACCCGGGAGCCACCAGATTTCACCGCCGTCGTGGGGATTCGCAGCTCGGACCAAGAGCACGGCACCGTCGTGAATGCAGACGCCATAGACGCGAGGTGAAGGTCCAACTTCGACGCGGCGACTCACGGCTTGGCCTTTCGGCTCAGCGATACCTGCTGGGTGCCCGGAGCTGCATTCGGTCCCGCTAGCCACTGCCCCCGACAGCCCTCGCTGCAGAAATAGACCGGCCCATCGGGGCTCTCGGCCTGGGCGGGGGGTCGTTGGGAGTTCACCTTCATGCCACAGATCGGGTCGGTCGCGTCGCCGTCGGGATCTTCGATCATGACGGGGGTCTGGCCCTGAAACTTCGTGGGGTCCTTCACAAAGCGGTCCTGGCAGCGCGGGGCACAGAAGTAGTAGCGGACGCCATCGACGACGGCCACTGCGGCTGGTGAATCCTTGGCCACCTGCATACCGCAAACGGGATCGATGGCCACACCTTCATCACTGACGCTTCGACGGCTCAACAGAAAGGTACTTAACAAGATCACGGTGGCCACGATGTTCAGCCAGAGATTCCAGCCCATTGAAAAATCGTGTCCCATCATGATTTCACTTCGCACCGGTGGCACTGCGTGGGCGGTGCGGAAGATCAGTTCGGTGAGAAGTCCACCGATGGTCATGACAAGCCACAGCACCAAAAAGAGCCGTAGGGCTCGGGCGGAACCGTAGAACCGTCGGTAGATCAAGAGCAGAGGGAGTGTGACGAGGTCCGCGAAGATGAAAGCGATGACGCCCCCAAAGCTGACGCCCTTCACCCACAGTGCCGCCGCGAGGGGAATGTTCCCTACGGAGCAGACGAAGGAGACGACGGCAAAGAGAGGGGCAATTGCGACGTTCTCTAACGTGGTCCACCAGCCGTGGTTGGTCATAAAGAGATGGGCCCACCACGAGTCGGGCACCTCGGCGGCCAAGAAGCCGGCGACGAGGAATCCAAAAAAGAGTTCCTTGCGGAGCATTGTTAGGTCCGCAATGGTGTAGCGAGCGGCTCGGAACCAACCTTGGGCTTCACGGAAGTGTGGAACGGCCTCTGCTCCATCACCGCGCTCGGCCGTTTCGTCACTCGCCGCACGTAGAGCGTCCTGGTTGACATCGAGTAGCCGGCGACCCACTAGCGCAAGGATGACCACCATGATCAGCCCACCGACTATTTGGGCCACGAGAAACTGCCAACCGAGGAGCAGGTAGAGAACGATGCCTAGTTCGATGACGAGATTGGTCGACGCAATCATGAAGATTGTGGCATTAGTGAAAGAGGCTCCGCGCATAAAGAGGGCGCGAGCCATGGCGCTGGCGGCGTAGCTGCAGGACGAGGAGATCACGCCGAGAATGCTCGCCGTCGAGGCGGAGCGCAGAGACGAGGCGCCGAGGGTTCGCCGGAGGCCGTCACGTTTTACAAAGGCTTGCACTACCCCGGAAATGGTGAATCCCAAGACGAGCGGCCAGAAGGTCATCCAGACCATCAGTGCCGCTTCGCGCATGCCACCCCAGAGGAAGTGGCGGAGTTGACTCATGGCTACCTAGTTCTCGGAAAGCCCAAGTCAATCTGCGACTCATTGGGCTCCGGCCAGCGGGAAGTAACCACCTTGCCCCGGGTGTAGAAAGCCATGCCTTCTGGTCCGTACATGTGGGCGTGCCCGAAGAGCGAGTTCTTCCAGCCGCCGAAGGAGAAACTCGCCACCGGAACGGGGAGTGGCACATTGATGCCAATCATGCCGACTGAGACGGCACGACTGAAAAGTCGCGCGGCATTGCCGTCACGAGTGAAGATGGCGACACCGTTACCAAAGGGGTTGGCATTAACCAGAACGACTGCATTGTCAAAGTTTTCCACCCGCACGACGCACAAGACCGGCCCGAAAATTTCGTCCCGGTAGCAGGCCATGTCCGTAGTGACGTGGTCGAGGAGGCTCGGGCCAAAGAAGAAGCCCGGCCGGTCAAGAAGGTCGGCCCCGCTGCGCACAATCACAGCACCCTCACTCGGGGCATTTGAGACGTAGTGCGCCACGCGATCGCGATGCTCCTGGGTGATCAGGGGCCCCATGTCGTTACCGGTGTCGACGCCGGAACCGACCGTGAGTCGGTCCATGCGGGTGGCGATTGCATCGACGAGAACGTCGGCGCTGTCGCCCACGGCCACAACCACGCTGATAGCCATGCAGCGTTCGCCGGCGGCACCAAAACCCGCGTTGATGGCGGCATCGGCCGCTACGGCAATGTCGGCATCGGGCAGGACGACCATGTGATTCTTGGCGCCACCCAGCGCTTGGACGCGCTTACCGAGTCGAGTCCCGGTGGCGTAGATCGATTGCGCCACGGGCGTCGACCCCACAAAGCTGATGGCCTCGAGCGAAGGGTGTTCGAGTAGGTATTCGACGGTGTGGCGATCACCGTGGACGACGTTGAGAACGCCAGCGGGCAGGCCGGCTTCAATCAAGAGTTCGGCGAGGCGCACGGCGGCCGAAGGGTCGCGCTCGGATGGTTTCAAGACCACACCGTTGCCGGCCGCAATGGCATTCGCGAGCATCCACAGAGGCACCATGGCCGGAAAATTGAAGGGGGTAATCGCGAGAACAACGCCAATCGGTTCACGGAAAGAATGAACATCAACTCCATCGGCGACCTGGCTGGCGAACTCACCCTTCAGGTGGTCGGCCAGTCCGCAGGCGTACTCAACGTTCTCGAGGCCACGGGCCAATTCGCCGCGGGCGTCGGCCAGGGTCTTGCCCTGTTCGGTGGTGATGAGCAGGGCCAATTCGTCAGTATGGCGAACGAGCAGCTCGCGGAAGGCAAACAGCACGGCGGTGCGGCGACTGAGAGATGACGCTCGCCACTGAGCGGCGGCGGCCACGGTGCTGGCCACAACGTCGTCAAGGAAAGCCGTGGAGGGAACGGAGAGTGTGGCGATGGCCTCGGCTGTGGCCGGGTTGAAGACGGAGAGATTTCGGTCGCTCGGAGCCTCCACGCGCTGTCCATTTACGAAGTGCGGAATTGTGTTCATAGCTTCCTCTTTCCACTATCAATCTACCGGCGGAGGCCGGCAAGGTGGTTAGGGTGATGGGGTGTCTAACGCCCCCCAAACTCACGCCCTTCGCGACGCCGCTGCCGTTGATCCCTTAGGTAATGGCCGCTACGCAGTCAACCTCTCCGAGCAGTACACCGTCGTAGGTCGCCCCAACGGTGGTTACATCCAGTGCGTGATGGCTAACGCGGCCCTTGCGGAAGCCGCTGCGCAGGGTGGGCCTCACATTCACGCCACGGCGGTCACCACGAACTACGTTGGCGCTCCCGAGCTCGGCCCGGCCGTCGTGGTTGCCACGGTCCGCCGCATTGGTCGTGGTGCCAGTTTCGTCCACGTGGCATTGGAGCAAAACGGTGCGATTACTAACGAATCACTCATCACACTCGGCACTTTGAGCGAGCGCTCGGCTCCTCGTTATCACGACGCCGTACCGCCAGTTCTGCCCCCACTCGAGGACTGCCCCCGGTCTCCGGCGAACGGTGTGATCAACATCCTGGGCGCACAAGACCAACGCCTGGATCCCGCTTGCACCACCTTTGCCCGTGGTGAGATTTCCGAGAAGGCCGAGATTCGTGGGTGGATGAAGCTCGATGATGGACAGTCACAGTGGGATGCGTGGAGCCTGCTCTTTGCTTCTGACGCACTGCCTCCTGCCACGTTTCCCATCGGCTCGACTGGATGGGTCCCAACACTTCAATTGAGTTCGTATATTCGTTCGATTCCTTCGAGTGAGTGGCTGAAGGTTCGTCAGTGGTGTGTCGTTATTGAAGACGGCCTCGTTGATGAGCGCTGCGAACTTTTTGACGACCGTGACCAGCTCGTGGCCTCGGCCAGTCAGCTGGCCATGGTTCGCTTTACTAACCCGACTAGCTAGCGCTCGTCGGCGACCACGCCGGGAAGACGTACTCCGAGCGATCCTGCAACTCGCCCTGCTTGGACAGCGACGAGCTGAGGGGCTGACTGTCGGAGATGGTGATGTGTCCGTCGGCGAGAGTTTCGAGCAGGGTTC
The DNA here is from genome assembly GCA_947372925.1 of Acidimicrobiaceae bacterium. Taxonomy (GTDB): domain Bacteria; phylum Actinomycetota; class Acidimicrobiia; order Acidimicrobiales; family RAAP-2; genus RAAP-2. Next base: position 4,691 of record CANBVQ010000061.1, read on the forward strand.
GCAAGTTCTTGTCGTCGAGCAGATCCTCGTACGCGACGTCTGTCACAGTGAGTCCGAGAGACAGGCAGAGTGCCTTTTGTTCGCGGTACCAAGCCTGCGCCTCGCTGGATACTCGCTGGAGTTCCGATTGATCAATAGCAACATCGACGCCGCCGTATTGGGCGTTCTGCCATGTGCCGGTCTGCTTGGCCCGTTCAATCGAAGTAAAGCGGTCGAGATGGTTGCGTCGGAGAAATACCACGTGAGGAGAGAAGGTTCGCAGGAGAGCTTCGAGCTGGCTGTCGGCAACGTGACGAGGGAATACTTTCACGACGTTGACACCGGCCTGCTGGCCCATGATTTGGAGGACGCGAGTTGAGGAGAGTCCAAAGTCTTCGAAGCTCAAGAGACGCCACTGGCGTCGTTGCGCCAGGAAGGCGCGTAGGTAGCGAATCGTAAAGCCGCGATAGTTCTTAGCAATGATGCCGAGACCGGGAGCTTCCGAGAGGCAGGCGAATAGTTCTCCGTAGTACGTAAACGGCGCCCCAAAGTTCTCCAGGACACTGCCCAGCCAGGAGGTACCCGAACGGGGAACGAGACCAGCAGAACCGTCTTAGGGGGCACACCCTGATGCGACGCCATGTTGGGCGTGCGGCCCAGGAGCAAGCCCCCAAACTGTGCACTTCGTCGCATCGAGTCAAGAGTTAGTTGCACTGCGCCGCCAGTCAGGGAGTAGAAAATTCTTTTTACATCGTACTCAGCGCACGAAGAATCGGTTCATTCATGAAAGAATCGTGACAGAGGAGCGTCAAAATGTCCGCAGTACGAGTGACTGATAATGGCGACCTGGTGATTGGCGCCGTCACTATCCCCGCCTCGGAGATTGAAGTGAAAGCCTCAACATCGGGCGGCCCTGGTGGTCAGCACGCCAATCGAACGCTCAGCCGGATAACTGTTGCCTTTACGCCGGCCCTGTCGGAGGCTTTGACCGATCTTCAGTGCAGCCGGCTCAGTGCAACGCTTCCAGCAGTGCTTCGAGTCTCGGTCGCTACGCATCGCTCGCAAAATAAGAATCGAATTGATGCGCTTCAGCGTTTGGGCGAACGTATCGAAATTGGCCTTCGCATCCCCAAGCGGCGCCGTCCAACGAAAGCCACCAAAGGCAGTTCGCTGCGTCGTTTGGAGTCCAAACGAATTGCGGGTCGGCATAAGGCGCAGCGGGGGCGCCCGAGGGACGACGACTAGCGGTGGCTAGCGAGGTGCTGTTCGATGGCCTCGAGGCTTAGCCGCATGAGGTCATCAGTGCTGATGTCCGTATCTTCGTGAACGCCGCGAAG
>CANBVQ010000062.1 GCA_947372925.1 Acidimicrobiaceae bacterium
AGCGACTGGGTCGTGATGAAGGGCAGAACCCACCAGGCCGAGAGTCCGAAGCTCACAATGCCGGTCGAGAAGACAAAGGCCGTGGAGCGCCGTCGGTGACCCCGACCGAAGGGGGCGTTGAGCTCCTCCCCGGTGGCCCGGTCCAGGCGACGATCCCGGTTCGTCAGTTCAAAGAACCAGAGCAGGCCAATACCGGCGAGGGCGAACATCCAGGGCAGGACGTGAGCGGCCAGGGAGGCACTCAGGGCGGCGGCCGCGACCCAACGACCCCGGTGTTCCTGGAGTCCTCGGGCGAAGAGGCCGAGGGCCACCATCGCCAACGAGAGGCTGACCGAGTAGGAGTACTCCCCCGCCAGAGTCGAAAAGAGGTTGCCCCCGTCAATGGTGAAGGCACTGGAGAAGAGGAAAGGCAACGTGGCGGCCGCGAGCGCCACCGGGACGGGACGAGGCGCGCGAAAGAGCCGTCCCATGACGTACGCACTGAGCGGCATGATGAGCGAACCGAGGGCCGTCGCCAACTTCATCGCCACCGCAAAGGGAATGACGAAACTGGCCAGCACGGCCAGGAAGTCGGGCAGCACGAAGTAGTAGGTGTAGAGCGGCATGCCGTCGAACCAGCCGGGATACCAACTCGTGAGATGCCAGGGGAACCCGAGGTGGTCGCGCATGTAGGCCGGCATCGCCACGTGCGCGCCCGTGTCACCACCGGTGATCGTCGTGTTACTAAAGAGCAGCGAGGGGTGCAGGGCCCAGAAGATGACGTAGACGAGCAGGAGGATGGAGACGAGGTCGGCCCACGTCGAGGGCGAGACGCGTCGAAGACGGTTGATCACTTGATGGCCACCGAGGCCCACGCCACCGAGAGGGCAATGAGATTGAATCCGGCGTGAGTGAAGATGGCCGGGGCGATGCGTCGCTGGCGTTGGACAATCACGGCCAAGATCGTGCCGACGAGGGCCAGACCGGCCAGTTGGACCAGTTCACCGTGGGCCGCTCCGAAGACAACGCCCGTCAGGAGTGCCGGCACCAGTCCGGCGGCGAGGGCTCGGACCCGGGACGAAACGACTGCGGTCATGGACTGCAAGATCACGCCGCGAAAGAGGAGCTCTTCAATAAAGGGTGCGCCAATGCCGACAAAGAACATGATGACGAGCATGCCGTAGGCGGGGTTGTGGCCCACTACCTGCTTGACGGGGTCGCTGGCCGATTCGACGTGGAAGGGGTAGTAGAGCGCGCCGACCAGGGCCTGGAGCAAGACGCCGAGCGGCAGGAATTTGAGATCGCGCCAGCGGACGTTGAAAAAACTAGTGGGGAGGACCGGGCGAACGGTCTTCATGGCGAAGGCGACAACCGCGGCGAAGCCCAGCCACAGTCCGAACATCTCGGATGCCGTGAGCCACCAGGGCCGTTCGAAGTGGTGGTCGAGAAAGTGCGTCAGACCCTGATGGGCAATGGCGTTGGTGGCCACCCCGGCGACGACGCCGGCGACGATTTGGGAGAGGAAGAAGCCCACGAAGCAGGCCACCAACAGGGTCACGCCCTGTCGAGCCTCCAAGACGGGGCTCTCGGCGCGCTGGTCGTTCTCCACGGTCTCAGGCTAACCGTGCCACTCGGCCCTAATTGTCCCGAAATCGATGTTGTGGTCGCCCTCTAGCATTACTCCCAATGAGCAATACCCCCAGCCCGAAAAAGAAGTCCCCCGACGCCAAGGAGCCGACCCTCCGCCCCGAGCAGCGGCGCCGTCTCACGACCATCGCCATCGTGGCCGTCGTCATTGGAATTTTGGTCGGACCCAACCTCTTTAAGACCAAGACCGTCCGCCACTTCACCTACTCCACCTTCCTGACCAAGGCCGAAGCCCACGCCATCACCTCGGCCTCCGTCCAGAACGCCACGGGCACCATCTCGGGAGTCTTGAGCTCCGGGGTGCACTACACCGTCTCCGGTCCGATGCCGGTAATTCCTAGTGATATCAAGGAACTGCGCAAGTTGGGTGTGACCGTTAAGTTCGCGAACCCCTCGAGCTTCTCGCGGGACTGGCTCCCCCTCATTGAGATGCTCGTCCTCTTCGTCCTCGTGCCTCTCTTCATCTTCTCCCGTCTCTCCAAGGGTCAGATGGGCGGCATGATGTCCATCGGCAAGTCCAAGGCCAAGAAGTTCGATGAGGACCGCCCCACCACGACCTTCGCCGACGTCGCCGGCTACGTCGGGGTCAAAGAAGAGATCAGCGAAGTCGTCTCCTTCTTAAAGAGCCCCGAAAAGTACAAGGCCATTGGCGCCCGTATTCCTAAGGGCATCTTGCTCGTCGGTCCCCCCGGTACCGGCAAGACGTTGATCGCCCGCGCCGTTGCCGGTGAGGCCAAGGTCCCCTTCTTCTCAGTCTCGGGTTCGGACTTCATGGAGATGTTCGTCGGCGTCGGAGCCAGTCGCGTCCGCGACCTCTTCGCCACGGCCCGCAAGCAGGCCCCGGCCATCATCTTCGTCGACGAAATCGACTCCATTGGTCGCAAGCGGGGCGCCGGTCTCGGTGGTGGTCACGACGAGCGCGAGCAGACTCTGAACCAGATGTTGAGCGAGATGGACGGCTTCGACCCGACCGAGGGTGTCGTCGTTATGGCCGCCACCAACCGTCCCGACGTCTTGGACGCCGCCTTGCTCCGTCCCGGACGATTCGACCGCCAGGTCGTCGTCCCCCTTCCCGACCTCGAAGAGCGTCTCCCGATCCTCCAGGTCCACGCCAAGAACAAGCAGTTGGCCGACGACGTCAACCTCGACACCGTGGCCCGTGGCACGCCCGGCATGAGCGGCGCCGACCTGGCCAACCTCGTGAACGAGGCGGCCCTGCACGCGGTGCGTCGCGACTCGACGACTATCGCGATGGCCGACTTTGAAAATGCTCGCGACCGCGTCGTCATGGGTCAGCTCCGTGACGGTCAGGTCCTCCAAGACGACGAGCGGGAGCGCGTGGCCTACCACGAGAGTGGTCACGCCCTGTTGGCCTACGTCCTCGAGCACTCCGACCCGCTGCACAAGATCACGATCTTGCCTCGCGGCATGGCCCTCGGGGTGACCTGGACGTTGCCCGAAGAGGACCGTCACATTCACTCTCGTCAGTATGTCGAAGACTCGCTCTGCATGCGCATGGGTGGCCGCGTGGCCGAACTGCTCATCTACGGCGATCTCTCCACCGGGGCCTCCGACGACCTGCAGCGCAACACCGAACTGGCGGGCCGTATGGTGCGCGAGTGGGGCATGTCCAAGCGCGTCGGACCGATGGCCTGGGGTTCGAACAACCAGGTCTTCTTGGGCGAGGGTCTCATGCAGACCCGTGACTACTCGGACGACACGGCCAAGATCATCGACGAAGAAGTTGAGCGCATCTTGCGCGAGCAAGAGGCCCGGGCGATTGAAGTCCTGACCCTGCACCGTCGGGGACTCGAAGCCGTGGCGCAGAAGCTCTTGGCCGAAGAGAGCATTGATGGCGAGACGGCGGCCCAGTTGATTGACGAGGCCCACGGCCAGGCCGTGCACCCCTTCGGCAAGAAGACGGTGCGCACCATGCTCGAGACCACGAATCACGACGCCCTCACGGCTGCGGCCAAGCTCACCGAAGAGACGACACCTGAGGCCTAAGCATTACGAGGAACCGGCCATCTGTTAATGCGCCCTCGTAAAGCCAGATGGGCAAGCGAGTCACTAGAGATGGCCTGACCCCAAGAGGTTCTGCGAACTAGTGGCGTACTGCGGTATCGGTAGACCACTTTGGAGCGAGACACCAATTTTCTAGGACGCTCACTGATCAGCCATCGAGGGGCAGGAGTTTTCGCAGAAAATGTGCTCCCGGCGGGCTTAGCGCCTTGTTTTGGGACTCTCAAAGACGATTTAGATTTATTATACCCGAACTGGTACAATAAAATCCGTGTCAGGCGAATTGCTCTCAGTTAAAGAGGCTGGATTAGCGCTCAGAGTTTCACGTCGCCGTGCCGAAGCGCTGATTTCAAGTGGAGCGCTCCCCGCTGAACGAGTTGGCGGGCGTTGGGTAGTCACTGCCTCTTCAGTGAGGCGACTTGATCACTTGATGTGGCGAGAGGCAGGACGACCTCTGTCTCAGGCAACTGCATGGAATAAATTGGAGCATGCGCTTCAGAGTGGTTCTAACTCTCGAGCCGAACTCGACCGACGCCGACGTCAGTTGCGTTCAAGAGCCGAGCACTATTCCTTCTACGTCCATCCCAGCCAACTAGAGAAGTTGGCCAACTCGTCGGACGTCGTCGTAAGTGGACGTCGAGCGGCAATAGCCATGGGGGTACCCGTCGACGACGACGACAATCTCGACATCTACGTTCGCGACAACGATGTCGCCCACATTCAAACGCGATTCGGCGCTCGTAGGGTAAGTCAGGGAGAAAACGTTATCTTCCACGTCGTCAAAGAGTCCGCGTGGCCGTTCTCGGCGCAACATCGCTTTGCCGATGGATGGATAACGTGGCTTGACCTTGCAGACCGCGAAGACCGTGCAGCCGATACCGTGCTCGATCGAGTCATTGGCGGTCGAGTACGTGATTGAAATCGATATTCAAGAACTGATTAGTCCTACTCACCATGAATCCCTGTGGGCAATGGCACAATTGGGTACCAGGATTAATCCCGATTCGTGGTGCCTGGTTGGTGGATTGATGGTCGTGGTGGCTCTGGCTGAACGGGGTAAAGCGCCAATAAGGTCCGCCCAGACGAAAGATGCAGATCTCCTAGTCGACATCTGCGCTTCTCCAAAGACTCTGAACGACGTGGTCGATTTTCTCGAGAACAGCGGATTCTCGTTAACCGAAAGACACTATGGCGATGTCTTCGCACGCTGCACCTTTGTAGGTCTCGGTCAGAAGAGTCAAATTGACGTCCTGTGTCCTGACGACTCTCCAAAGGAGTTGTTGAATCTTCGCTCCGATTTCGAAAGCATTGCAATACCTGGAGGGCGTCGTGCCATGGAAGTCGCGCAATTGGTCACAATCAAATACCGCGAGGATGCCCACGACCTACGAATTCGAGTCCCACTCATAGCCGGTGCCTTGGTCGTAAAGACAGCAGCCGTGTTTGATGAAAGAACTAAGGATCAGAAGAGGCATCTAGAAGACGTAGTTGAACTCCTCATCGGCCTCGATAACCCTGATGAGCATCGTCCAAGCTTGTCATTCGCGGACCAGAACCTCCTCGGTAAGTTGACAACTCTTTTCGAAGACGATGGTCTTTATGCATGGGAAGGGGTTTCCTCAGCACATCGAAATCAGGCACGCACGGCGCTCGAAATCTTGATTCGGAATCCAAACCTTCAGTAGTCCCAGTTGAGCGAGGCGTCCTCGGAGCGGGCTTTGCTCACGAGTTAGTAACGGTCTAACGACCGTTCAGACCACTCTCAAGACCATTGGCGCCGACCGCACCCTGCATCAACAGCGGGGTGCCGGCACTCACGATTCCATACGTGGCGGACAGCCATTCCTCGGGGGCGATCACCGGAATACCGGCCGCGGCCTTCAACGTTGTTGCGATTGCGCGCTGACCCTTGAAGTAGGTGAAGGTCACGGGAATGTTATGACCTTGGAGTACGACAACGCGGACCGGACCGTTGTGGTCCAGCACACTGAGCCAAGCCAACGTCGTGCCGGACAGTGTTGGTGAGGCCAGGCGGGCGTACCCGTCACCACCGGAGAAGAG
>CANBVQ010000063.1 GCA_947372925.1 Acidimicrobiaceae bacterium
GTGATACGCCGGCAGGTTATGCCAGGGCACACCCATGTCAACGTGGTGGGCCAGATGCCAGCCGGTATTGAACGGCACTAACCACATCCGGGCCAACAGTGACTGCTTCACGTTGTGGGTGGTCAGGCGACGATCATCACTCCGCGACATGCCCCCGTGTTCGGCAATGGCCCGCAGTCGATTGAGGACGCGCCACTGGGTCATCCAGGGGAGCCACCAATAGACGAGGTAGCTCCACCACCGGCCGGTGAGGAGCCCGAGGCCCACGGCCATGACGAGTTGGGTACCAAGGATGGCTGAGGCCAATGGTCGACTGGCCGGTTTAGTGAGAGCCTTGAGCAGAACGACGAAGTTCTTCCAACCGGAAATGCCGACGGCGTCACGGAGGAGTCGACGGCGTAGATCGCGTGGCTCGCAGGGGTAACCCCGGTAAAAGGCGATGTCGGGTTCGTCGGGACCGAACTCCTCTCGGTGATGGGCAAAGTGGCTGCGTCGATAGAGGCCAATGGGGACGAAGGCGGGGTAGGCGACGAGCCACTTGCCGATCCAGTCGTTCGCCCACTTTTTGCGGAAGAGCAACTTGTGGGCCGCTTCGTGCATCAAGATGGCGAACCGCACGTGAATCGGTCCCATGGCTATGAAGCAAGCGATTCCAATGAGCCAGCCGCCGTGGGTGCCTAGGTAGGCGAGACCGAGCAGCCAGGTCCAGGCGAGCGTGACCGCTCGGACGTTTCGCCACGTGGAAATTCGTCGAAATTCTGCCCGCAGTTCGGGGATGGCCACGCCGTTGACGAGGAGTCGCTCGCTCGGAAGAACCTCAGCCAGATCTTCGATTTGCGGGACGAGCGTGGTCAGCACACCGTCATCGTAGGACCCCCCGCCAGACCCCCGTCACCCGTTATGAGAGGTGTATGGTGAAGTCACCTCGCGGGAGCGAAGTCGGTGAGATTCCGACGCTGTCCCGCAACTGTGTGAACGAAGCAATTCGTTCGAGTCAGGTCGCCTGTCGCGAGGTTGTTGTGACAAAGCTCTCGAGGCAAGAGCGGTCGCGCGGACAGCGTTCCGTCGGTCAATTCCCCTCGACCGAAAGGAATGAATATGAAACTGTCCCTCCGAACCGCTACCGCAGTGGCCCTGCTCGGCACTTCACTCATGTTTGCCGCCACGGCCGGTGCCGCCACGGCCAAGCCGTCGTGTGTTGTTTCGATGTCGCCCACCGCGACCGAGACGCTGTACGCCATTGGTGCCGCGAGCCAGGTCAAGGCCGTGGACCGTGATTCGAACTATCCGGTCGGCAAGTTGCCGAAGACTCGCATCGACGCTCTCAACCCCAGCGTGGAGGCCGTCTCGGGCGTCTGTCCCAAGGTGAAGGGCAAGACGGTGAAACCGGACCTGGTCGTTATCTCCTATGACGCCAACAACATCAAGGCCAACCTCACCGCTCTGGGCATCACGGTGGTGGAACAAGACGCGGCCGTCTCGCTCGCCGACGCGCAGGCTCAAATCCGTCAACTCGGCACGTTGACCGGCCACGCCGCTACCGCCAATCAAGTGGCGATTGCGCTCGGGAAGCACGTCAATGATGCCGTCGCATCCGTTAAGGCCGCCGCTTCACGGTTGAAGGTTCGCGCGTCGACAATCTCGATCTACTACGAACTCGACCCCACGCTCTACTCCATCACTTCTGACACCTTCGTCGGAGCTCTGCTGCACCAGATGGGTGTGACCAACATCGCCGACTCGGTGGCCCAGCAGAGTGACTACGGCTACCCCCAACTGAGTCGCGAGTACGTGATCAGCGCGAGTCCGAAAGTGATCTTTCTCGCCGACACCAAGTGCTGCTCCATCAAGGCCAGCACCGTGGCGGCCCGAACCGGCTTTGCCTCGGTCGCGGCCGTGAAGTATCACCACATGATTGCGCTTGATGATGACGTCGCGTCTCGGTGGGGACCACGACTCGGCCTCTTGACCGATCAATTGGCCCAGGCCATTAAGAACGCCTTGTCGCAGAAGCGGTGGACGAAGTAGTTCATGAAGAGTTCCTCGACCCGTTCTCGAATCCTCACGGTGACCGCGCTGGGTTTTGTCGCCCTGTTCGGGGCCATGGTGGTCGGAGTCGGGGTCGGTCCTCTTTCTATGTCGTGGGGTCACATCATTGGTGACGTCGCCTCGCACCTCGGTCTCGGCCACTCAACATTGGACTCGCTGCAGTCCACGGTGCTCTGGCAGCTCCGCGCCCCTCGTTTGGTCTTGGGCCTGTTGGCCGGAGCGATGCTGGCGGTGGCCGGTGGCACCTACCAGGGTGTGTTTCGAAATCCCTTGGCCGATCCCTATCTCCTCGGCGTCGCGGCCGGAGCCGGTCTCGGCGCGACCGTGGCCATTGTGCAGATCGGTGACGGACTCTCCACGCCGGCCTGGACGCCGTGGTTGGCCTTCGCCGGTGCCCTTATTGCCGTCAGCTTGACGTGGGCCGTGGGGGGTCGGGGAACCAGTGCCAGTTTGGTCCTGGCCGGAGTTGCAATCTCCTCTCTCTTAACCAGTGCGCAGACCTTCGTCCAACAGTCCTCACACAGTTCAATTGCGCGGGTCTACATCTGGCTCCTGGGTTCCCTCGGTGGTGCCTCGTGGCACAGCGTTTGGATGACCTTGCCCTATGTCGTGGTCTGCATCATTATCTGTGTCGCCTCGGCCGGAGCCCTGGACGTCATGAGCGTCGGCGACGTTGAATCACGCAGTCTCGGACTGCCCGTTGAGCGGGTCCGCCTCGTGGTTGTCGCGGCGGCCTCACTCGGTACCGCGGCCGTTGTTTCCTCTGTTGGTCTCATTGGGTTCGTCGGCATCATCGTGCCCCACTTCGTGCGACTGCTCGTGGGTTCGAGCTATCGCCACATCCTGCCGCTCTCGGCGCTCATTGGCGCCACGTTCTTGGTCCTCACCGACACCGTGGCGCGCACGGTCGTTTCGCCTTCGGAGCTTCCGCTCGGCGTTATCACCGCCCTCATTGGTGCACCGATGTTCGTCCTGTTACTGCGAGCGCGGCGGGAGTCGCTCACATGAGTGCCGTCGAAGTGCGCCACGTCAGCGTGGATATCGGCGCGGCCCAATTGGTTCGTGACGTCTCGCTGGAGTTTGCGGCGGGGCAGTGGCACACCATTGTCGGTCCCAACGGTGCCGGTAAGACGACCCTCGTTGAAACCATCGCCGGTGTCCGTCAGCCCACCCGTGGCGCCGTCGAAGTATCGGGGACGTCCATTCACACGGCCAATGAACGGCTGCGCGCCCAGACCGTTGCTTTCGTGCCGCAGCACCCCATCGTGCCGGCCGGCATGAAGGTTCGTGACTACGTGGGCCTCGGTCGCACGGCCTACCGTTCCCTCCTCCGGGGTCCGTCGACGCGCGATCACGAAATCGTGAATGAAGTGCTTAATCGGCTCGATATTGAACGTTTTGCCGACCGCGACGTGGCGACGCTCTCCGGTGGCGAGCGCCAACGCATGGTCTTAGCTCGAGCCCTGGCCCAACACACCATGGTCGTGGTGCTCGATGAACCAATTACCGGTCTGGACATTCGCCACCAGGTTGATCTACTCGAAGTACTCCGCCGCGAAGTCGAGGAGTGTGGTCTCACGGTCATCGCCACGCTGCACGATCTCACCCTCGCCGCACAGTTCGCCGACCGCTTAGTGCTCCTCGCCGACGGCCAGGTACGGGCCGACGGAACTCCACACGACGTGCTGCGCAGTGCGGAGTTGGCCGACAGTTATGGCGTGGCCCTCCAGGTCGTCACCGTTGGTGGGAGTGATGTCGTGGTGCCGGTAACGGCGACTCGGTAAGGAATCGTTCCGACTTTCTCGTAGGCTAGAGAAAAGAATGGAAGGAATCCCGTGCGCCGCACCAAGATTGTCGCCACTGTTGGCCCCGCATCAGAGTCTGACGAGGTCATCAAGGCCCTCGCAGCGGCCGGCGTCGATGTCCTTCGCTTGAGTTTCGCCCACGGCGACCTTCCTTCCTGTATCGATCGCCTCCGTCGGGTCCGCACATTGGCCCCCGATTTGGCCATCATGGTGGACATCCCCGGGCCGAAGATTCGTGCCGGTTCATTCGGCACGTCGCCGGTCACGTTGGCACTCGGTAGTTCGTTGATCCTCGAAGAAGGTTTCGGCGATACCTCAACGGCTAGCCGCATCGTGGTTGAGCGCGACGACGTGATTAACAAGTTGTCCGTCGGCGACTACGTCCACATTGGTGACGGTGGCACCTCGCTGGAAATCACCCAGGCCGGCACAGTTGCCACGGCCGTCGTTATTTCGGGCGGTGCTGTTATGGGCAAGCCCGGACTCTCCCTGCCGAGTTCGTTGATGCACGACCAACTCCCCACGGCCGATGACCGCGAGCGCATTGAGGCCCTTCGTTCCGAAAAGTTTGAAATCCTCGCCGTCTCCTTCGTCCGATCACGGGCCGACGTGGCCGCGGTCCGCGAGGCGTTGCAGCGTGACGACGTGATGATCATGTCCAAGATCGAAACGGCCGAAGCCGTCGAGGCCTTGATAGAAATCGTCGAAGAGTCCGACGCCCTGATGGTCGCCCGAGGCGACCTCGGTGTGCGCATGCCCATTGAAGACGTGCCTCACCTCCAGAAGCGCATTGTCAAGGAGGGCATCCGTTTTGCCCGCCCCGTCGTTGTGGCCACTCAGATGCTCGAGTCCATGACTCACGCCCAGGTACCGACGCGGGCCGAAGTGACCGACGTCGCCAACGCCGTGCTCGACGGGGCCAGTGCCGTGATGCTGAGCGCCGAGACGGCCATTGGAAATGATCCCGTCGCCGTTGTCACAACAATGGACCGCATCATCCTGCGGGCCGAAGCGGGCTTTGACTATCAGAAGTGGGGATCGTCACTCGGGGTTCAAGAAGTGTCGGGCACCCGAAGCGAAGCGATTCGCATTACGGCCGCGATGACCGGGGCCGCGTGGCGTGCCGCCATGGAAGAAGAGGCCGCCGCGATCATTGCCTGCACGCGCTCCGGAATGACGGCGCGAGCCATCTCTCGTTTTCGTCCCCCCATGCCGATCTTGGCCATTACCCCGAGTCGCTTCACGGCCCGACAGCTGAAGTCGAGTTGGGGAGTGAATGACGTGCTCGTTTCCTCATCAACGGATATCGACGACCTGGTCCACCAAGGCATCGAGCACCTACGGGCCGACGGCACTGTCAAGTCCGGTGACTACGTCGTCGTGATGGCCGGCTCGGATGACGGTGGACTTTCGACCACCGACACTGTCCGCATGGTCGCCGTAAAGTAGATATTTCTTCGATTAATTCACGTGAATTCCCGAATTCACCGTGAAATCGGCGAGACAATCCCCGTAAATACTGTGCCGCTTGGCTAGTTTCGTGCCTAGTTCGCAACGTGCGAACTGCGACTTATCAACGAAACCTGCGGGGGAAACATATGTCTGATATTGAAATTCGCGAAGGCGAATACGGCGAGAAGCTTCTCGTCGTTGAGCCGGGCGGAGTAGAAGCGATTCCTGAAGCGGACCGCCACGGCAAGCCGTGGAACCTGTTCGCTGTATGGACCAGTCCAAACCTGGAGTTCGCCACGATTTACGTGGGTGCCCTTGGTGTCTTCTTCGGCTTGAGCTTTACGCAAGCCGTCCTGGGTGCGATCCTCGGTAA
>CANBVQ010000064.1 GCA_947372925.1 Acidimicrobiaceae bacterium
GGTGCGTAGGCGGGAGTGATAGCGGGGATGTTCGTCACACCACCAACCCTAGAAGGGCCACCCGGTCAGGGGTAATTATGGTGGTCGAGACCGGCGTCGATCCGGTGACCTCACGCTTTTCAGGCGCGCGCTCTACCAACTGAGCTACTCGACCATGTTCGTTGTTCTTTCGAACAGCGGCGGACCTGACGGGATTTGAACCCGCGACCTCCGCCTTGACAGGGCGGCGTGCACTCCAGGCTGCACCACAGGTCCATGGTTTCGCACCCCCTCACCGAGGCTCGGTGGCGCGAAGTTCCATACTACTACGCCTTGAGGAGACCCATATTTTCTAGGTGCCGACTGAGACTCGAACGGTGAAGCTCACGGGGCTGGTCGTGACCGTGGAGGCCGACGTGGTGGCGGCGTCCAGGGGCCCACCCGTCAACATGGGGCTGGAATTGACGGAGAAGTCCAGCGAGGCGTCGAAGAGCTCGAGTGGGGTGGATCCCGTCTGATTGACGGCAAAGTTCCACGAACCAGGTGTGGCGTCGGGGAAGGAGAAGGACGCTTCGGTGTCGTTGCCGTTCCACGTCAACGCTCCCCACGTGGCCGTGATGGTGTCCACACCGTTCGACGCCGTCACTTGCGGGAGATCGTCGGTCGTGGCTTGGTAGCCCACAAAGGTGAAGGTTCCGGAAATCAATGATGAAGAGTCGGGAGTGCAGGCCGCGCGAGCTTCGTCGTGCTGATGGCCCGGGAGGAGCAGGGTGGCCCCACCGAGCAGGGCGACAACGGCCATGGCGCGAGTAATGGGCCAGCGCCACAGCACGAGGCCCGTGGCGACCAAGCTCACGCCGATGGCGACCAGCAGCCAGAGGGGCGAACCGGTAGCGGCGAGGCATTTGACGAAGGTCACGAAGAGAAACTACAACGCCCACCCGCGGGCGACAACAATGGTGGGGTCCTATGAGCGAACTGTGAAGAGCCCCTCCGTCCTCGTGCTCTTGATGGTGCTCGTCGCCGGCGTCTTACACGCGGGATGGAACGCCGTGGCCAAGGGCTTGAGCGACACCCGAACCAACTTCGGTCTGATCAATATTGGCGTCTTTGTCTTCTCGCTCGCGGTCCTGCCCTTCACGGGTCTCTCGAGCGTCAACGTCCTGTGGTACGTGGCGGCCTCAGTGGCCATTCACTTGGTCTACGAGTTCATCTTGATGACGGCCTACGACAAGGGTGACTTCTCCACGTCCTATCCGGTGGCGCGAGGCGTGGCGCCACTGCTGGTCTCCTTCGCCGGGGTCGTGCTCGCGCACGAACACCTCACCGGTTGGTCGCTCACCGGCATCGTCGTGGTGGCCGTCGGCATTATCTCGCTCTCCTGGTCCAACTCGGCCACCGCCTCGGTTGAAGGAATCCTGTGGGCTCTCGGCACGGGCGTGGCGATCGCTCTCTACACGGTGATCGACGGATACGGCGTGCGCGCGAGTGGTCACGCGCTGCAGTACGGAGCGACACTGTTTGCCGTCCAGTCCTTTCTCTGGGTGGGCGGGATCACCGTGAAGAAGGGTTTCGCCTGGATCCCGTCTCGCCGCGTCTTTGTTCTCGGCGCTCTGGGGGGTGTTGTTTCGATGGTGGCCTACACCATCGTGCTCTGGGCGCAGACGAAAACGACGCTGGGCGTGGTCTCCGCTCTTCGCGAAACCGGCGTCCTCTGGGCCGCCATCATCGCTGTTGTCATCTTTCGCGAGGGCCGAGCGATGCGCATCGTGGTGCCGGCGGCCGTGGTGGCTCTCGGTATCGGGCTGCTCGCACTGGTCTGAGCACTCTTACGAACTTCTCATCTCGCTTTCAGACTCTCTTCATTTCGGTTTCGTACGTTGGGGTCACTGGAAGTTTGAAAGGAGATCCAATGACTGCACTACTCGTACTGCTGATTCCCGCAATGTTCTTTGCGGGCGTCGCGAGCGTGGCTTCGTTTCACTTCAAACATGAAGCGCTGCGTCGCGCACTCGCCACGAACTAATCCGTTTCCCTTGATCCCGGAAACCATCCGGAAGGGCCCGTGGGCACAAGCCCCACGGGCCCTTCCGCGTTCTGGGAGTCTCTAACATTGGGTTGACGGCTGACGAGGGGAGCGTTCCATGACGCGCATTGGCAATATGTACGGACCCGACGCCACATTCCTCGGCGTTCCCGCGGCCGACCCTGACGAGACGTCTTCGTGGCAGGGTGCCGGCGCCACAATTATCGGAGCACCCTTTGATGGCGGTACGTCGCATCGCTCCGGATGTCGCTTCGGCCCGCAGGCGATTCGCATCACGGACTACTTGCCCCACGACGGCTCGCGTCCCTCGCTGGCCCTTGGGGTGGATGCCCTGCTGGACCTCGGGGTCGTTGACCTGGGTGACGTGGAGATGCCCTCCGGTGATACCGAAACCTCACTGCAACGACTCGAACAGCGAGTGCGCATGGTCGCCGAAGCGGGCGTCTTCCCCGTCATCCTCGGTGGCGATCACACGATTGCCCTGCCGGATGTCACCGCACTGGCTCACGCCGTGGGCTGGGGTCGTGTTTCGGTCATTCACTTTGACGCCCACGCCGACACGGCCGACATTCAGTTCGGCTCCCTCTACGGACACGGCACCCCGATGCGCCGACTCATTGAGTCGGGCGCCTGCCGCGGTGATCGCTTTATTCAGATTGGCCTACGGGGCTACTGGCCCGAACCGGAAACGCTCGACTGGATGGCCGAGCAGGGGATGCGCAGTTTCGAGATGAGTGAAATCACGAGTCGGGGGCTGGACGCGGTATTGGATGAGGCCTTCGCCCTGGCTACCAACGACTGCGATGCCGTCTTCTTGTCGGTGGACGTCGACGTCGTTGATCCCGGTTCGGCCCCGGGTACCGGTACGCCGGAACCGGGTGGATTGACGAGTCGTCAACTACTCGACGCCGTGCGTCGAATTGCGATGGAGTTGCCCCTGGCCGGTATGGACGTGGTCGAAGTGTCGCCGCCGTACGACCACGCCGAGATAACGGCCTACCTCGGGAACCGCATCGTGCTGGAAGCCCTCTCCGGATTGGCGTGGAAGCGGGGCACGACGCGTCGCGATCCCAATCGACCCTTGCTCGAAGGGCGCTAGAGAACGTCGTTCGTCAGGGTCAGTTCAGTACGCTTAACCCATGACTTCGACTCCTAAAACTGTTCTCATCACTGGTGCCGGCACGGGCTTTGGCCGCGGTGCGGCCCTCGCCCTCGCCGCTCGTGGCCACCACGTCATCGCCACCACCGAAACCGAAGAGCAGGCCGCGGCGCTGCGGGCCGAAGCACCACAGCTCCAAGTGGAGAAGATCGACATCACCACCGATGACGTCAACAAGGTCAAGGACTGGAACGTTGACGTTCTTATTAACAACGCCGGTTTCGGCCAGACCGGCCCGTTGGCCGATGTTCCTGAAGCCATCGTCCGCAAGGTCTTCGATGTCAACGTCTTTGGCACCTTGCGCATGACGCAGGCCACCTTGCCCCAGATGGTGAAGCGTGGCACGGGCCGCGTCATCATTGTCTCGTCCATCGCGGGAGTCCTGGCCGGTCCGGCCTTTGGTCCCTACTCCATGTCGAAGTTTGCCCTCGAGGCCATGGGCAAGACGCTGCGTGGCGAACTCTTCGCCCAAGGCATTGACGTCTGCTTGTTGAACCCCGGTCCCTACCTCACCGGTTTCAACGACCGCATGGCCGACTCCATGTGGGACTGGTTCGGCGACGACTCAGTCAGCGCGGGGTCGACCGATCTCTTCAAGATGATGCGCACTATGGTGACCGAAGGTCAGATGGACCCCCAGGAAGTCGTTGACGTCATGGTCGAATTGGTGGA
The DNA here is from genome assembly GCA_947372925.1 of Acidimicrobiaceae bacterium. Classification (GTDB taxonomy): domain Bacteria; phylum Actinomycetota; class Acidimicrobiia; order Acidimicrobiales; family RAAP-2; genus RAAP-2. The sequence continues at coordinate 3,858 of CANBVQ010000064.1, forward strand.
AGCCGAATCGACGACGGAGAACAACTTCGTACCGCCGAACCTCCGCGAACAGCTCGGTCTGGCCTAAGCCCTACCAGCGTTGTCGGGCCTCTTCGGCGAAGCCGGGGAGATTGTCAAAGTGAACGGTGAGACCCTCGTCGGTCGTCACGTGTCCGCTGTAGGAACCAAAGACTTGGTGCACTTCACTGCCTAGATCTTCATTGACGTCGGTGAAGGTGTACTTGTCGAACTTCGGGGTCAGCGTGACGTTGAGTTGTCCTTCGGGGTCGACCATGGTCCACGGGTTCATGGGGTTCTCCCAGTCGTAGGTCCACGTCAGTTCCCGACCGATCTTGCTGAGGTGCCCGTCCACCGTGATGCCGTTCTCGGTGAAGCCCGAGCCCTCGGTCCACTTGGCCCCGAACTGCAGACCAATGGTGTGGCCCTCACTGGTGCCGGCCCCGCCGCCCCAGTTCCAATTGAGTTTTGCCGGCCAGCGACCCCGGCCAGCGTCGAGCACACCCCACGCCGCCGTCTCAGTGTCGGGACCGAAACGCCACGTCTCTTCACTCACGCGGACCGTTCCCCGTGCGGGCCGGGCCTGCTGCTTGGAGGTCCAGTTAAAGGTCGTGTCATCCCAGGGGATGACGACATTTACTGATTCATGGCCGACGGGCTTGGCGACCGAGATGGCCAGTTCGCCGGTGCGGCCGTCACTCTCTCGCCACGTGATGGCGAAGTGGGTATCGGACTCGTCGTCGGTGATGGCGAGATCAAACCCGTCGTGACTAACCGCGAGCGGGGTCGTGCTGAGTAGTTCCGGGAGGGCGATGCCCTGACAGGCCCCGAGCAAGATGGCTTGACCGCCACTCTCCCCAGTTTTGAAGTTGGCCCAGTAGACGTCGGCGAGGCCGAGGTGATCGATGTCGGCAAAGACGGTGGAGATGCACCACTCGTCCGACAGGATGGCCCAGTAGTCCCAGCGCTTATTGCGACCAAAGGGTCCGCCCAGGTTGGCTCGGTGGAGTGGCACTCGACTCCAACCGAGCGCCGCCGGGTTGACGGTCAGCCCGTCGGGCGTGCAGAGGTCAACGGGAGCGGTGAGTTCACGTTCGTGAGTCGTCATGGTGGTTCCTTACTTGGTGTGCAGTGTGCTCAAAGTGGCGAACTGTTCCGGTTCACCGGTGCCGAGACGCCAGACCGACTGCTGGCCGTGAACGGTCCACTGGTGGGGTCCACCTACGAGGGCCGTGTTCTCATCGATTCCGAGGAGCGTGACTTCGGGGTCCTTGCCGGCGAGGTAACGGGTGACCAGGTCGGGGATATGACGAGCGAAGGCGTCGAAGTGGGGGATGACTCGTAAGTGGGGCAGGAGGGCCAACCCTTCGGTCGAGCCCTTCTGGGGGTGACGAATCGAGGGGATCCACGCCGTCATCGCCATGGCGCCCGCGCTACAGCCGGCGAGGGCCGCACCCTGCTGCCACTCTTCAACAATGGCGTTCCACAACTTCGTACCGCGCAACGTCTCGGCGAGAAAATCGGGATGGCCCCCGGAGAGGTAAATCAAACTCGCGCCGCGTACTTTTTCGGCCAGCGACTCATCGTTCGCCTCGCTGCGAGTACTGGCGGTGGCCACAATCTGCTCACGGCCGAGGGCGCGAGCTTGCGTGTGTCCCAGTTCGTGCCAGTAGGTCAAGGTGTCCGGTCCGTCGGG
>CANBVQ010000065.1 GCA_947372925.1 Acidimicrobiaceae bacterium
GCCAGGTCGCGACCCCACCAAATCTCATCCAGACACTCGTCGCGCGTTACGACCTGGCCGAGGCGAGAGGCAAAGAGGGCCAACAGGTCGAACTCCTTGCGGGAGAGTTCGAGCTCGACATCGTCACGCACCACAGAACGACGAACGGTATCAATCCGAAACTCACCGATGCTCATGATCACGTCACTGGCCGGCTCGCTGCCGCTGCGGCGAAGCACGGCCCGAATACGGGCAATGAGTTCGCGGAGACGGTAGGGCTTGGTGACGTAGTCGCTGGCCCCAAACTCGAGGCCCAAAACCACGTCGACTTCCTCGGAGCGGGCCGTCACCATGATGATGGGCACGGCCGACGTGGCACGGAGCTCTCGACAAAAGTCGACGCCACTGCCATCGGGGAGCATCACGTCGAGCAACAGAATGTCGGGCTTGACCGCGGCGAACTGAGCACGAGCGTCGGCAATCGTGCTGGCCGCCGCCACGACGAAACCCTCACCGACGAGTCCGATGCTTAAAGCGTCGACGTAACTGGGCTCATCTTCGACGATGAGGACAACAATGCGGCCGTCGGGATCAACCATTGGCTTTTTCTCGAGGCGCGGAGAAGGTTGCGGCGCCACTCAGCGAACGCGAGGGGAGGGAATTGACTGAGTGGGCCACGTGACTACGGTACGAAGCCGGAGTTATCTCTTGGTGAAGTTTTAGGTACTTTGAGGTTTTCGCGAGGCAAAACTTCGCCCATTTTTCACGTACGTGATGCGCTGGTTAGAGCGTGGCATCTCGTTCAATGACGACGCGCTGGTCTCGTACCTGGATTGAAGCTTCGCCGCGCAAGAGGGCGTGCAGATCGTCACCGAGTACGGCTTGGCGCCACGCGACATCGACCCGACTGGGCTGCTGGGCGACAAAGTCGGTGATGTCCTTGCGGGTAGCCAGGATCTTGAAATCAATCGTGAGGTCAATGGCGCGCTGCGCGGCCACGGCCGCGAGGACATTGACGAGTGGTTCGAGGTCGGGATCGAGGGCCCCCCCGGGCAGACGGCGCAGCTCGCCGGGACTCTCGTCCTTGGCCCGGGTGAGGAGATCGATGATCTCCATGGCGAAGGGCTCGGGAATGTTGGCGCAACCCTTGTGGTTCTTAAAGTCCCGGAGCGTGGCCGGGGGCTTGCTGGCGAGCGAGACCATGGCGTCGTCGGTGATGATGTGCGAGAGCGGCTTGTTACGACGTTGGGCTCGTTCGTTGCGCAAGATGGCGAGGCGCTGGGCTCCGAGTTGACGACCCGAGGGAATGCCGGTCGCGCGACTCAGTCGCCACCAGAGTTCTTCGGGCGGAGTGGTGGTGAAGAGTTGCGTGCGAACAACTTCGTTCTCACTCACTAACCAGTCCAGCCGTCCGAGCGCTTCGATTTCGGCCGTGACCTTGGCCACGAGTTCGTGCAGGTGGGCCACGTCTGAGGCCGCGTAGTGACGGACTGGCTCAGAGAGTGGCCGCACCGTCCAGTCGGTCCGCTGGTGGGTCTTATCGAGCGAGACCCCCACGTACTTCTGCACCATGTAGGCCAATGACGGTGTGGAGTAGCCGAGTAACTGTCCGGCCACTTGGGTGTCGAAGAGTCGCGACGGACGCACTCCAACGGCGATCTCCAAGAGTTCGAGGTCACCCTGCGCGGCGTGAAAGAGGGCCTGACCCCCGCCTTGAAAGAGTGGGGCCAACAGCGTGAGGTCGACGAGGTAGGGATCGATGAGCGCGATTCGGTCGGGCCAGCCAATCTGGACCAACGAGAGCTCCGTGCTGTACCAACGGCCCGAAGTGAACTCGGTGTCGATGGCGTAATCGCCGTCGAGATCGCGACTGGCGACCAGGTCGCTGAGTTGGTCGTTCGTGGTGACCCACTCGACGGCGATGTTATTTATCGAAACGCTAATGACGAGAGCCTAAGAGAGTTGGCTCGTTACTTCGCGTACATAATCCGAAGCGCCGCGGCTTCGAGCACGGAACCATCTTTGGCTGAGTAGGTCCGCATCAACAAGGTGCCATAACGCGCGGTCGTCTCGGTGAAGCCAATCTGCCCTTCGAAGGATGCGAGTTGACCCATGGAGCCACCCATGACGTACCCAGTACCAATCGCGGCCAGAGACTGATCGGCGCGAAGCTCCACGTTGACTTGGGCCTCAAAGGCCGTGCTCACCCCGCGCAAGGTGGCGGGAGAGTGCAGGTTCGTGAGCAGTGACGGTGTCGTTATCTGAATGTTGGCCGTGGCCGCCCCGAGTACCCACCACGAGTCGTCACTAGTGAGTTGGCGAACGAGCACCGTCGTGATGGCCCCGGTGGCACTACTGCGTACCGGGACTTCACCCGACCGGGAGTCACCCTGTTGGAATTCTCCGACGACGGGTGCCGAAAATCCGAGGTAGGACACGGCGAAGGACGAGGCCGCGGTCACGGGATCGCTAAAGCGCAATGGCGTCCGAGCGAAAGGCCACATGGCCGTAGGCGGCTGTGTCTCTGCGGATGTCGTCGTCGTGACGGCGGCCGAGGTCGTCGGGGGTACCGAATGACTGATGTACCCCAGAGAAAAGGCGAGTCCGGAAGCTACTGCGAGTGCGAGTAGGAAAAGAGTGAAACGTTTGGTCATGATTGACCTCCACTACGAGAGTAGAACAGTTACCGAGTTTTGTCAGTACGGTAGAACAGAACGAATTAGGAGTCCCCATGTCCTCTCTCTTTGACGAAGTCACGTTTCAACACGGCTCAAAGATCAAAAACCGCTTTATGTTGGCCCCACTCACGAACCAGCAGAGCAACGTTGACGGCACCTTGAGCGACAACGAGTACCGCTGGTTGACGATGCGCGCCCAGGGTGGCTTCGGACTGACCATGACGTGCGCCTCTCACGTGCAGGCCAACGGCAAGGGTTTTGCCGGCCAGCTGGGATGTTTCAGTGACGACCACCTGCCCGGGCTCACCCGATTGGCGGCCGGTATTAAGGAACACGGCTCGATGGCCATCGTGCAGTTGCACCACGCGGGTCGTCGCTCACCAGCAGATCTGATTGAAGGACCTCCGGTGTGTCCGGCCGACGACGAGCCCACTGGCGCTCGCGCCCTCACCACGGCCGAAGTCGAACAGCTGGTGGCCGACTTCATCACCGCGGCCCAACGTTGTGAGAAGGCCGGCTTTGACGGCGTGGAGATTCACGGAGCCCACGACTACATCATCTGTGAGTTCCTCAACGGCGAACTCAATCAGCGGACTGACCAGTACGGGGGATCACTCGAAAACCGGGCCCGGATCATCATGGAAATTTTGGCCGGTATTCGCGCCACCTGCCGTCCCGACTTCAACGTTTCGGTTCGCATGTCGCCCGAGTTGTTCGGGATGAAGACGCAAGACATCGTGGATGTCTTTGGCATGTTGGTCGCCACCAACCAGGTCGACTTCATTGACATGTCACTCTGGAACGTCTTCAAGGAGTCGTCGGACCCCGAGTTCGAGGGTCAAGTTCTGCTCGACATCTTCACCAAACTGGAACGGGGAACGACCAAGTTGTCCGTGGCCGGCAAGCTCTACAGCGCCGAAGATGTGCAACGTTGCCTCGACGCCGGTGCCGACATGGTGGCTATTGGCCGCGCCGCCATTACCAACCACGACTTCCCGCTCCAGACTCAGGCCAACCCGAACTTCGCCATGCGCGAACTGCCTGTACCGCGGGCGACCCTGGCGGCCGAAGGGTTGAGTGAAGGCTTCATTGAGTACATGAATAGCTGGCGCGGATTCGTCGGGGAGTAGTGGTGTCCACGTTTGATCGCTCTGGAACCGCACTGCTCGTTATTGACGTGCAGGCTGGCGTTGTTGGCGATGCCTACCAACGTGACGAAGTCGTTGCCAATATCAACACGGCTATTGCCAAGGCCCGTGCCGCGAGTGTGCCCGTGATCTGGGTTCAGCATGCCGACGAGTGGATGGCCGTTGACTCGGACGACTGGCAGCTCGTTACCGAGTTGGTACCCGTCGACGGTGACCCCTTTATTCGTAAGTCCTATAAAAGTTCATTCGAGTCGACCAATCTCGACGATGTCCTGGCCGACCTGGGCGTTGGCCATTTGGTGATCACCGGTGCCCAGAGTGATAACTGCGTGCGTCACACGACCCACGCCGCCCTCGAGCGCGGGTACGACATCACCTTGGTGGAAGATGCTCACACCACGTCCGATGGCGAGTGGGAGCACAGACCCATCCTGGCGCACACCATCATTGACGAGCTCAATCGCTCCTTCCACGACTACGACGTGCCCGGCCGGCGCACGGTCGGCACATCGGTAGCCGCCCTGACGTTCTAGGCATCGAAGAAGTTTCGAATGGTCTCGCGACCATTGCCGGTACCGTCACTGCACACCTAGAACAAGGAGGCACTCATGGCCACCACTCGTAGCGCAACCACCACCTGGCAGGGAACCCTCCTCGAGGGCCACGGCGAGGTCACTCTCAACTCCAGCGAACTCGGCACCTACCCCGTCACCTGGGCCGCTCGTTCCGAAGAGGCCAACGGCAAGACCAGCCCCGAAGAGTTGATTGCCGCCGCCCACGCATCCTGCTTCTCGATGGCCTTCTCTAGTGGTTTGGCCAAGGCCGGTCACCCCGTGAAGCACCTCACCACGAACGCCGAAGTGGACTTCGTGCCTGGTACGGGCATCACCGAAATCCGTCTCACCGTGAGTGGCGAAGCCGAAGGCCTAGACGCTGCGGGATTCGCCGAAGCGGCTGAAACGGCCAAGGTGAATTGCCCCGTTTCAAAGGCATTGAGCGCAGTAACGATTCAACTGATAATTAAGTAGTCCCGATCGAACTGCGATCGAACGTAAAAATGCCCGCCCAGAATTGGGCGGGCATTTTTGAATTCCGAACTATTTAGAGGTTGGCCTCGAGCTCTTCTAGCTCTTCAATGACGACGTGGCGATCGCCCTTCGCGGCCATCTTGAAGTAGGGAGCCTTAACGACCAACCAGAAGTAGAACATTGGTATTAAGCCCAGACCCATGGCCCCCAGCCCGACCCAAAGCGTCGTGTTGTCCAACTCGGGAATGACCTTGACAAAGACGTAACCCATGAAGACTGATCCCAGCAGTGGCCACAGTCCGATGAAGATGAAGTTACTCACCGACTTAAAGAGCAGGCGACGGTACAAAATCACCACGGAAAGTCCGGCGAGGCTGTAATAGAAGCAGATCTGCAAACCGATCGCGCTGTAACCCGCACTCATGATTGTGCTCACATTGCCGATGTACTGCGACCCCACGAAGAGGCAGAGCGACAGCACGGCAATGACCATGGTGGCTACGAAGGGACTCTTGCGATCCTTGTGCACCGTTCCGAGGGCCTTAGGCAAGGTGTGGTCGCGTCCCATCACGAAGAGCGTGCGGGTTACCTGAATCAAGGTGGTCTCGAGCGTGGCGACGGTGGAGAGGAGAACGCT
>CANBVQ010000066.1 GCA_947372925.1 Acidimicrobiaceae bacterium
CAAGTCGGACCAATCACTATTGAAATCGTGGAGCCGATGCGCGTTAATCGCATCACGGTCGATGCCCCCGAGCAGGGACTCCGGGCCGAGCTGCTCTACACCCAAGCCACCGCCACCATTGAAGAGCCCCGTCAGACGATGTACGACGGCCCAAGAATTTTCATGGACGTCACTCGGGCCACTCAATTGGGGACCTGGACTGGATGGATTGAATCACCTGAGGGGCGCATAGTCCTCGACGGCACGACGAGTGGAACTAAAGATCGATCTTGGGGCATTCGACCTGTCGGCGAACCACTCCCTGGTGCACCGAGCACCCGCGTGCCACAACTCTGTTTCTTCTGGGCCCCGCTCCTCACCTCCGCTGGTGGGCGCCACGTCATGAGCTTTCAGGATGGCGAAGGTCGCCACCTGCACCACTCGGGTGGCACATTGCCCCTCGTTGGCGGTGGTGACGCAGTTCCCGCCAAGGGCGAACTGGCCTTCACGTGGCGACCTGGCACGCGGTGGATGGACCGCGGCTCCATGACCAGTGGTGCTGAGACCTACGACCTCGAACCGATTGCACGCTTCCACATGCGAGGCGTTGGCTACGGCCATCCCGCCTACGGCCACGGCAAGTGGCACGGTGGTCCGGTGACGGCCGGCGAATCACTGACGCTTTCCGAACTTGATCCCCTCGACTACCCCAACATTCACGTTCAGCACATCGTGCGCGTCAATGGGACCGAGGGTGGGCTCGGCGTGGTGGAGCAGCTCGTAATTGGGCCCTACGCCCCAGCCGGGTTAATCGGTCTCCTCGACGGAGTTTCCTGAACCTTCACGAAGCAGTACTCCGGACGACTGATTGTCGTATCGCCTAGGCGTAGTCATGTTGAATTTTATTACGGCAGTACGGTGAGGCTCGGATCTTAAAACTCGACTTCGGCACCGCTCAATTGCTAGTGCTGATGAACTGAGCACCAGTAGGTCGTACGACCACCGATTGTTGCCGAACGCATCTCCCCACCGTCACGAGGACAGACACCACCGGGGAATCGACCCTCCATGTGGTCACCAGTGTGGCTGCCACCACGTCGCTGCAACGTCTTCATTGTTTGGGTCCAGGCCTTAAACAGATCGTCACGTTCAACCAGGGTCAAGGTCGCGGTTCCGCGACGGGGATCGATGCCAGCTCGAAACATCATCTCGTCACCCAGCAAGTTGCCAACCCCGGCCACCACACTTTGATCAAGAAGGCGCGCTTTGAGTGCCGGTCCCTCACCACGCTTGATGTGCAGGACCTGGTCGAACTCCTTGCGCTTTATACGTAACGCGTCAGGACCCAGCTCACTGAGATCGGGATCGACTTCAACACGGCCCAGACGACGAGGATCATGGAGGACGAGCTTGCGACCATCTTCAAATTCAATGCCGGCCCGAATCCACGACGCACGGTAGGTATGGGGGCCATAGAACAGCCCGTCAATCCCGGCGTCACTGTCGAGCAGGAGCACGCCCGTCATGCCAAATCGCATACCCAGCCGCATGCCGTCGGTCTCGAGCAGCATGAGTTTTCCCCGGCGATCAGTGCCAGTGACGGTTAGCCCTTTGATGGAGCGTGACCAGAACGAGGTGCTGGGCAGCTTCTTGGCGGCGTACTGGTCAGAGAATCCTCGACTAATGCGAGCGCCCACCACGCGCTCGGCGAGAGCACGATAGGACTCAACTTCCAGAATCTCAGGCATCGCTAGGCAGGGTACCGGAACTGAGTAAATCCGAAAACGGAATGGCAATTGGCATAAGGTGAATTCATGAGCGCAGAGAAGCCGAATTGGGATGAACTCTTCACGGAAGTCGTAACTTCGGGGCTGTGCACGGGATGCTCGGCGTGCATTGTCAGCTGCCCCCACGATGTTCTGGACTACAACGACCAAAACGGCGTCTACCGCCCCTTTCACCTCGAGACGGACGGCACCACCGATCACTGCACCCACCTGACCTGCACGTCGTGCACGCGGGCCTGCCCTCGGTTCCGCGGCTGGGAGGGCGAAATCGACATGCAACGGTACGGTCGCATTCGCACCGACGAAGAAGTCTTCGGTATTGGCGATGTCTTTCTGGCCCGCTCCACTGACGAGCGTCTGCACGTCGCCGGACAGGACGGCGGCTTTGTCTCGACCCTCCTCTCGTACGTTCTCGAAAACGACATCATCGATGCGGCCCTCGTCAGCGGACTCGAGGGTGACGGTTCAACCTGGAAGGCTGAGCCCCGAGTGGTCACCACTCGAGAAGAAGTGATTGCTACGGCCGGATCTCGCTACACCTACTGCGCCAATCTCCTGGCCTACCCCAAGGCCGTCGAAGCCGGCGCTGAGCGCGTTGCGCTGGTCGGCATGGGCTGCATGGCATCGGCCCCGGGAGTTATGCAGTCCCGCAAGGCCGGCAAGATTGCCCGTCGTTTGGCTCTCACAATTGGCCTGCTCTGTTCTAAGACCTTTGACGACGCCATCTTTGAAGAGCTCTTTGCCGCCAAGTACAACATCCAGCGCCAAGACATTGCGAAGATGAATATCAAGGGTGTCTTTCAAATCTGGCTGAAGGATGGCTCGTACCAAGAAGTGCCCCTCAAAGAGGCGCACGCCTACACCCGCTCGGGCTGCGAGCAGTGCCCCGACTTCGCCGCCCAACACGCCGATATCTCTACCGGAGGCATCGGAGCATTTGCCGACTGGACCTTGGTCATCGTGCGCACCGACCAGGGCCGCGAATTGGTGGCCGCGCTCGTGGCGCAGGGTCTCATTGAAACCAAGCCGGGTGATGAAGATCCTGGTGCCATTGCGCTTCTTCACAAGTTGGCGCGCCTCAGCCGTAAGCGTTGGCCCGAAACGGCCGATGCCGGACCACGACGAATTCCCGTTACTGCCGGATAGGTCTTGTGAGTCTCGTAGATTAACGAAGTGCCTTCAGCCTCCGCATTGACCACTGTCCTGCTCGTTCGCCACGGCGTGACCTCGACGACGGGCAAAGTATTGCCCGGCCGCGCCCCAGGTCTCCACTTGTCCGACAAAGGTCACGAGCAGGCTGCTTCCGTCGCGGAGCGCATTGGCGGACTCCCAAAACAGCCCGTCGCTATTTACGCTTCACCGCTCGAGCGCACTCGCGAAACTGCCGCACCTATCGGACGAGCCCTCCACCAGAAGGTTCTCATTGAAAAGGGCCTCCTCGAGTGCGACTTTGGCGACTGGACGGGCAAGACTCTGGCCACACTTTCGAAGAAGCCCGAGTGGAAGACGGTGCAGAACGCACCAAGCACCTTTCGCTTCCCCAACGGTGAGTCCTTCATAGAGATGCAGTCACGCATGTGGACGACCATTCAACGACTGGTCGTCAAGCACGCCGGAGAGACCATCGTCTTGGTATCGCACGCCGACCCCATCAAGGCCGCCGTAACTCAGGCCCAGGGTGTTGCCCTTGATCTCTTTCAGCGCACCGTTATTTCCCCCTGCAGCGTCTCGATTCTCGCCTTCGGCCACGGATCGCCCATCGTCCTCGGTGTTAATAACACCCATCTCAATGAACTGGCCCCATCGTGAACTACGAATTTTCTAATCCCGACAAATTGATGGTCGGCACTCGCGGTGCCGTGGGAGCCCGACTCTTCTTGCTCCAAGTCCGTGAAGGGCGACGGCTCATCATCGTCAAGACCGAGAAGCAGCAACTCTCTGCGGTGGCTGAATGGATGGCGGCCGCCATTCGCGAACTCGGCCGGCCCGGCCATCTCCACGAGGACCTCGCCCTGGAGCCGGAGTACGAGCCGGACTTCGTCGCCGGAGATATCACGGTCGCCCTCGACCACGAGGCCCAGGCCATCATCCTCACCATTAGTTCGGTCGATGACGAAGACGTCCTGAACGTCACGCTCACCAAAGAGTGGGCCGGGGCGTTGGCAATTGCCATCACCCAACTCGTGGAGGCCGGTCGACCACCGTGCCCTCTCTGTCACCTGCCACTCGACCCTCAGGGTCACGACTGTCCAAGGACTAACGGGAATTCGGCTCCGATTCGATGACCTCCGAGGAAACCGTCCACCATCTGCTCTCCGGAGAGATTGAAGTCGTCGGTCGGATTAGTGCTTCATCGAACCAAGCCCTGCTGGTGCAGGTGCACTACGAGGGACGCTCTATCGAGGCCTGCTTTAAGACCGAGCTCGGCGAACGGCCTCTTTGGGACTTCCCCGACGGCCTCTGGCGGCGCGAGGTAGCGGCCTTCGAACTCAGTCGCATTATGAACCTCAATCTGGTTCCCGAGACCGTCGGTCGGGCCGAGAGTGAGTTCGGACCTGGGTCCTTGCAGCGTTGGATTACGGCTACCGACGACCACTACTTCACCCTGCGTGAGGAAAGTCAGCTGGAGAACTGGTTCATCGAGCTGGCCTGCTGGGACTTCATTGCGAACAACACGGACCGTAAGAGTGGTCACGTCCTCTTCGACGAGACCCGATGCTGGGCTATTGATCAGGGCCTCTGCTTTGCCGAGGAAGACAAACTACGAACCGTGATTTGGGATTTTGCGGGATCGCCTATTCCTGCATCGGTCTCAGATGGAATTGCCAAACTTCTCGTGACCCAAGGTGGTGCCCTCAACGACTGGCTATCCCTTGATGAAGTGACGGCCACCTTGGAGCGCGCTACGTGGCTGGAAGCGCAGGGCGAACTGCCATTCCCCAATGAAGAGAACGAGTGGCCGCCCTACCCCTGGCCGTTGATCTAACGACGTTCTTCGGCCACCACTGTGCCAATGGCCAGGACGGCCACGGGAATCAACGCGAGAGCGCAGAGCCAGTGGTAGTTCAAGAATCCGATGATGACCCCGGCCACCGCACCACCGGCCGCGCCCATCAAGTTCATAATGAGGTCGCTCGTGCCCTGCGTTGAGGACCGCACTTCGTCGTCGACCGACTCCGACAGCAGAGTGGAGCCCGCAATCAACGTGAAGGACCAACCGAGACCCAGCATGAAGAGTCCCGATCCCAGTTGCCACGTATTCATCCCTTGGGCCGTTCCGGCCGTAACTACGGCGGCGATAAGCAGTAGGACGCCAATCTGAATAGAGCGAACGCGACCTAACTTGTCGCTCAACCAGCCCACGAGTGGCGAGAAGGCAAACATGCCCAGGATGTGAATACTGATCACGAGACCAATGATGGTCAACGTCACATCGACCTGTTTCATATGCACGGGCGTCATCACCATGACGCCCACCATGACGAGGTG
>CANBVQ010000067.1 GCA_947372925.1 Acidimicrobiaceae bacterium
ACGAGAAGTCCAAGAAACACTGACAGAATTACCCGATGGCGACGAAGGCCGAACAGGGCTGCCGTGACGAAGAGGACCAGCGGAAAGACGAAGTAGAACTGCTCTTCAACGGCCAAAGACCAGTAGTGCAAAATCAATGACGGCGGTAGGCCCTGGGAGAAGTAGTCAGTTCCAACAGTGATGAAGTGGAAGTTCGCCCAGAATCCTGAGGCCCAGCGAGCGTCTGCCAAAAGTGGTTGCGCAGAAAACGGCCCGATCCAGTAGAAGGCCGCTACCAGTGTCCCGATAATCACCAACGTTGCAGCGGGCATGATTCGGCGAATACGACGCGCGTAGAACGTGCTGAGTTGGCGCACCACATTTTGTCCAGACTGGCGAAGGAGGAGTCCGGTAATCACGAAACCGCTGATCACAAAAAAGATGTCTACGCCGATGTAGCCACCGGCGAAATTGGCGACTTTGGCGTGGGCCAAGATGACCAGAATGACAGCCAGCGCGCGAAGCCCTTGGATATCGCGGCGGAAATACTGGGCCTCATTCTCTGGAGTTGCTTCGGTGAGCAGTTGATCGTTACTCATGGTCGTCACTTTCATTTAGCTGGGGGTGTTGGACGCACGTGGTTAATAGCGGATTATCAACGAGCCGCTCCCGGTCAATGGGGGCTTGGCATACGGCACAAAGTTGGTACTGGCCCTCGGCGAGTCGCTGCATGGCCACATCGACTTCGCTGAGCAGCGCCTCAATATTTATAACTGACTCGTTTTCAATTGTCACGCGGACAGCCTAGTTAGCAGCGCAATACGCACTCGGGGTTGGATGACACTGTGTCGTTCGTTCATGAGGACGACCGGATGTCAGTCACCGAAGCATGCGACGCTGATTGTCACGGAACCGTAACGGCCCGAAGTGGCAATTCGCACTTCTAGTTCCTATAATTCCTACTAATCCTAGTTCATCAATAGAAATTGAGGGAATACATGAAAACCAATCGACGATCACTGGCTCTCCGAGTCAGCGCGCTCCTAGCCATTGTGTCGCCCATGGCCGGCCTCGGGGCCACCGCGGCGCACGCCAGCGGCCAAACCGTCAATGTCGTGGGCTACTCCATTGTCCGTAATGCCTTTACGGCACTCGAGACAGCGTTTAAGGCCACGCCGGCCGGTGCCAACGTGACCTTTACCAACAGCTTTGGCGCTTCTGGAACCCAGGCCACCAACGTGGTGAATGGGCAGCCCGCCGATGTTGTGAATCTCTCCCTTGAGCCCGACGTGACGACAATTGCGAAGGCCGGTCTCATTGCCAACAACTGGAAGACCCAGTCGGTGCGATACGCCCAAGTGAATCCGACCTACACCGGCGCACGTCAGCAGACGGTCTACTCCACCCCAGGAATTGTGACCGACTCGATTGTCGTTCTCGTTGTCCGCCCCGGGAACCCGAAGAACATCAAGGACTGGAGCGACCTGGTCAAGCCTGGCGTAACCGTGGTTAACCCCGATCCTCGTAGCTCCGGTTCGGCGAAGTGGAACCTCCTGGCGGCATATTCGGCTCAGCTCTCAGCCGGCAAGACCTCGGCCAAGGCCCAGGACTTCCTCGGCACGCTGATTTCGCACATCACCGTGCAGCCCACGAGCGGTTCGCTCGCTCTGGCCAGCTTCATTGCGGGTAATGGCGACGTCCTGCTCAGCTACGAAGACGACGCACTGTCGGCTATCGCCGCGGGTAAGGCTATTCAGATCGTGACCCCGCCGACGAGCTTCTTGATCGAGAACCCTCTGGCTCTGACGAAGACGGGTGAAACGAACCAGTCGGCGAAGGACTTCTACTCCTTCCTGTACTCGACAGCCGGCCAGACAATCTGGGCGCAGCAGGGCTACCGTCCCGTGCTCAAGTCGGTTGCCAACTCTGGCAACTCCAGCTTTCCGAAGTTCAAGTCCGCCAAGAGTCTCTACACCATAAACACGTTGAATAAGCAGGGTTGGGCGGTCGTTGACTCCCAGTTCTTCTCCAGTACCGTGACTTTCGGTAGCGACAAGAAGCGTCCGACCGCCGGCATCGTGACCTATTACCTCCAAAAGGCTGGCCATTAGTCAACCACGCATCGCCACACCGACGCCTCGGACCCTCCCCCGACCAGCGTCGGTGCGGCGTTGGCTTTTCTCCATTAGGAAACTTCATGCCGGCGTACGTCGTCACACTCTGTTGACGACGTACATCACGCTGTTGGTGCTCATTCCGCTTGCCGCGTTGACGAGCCACGCCTTTGCCCACGGCCCGGCTGGGTTCTGGAGCGCCGTCACTCAACCCGAGAGTGTCAAGGCCCTATCAATCACGATGGCGTGCGCCGGCGTCGCCACGCTTATCAACGCCGTGATGGGCACCGTCATAGCGTTCGTTCTCGTACGGGACCGCTCATGGGTTGCGCGCTTTCTCGAAGCAGTCGTCGACGTCCCGTTCGCCCTGCCCACCGTGGTGGCCGGCGTGACGCTTATGACGCTGTACGGACCAAACTCTCCGCTCCACGTCACGCTGGCAAACGCCTGGACTGGCATCACGGTCGCTCTTTTGTTCGTGACTCTTCCCTTCACGGTGCGCGCCGTCGAGCCCGTGCTCGAATCGCTCACTGGCGACGCGGAGGCTGCTTCACGCACACTGGGAGCATCGACGTTGCGAACGTTCTCCTCAATCACCCTGCCGTCGCTCTTGCCGGCCATTCTCACTGGCGCCAGCCTCTCGTTCGCTCGCGCCATTGGTGAGTTCGGATCTGTCGTCTTCATCTCGGGTAACCGACCGTTTCACACCGAGGTCGCCAGCTCCTACATCTTCATGCTGAGTCAGAGCCAGAACTTTGATGGCGCCGCAGCAGTCTCGATCTCCCTCCTGGTCGTTGCCCTCGTCATCCTGAGCGGCGCCAACCTAATTTCAAAGCGCCTTACGGAGCGGACTTCATGAAGCGACTTCGCATAATTGCAGCGACCTACCTCGTCGTCCTCGTTGGAGCGCCGTTGTATTTGGTGTTCCATGAAACGTTCAAATCCGGATGGTCGGCATTCTGGAGCGCACTCCACGAACCACAGATGCTCGCTTCGATCAAGTTGACGTTGCTCATCGCCGTCGTCGTCACGCCTCTGAACGCCCTGTTTGGCATTGGTGCCTCCCTCGCGATTGTGCGCCACCCGTCACGGTGGACCAAGGCACTCGACCGACTCATCGACGTACCACTGGCCCTCTCCCCCATCTTCGTGGGCGTGATGCTGGAATTGGCCTACTCCGCGGCGGGATGGTTCGGCTCGCCGCTCGCCGCTCACGGTCTACGCATCATGTTTTCGTGGCCCGGTATCGCCATGGCCTCAGCAGCCGTTTCGCTCCCGCTTGTTTCACGAGAGATCATTCCGCTGCTGCGAGAGCTCGGTGAGACCCAAGAGCAGACGGCCGCCACGCTCGGTGCGAGCGCACGGCGTACGTTCTTCACCGTAACCCTGCCGGCCATGAAGTGGGCCGTGGCCTATGGCCTCCTCCTCACCCTGGCTCGAGTCATTGGCGAATACGGCGCCGTCCTCGTCGTCTCGGGCAATGTGGCGTATCAGACCCAGACGTTGACACTCGACATCGCTGAGAACTTCGAAAACTACAACCCCGCCCAGGGGTTCACGGGGGCCGCCATGCTGGCGACCGTTTCCATTCTGGCCCTCATCATCCTGGGCATTATTAAACGACGAGAAAGGGCAAGTCATGAGCATTGAGCTCAATGGCATCAACAAGTTCTACGGCTCCAATCAGGCTCTCTACGACATCACGGCCACCTTGCCTACGGCATCACTCACCGCGCTCGTAGGGCCGTCGGGATCGGGCAAGTCGACGCTGTTGCGAGTAATCGCCGGACTTGAATCGATGGCATCGGGACGAGTGGGAATTGAAGGACGCGACGTCAGCGCAGTTCCCGTTCGGGATCGCAATATTGGCTTTTGCTTTCAGGACTACGCACCATTTCGCCACATGACGGTGGCGCAAAATGTCGCCTACGGACTTCGCGTTCGCAAAGTCCCACGCGCTCAGATTCACCAACGGGTAGGCGAAATGCTCGAACGTGTTGGCCTTGCAGGTTTCGATAAGCGCTACCCCAGCGAACTCTCAGGAGGACAACGCCAGCGGATGGCTCTCGCCCGAGCCCTGATCATTGAGCCAGATGTCTTGCTGCTCGACGAACCATTTGCCGCCCTCGACGCTCAAGTTCGAGGCGATCTGCGAACCTGGGTTCGATCCCTGCAACGCGAACTGGCTATTACCACCATCTTGGTCACCCACGACCAGAGTGAAGCGATGGAAGTCGCCGACCAGCTCGTCGTGTTGAATGCTGGGCGCATCGAACAGAGCGGTAGTCCGAGCGAGCTCTACGACGAGCCCGCCAATGAGTTTGTTCGTGGTTTCGTTGGACCGAGCACGAGCTTTCGGGGTGAACGTGTGCGACCCCACGCGCTGCAGCTCACACGTGGGGGCGAGGGAGAACCGTGCGCCGTTCGAGATGTCGTGCACCTCGGCTTCGAGGTTCGAGTGGTCGTCGACACCAACTACAACGGCTCCTCGTGGGTCCAGTTAACGCATGATGAGGCCGCACGGCTCCAGGTCAGTATTGGCGAGTCGCTCACTTTGTCGTTACGCACTGGTCGAGAGTCGCACTCTCGCAACGAGTAATTGGCCCTGAAGTAGAATAATGCACTAGGTGGTCAACGACCGCCGCAGGGGCCGCTAGCTCATCGGGAAGAGCAGGAGACTTTTAATCTCAAGGTGCTGGGATCGAGACCCAGGCGGCCCACCACCTTTTTCGTAGTGCTTTACCGCTACTAGGCCCTTTTAGGGAAGCGGAGCGGTCGTATTGATGGCCACGCTTGCGGGGAATGAAGTCTTAATACCCGTCAAGGCAGTGGTCTTCTTGTCAGCTCCGAAAATGAAACGGATCTGCGCAATAACGGCCTGCTGCGTTGGTCGCCAGCTCGTAGTAACTGGTTCGGCCGGTGAAGAACATCCATCTGACGCCAGTCCTGCGAGATTGCTCGGGATGGTGATGTTCAAGGCGAGGGCGAGGGCCGTGAGGCCACCTTCACCGGGATTGATTTG
>CANBVQ010000068.1 GCA_947372925.1 Acidimicrobiaceae bacterium
AAGAACTATTTCACTATGGAAGACGCCACGGCGCGCCAGGTCGAAGGAGTAGAGCAACGTTTGAACGTCGAGATCGACGGGGTGCCGCTCGTTGGCATCTTGGACCGCCTCGATCGCGAAGAGGATGGCTCCCTCACGATTGTCGACTACAAGACCGGTCGTCTGCCCCACGCGAACTATCTCAGCTCCACCTTTGCGAACACGGAGCTCTACGCAGCCATGTGTCAGGCCGCCCTGGGTGAAACGCCAAAGCAGATTCGGCTTCTCTATGTCGGTGCTGGAGAAACCATCGAACGGCCCGTAACAGAGGTCGTGGTCGGAGCTCGTCGCAAGGCGGCTGTGAATGCCTGGTCCTCAATCAACAACTACTACGGCGAAGGAGAGTTCCCGGCTCGACCTTCCGCCAACTCGTGTCGCTTCTGTGCCTACAAAACACTCTGTAAGGCCAGCGGAGTAGCCGTTCCGGGCTAACCGTAGGCTGGATGCATGGCTCTTCCCGCATTCGAACTTTCGTACGACTACCGCTGCCCCTTCGCTAAAAACATCCACCTGCACGTCATCACGGCCCTACGAGCCGGTGGTGCGTTGGACGTGACCTTCGCCCCTTGGACCATGAGTCAGGGCCACCGGGCACCGGGCGCACCGGACGTTTGGAACGATCTCAGCAAGGACTCAGAACTCCTTTCCCTGGCCTACAGCACCTCGATTCGAGATCAGCAGACCGAGCACTTTCTTGATGCCCACGAAGCACTCTTTCGCGGGCGACACGAGAAAGGCATTCGACTTATCTCGCACGAGGAGATTGCCGATGTTCTAAAGAACACCGGCGTCAATATCAAAAGTGCCCGAGTCGATGTTGAGAGTCGTCGTCCCCACGCTGTTATTGGCGAGACGTTCCGTAAATTTGAAAAAATGCAGGCCTTTGGTGTGCCCACGTTTGTTGTCAACGGCGACGCCACCTTCGTGCGCTACATGAAGCCGCCGACCGAAGACGGCGCCAACTCCATCGAAATCATCTCGTCACTAGTGACCTTGATGGCTGACTCGGCTGACCTCAACGAGTTCAAGCACACCCAACTACCGAACTAGGCCAGGCCGAGTCGCTCCAGCTGTTCAGTTGGTGCCTCGAGTGCGCGCAACGCTTCACGCAACGCTTCGAGGGGTTCGTCGGCGCGGTCCACTCGATTCTCCAGTTCAACCGGGTCATCGCGGCGATCAAAGAGTTGATCGCCGAGGTAGTTCGACTCCTGCGCCCAGAAGGGCACCGGGTCGCCGGCGGCAAATGGTTGGCGGATGACCGGAACACTCGAACCGGGCATCCGATCGAGAAACGCTCGATCGTCGGGCCGGGGCAGTCGAATAGTCGGAAAGGCGTGAACCGGCATGGTCGACCAGCGATTCGAGAACATTGAGAGTGGGCGATTGCCCTCCACCGGGGTTCGCGTGAATCTCCAGTCATTATCGACGTAGGTGACTTCACGACCCCAGATGCCGGTAAGAACGTGCTCGCGACCACTCGGCAGTCCCGACTCCACGGTGCCCACCAAGCTGTGGCCGTGAACTCGATGCTGTGGAGTCACACCGAAGACGTCGCAGAGCGTGGCGTGGACATCGGTGGTCGTGGTGAGATCGCTGCGAGTACCCGGCTCGACGCCAGGCCACGACATCATGAGGGGAATGTGGCCCATCTCCGAAAAGATTGGCACTCCGGGCTTACCCCAGGTGCCGCCACGATCGCCGAGGTAGTGGCCGTGATCGGTCAGCACAATGACGGCCGTGTCATCCCACGCGTTCGTAGTGTCCAGTTCGTCTAGGACGCGACCAAAGTGATGATCAATCATGGAGAGTTTCGAGCCGTAGTTGGCCCGGATCTGCCTCGCCGTCTCGGCGTCAGGCACGTGCTTGGAACCGGGTACGGCGTACGGCGGCCAGATGATGCGCGCGCCGTCACCCTGTCCGTACATTGAGGCCCACGGTTCGGGCGTATCGAACGGCTCATGGGGATCGAACTCGTCGATTAAGAGAAAGTATCGATCGTGGTGACCGTGGTTCGTCCGAAGCCACCTCGCCGCTTCGGCCATTGTCTGGGGGCCCGGGAAATCGTCCTCACTCTTGAAGTGCGTCCGTGACGTGTCGTAGCCACGATGAAACGGCGCCGCCTGGGCGGGCAGAGCAGGAGCTCCGACCCACGAAGGATCGAGTCGGGTCATCCAGGGGTCGTCCTCGTGGCCCCGCACGTACGACCAGGCCGAGAAGTCCGTGTGGAAGTTCTCGCCACCGCTTTCAAAGAGGTGGGGGTGGTCGGTAATGAGCTGCGTGACGACGCCCTGGCGACGTAGGTCATAGGTGATGGCGTCTTCCCAGATCTCAATCGAGCCCCACGGACGCCAGAGGAAGTCCAAGGCTCCGCAGAGCAAGTCGTGACGGGCCGGCATGCACGGGAGCGAGCCGGTTTGATGATTAGTGAAACGCACCGCTCGTTGTGCGAAGCGATCGAGATTGGGAGTTTGAAACTCGGTGGCTCCGTAGGGGCCAATCAAGTGGCGGTTCAGCGAGTCAAAGAGAATGACGACGACGTTCTTCGGCGTCGACACGTTCTTAGCCGGCCTGATACTCGAGCAGAGTTTCGATCGAAGCTTGCCGCTCTTCGGCGGTACCACTCGCGGCACCGGAGAATTCAGTGACGCCGGCATCGGCCAGCCCCTGCATCATCTCGAGAACTTGAGCCTTGCTGCCAATCAATGCGGCGTCGGCCACCTCAACGGCACCTTCGCGGTCAAGCATGGCCCGGTAGCTCGGCAAGTTGCCGTACAGGGCGTAGGTCTCGTTCACGCGTGCGCGAGCACCATCGACGTCGCTGGTGACCACCATTGGCAGTGAGCAAATAATCCGAGGGGCGGGGCGCCCGGCCGCCTCGGCCGCCTCACGGAGACGCGGGGCGATATGAGACTCAATGGTCTTGCGACCGGTCATCCAGAGCGCTGTGCCGTCAGCCTCACGACCGGCCAGGTCCAGCATGACTGAACCGAGAGCGGCGATAATCAGGCTGGGTGTTTCCGGGTCCTTCGGTCCGAGTGGGCCCATCGCCACGGCACTCACGCGCTCACCACTGGTCGTCACGGCCTCGCCACGCAACATCGGTGCCAAAGCGGCCACGTACTCGCGCATGTAGGTCGCGGGCTTTTCAAAAGACATACCCCACATACGCTCTACGACCATCTTGTGGGAGAGTCCGATGCCGAGGGTGAGGTGACCGCCAATGGCCCCTTGAACGGTACGGGCCTGTGCAGCCAGCATGTTGGGGTGGCGGGGCTGGATTGGCACTACGGCCGTTCCGAGGTCGAGATCGCGCATTTGATGCCCAACGATGGCGAGGGTTGTCAAGGTGTCTGGTCCAAGAATCTGAGAAGCCCAGAGACTGGTGAAGCCCTGCTCGCGGAGTTTGGCCGCGCGAGTCAGTACCTGCTCGAGTGTGCCGTCAACATCTAGTCCAGTTGCGATGCGCATCAGATCTCCCTTTTTTTACCTGTAGCGTTTTAGTTGTGCCGAAGGTTATCGACCCTCGCAGTAATCCCAGCGTAGGCGTCATTGGCGCCGGCCAATTGGCTCTCATGATGGCCGAAGCGGCCGAAGCCCTCCCTCTGGAACTCTCACTTCTCGCGGCCTCCAGTGACGATGCGGCTATTTCACATTTTCGCCAGGTCACCTTCGGGTCGGCCCACGAGTACGGCGACGTGATTGCCTTTGGTCGCACCAACGACGCCACCACGTTTGACCATGAACTCGTAAACCTCGACGCAGTCGTCGCCTTAGAAGATGAGGGCCGGGCAGTCTTTCCCAGTTCACAGGCACTGCGATTCGCCGTTGACAAGGCCTACCAGCGAATGGTTTTCGCCGCCGAGGGCCTTCCCGTTCCAGACTTCGTGGTACTGGAGCACTTCGACGAAATGGCTATCCGAGATTTTCTTGCAGCACACCCCGAAGGCGTCGTCGTGAAGTCGGCGCGCGGTGGTTACGACGGGCGGGGCGTGGCCGTGCTGGGCGCCGGCGTCGATCCCCTCGAAACAATCACCAACTTTCTCTCGGCCGGTACCGTCGTGCTTGAAGAGCGCGTGTCGATGCTGGCCGAAATGGCCGTTTCAATAGTCACCGGCCGAAACGGCGAAACAGTCGTGTATCCGGTCGTCGACACCGTGCAGCGGGATGGCATGTGTGTCGAAGTGAACTACCCCTCCACACTGAGTACCGAGGTGGCCGAAGCCGCCGAACGGATCGCTCGAGCCGTGGCACGTCGTGTCAACGCCGTAGGCGTCTTGGCGGTGGAACTCTTCGCTACCCCCAAGGGTGTTCTGATCAATGAAGTGGCCACTCGGCCACATAACTCGGGCCACTGGACTATTGAAGGCACATCCGCCAGTCAGTTTGAGAATCATCTTCGCGCCGTGGCCGGGCTGGAGCTGATCAGCCCGGTTGCCACGGGAGCCTTTGTCACCATGGTCAACGTCATTGGCACTTCTCGCCCGGGCGACTACGAAGCGGCGCGCCAGGTGGCCGGTGCGTCAATCCACGACTACGGCAAGTCGTGGCGTTCGGGGCGCAAACTCGGCCACGTGACCGCAGTGGGCGATAATAGAAGTGGAGTTACAAAGACGGCGTGGGACGCCGCCGCGTTACTCCAACCGTCGAACTAAGGAGAGACCGTGTCGAATCCAATTGTGGGAGTAGTCATGGGCAGCGCATCGGACCACCCGGTGATGGCAGATGCCCTGCACGTTCTGAACCGTTTCGGTATCCACCACGAAACACACGTCGTCTCCGCCCACCGCACTCCGGAAGCAATGATTGCCTACGGTCGCGGTGCCCGTGAACGGGGACTGAAGATTTTGATTGCCGGCGCCGGTGGGGCCGCCCATCTACCAGGCATGCTGGCCGCCGTAACAACGTTGCCCGTTATTGGCGTTCCCGTGGAGCTGGCTCGACTGGACGGCCTCGACTCGCTGCTCTCCATCGTTCAGATGCCGCGCGGAGTACCCGTGGCTACCGTGGCCATTAACGGAGCGACCAACGCGGCACTCTTGGCCGCTCGAATCCTCGGCCTCGACAG
>CANBVQ010000069.1 GCA_947372925.1 Acidimicrobiaceae bacterium
TTCGGTAACCACGCCGAAATCCTCTACGAGGACGTTCGTATTCCGGCCGACCACTTGATCGGTCACGAGGGCTCTGGCTTCCAGCTGGCCCAAGCTCGTTTGGGGCCAGGCCGTATCCACCACTGCATGCGCTGGTTGGGCCAGAGTCAGCGGGCCTTCGACATGATGTGCGAACGGGCCCTCAGTCGCTACACCCACGGCTCACTCCTCAGTGAGAAGCAGACGATTCAAAACTGGATTGCGGATTCGATGGCCGAAATGCACGCCGCTCGTTTGATGACGTTGCACGCCGCGTGGAAGATGGACCAGGTGGGAGCTTCGGCCTCTCGCGTGGAGATCGCGATGATCAAGTACTACGGCGCGACCGTGTTGCACAACGTGATCGACCGTGCGCTGCAGACTTACGGTTCGCTCGGTTACTCCTCGGACATGCCGCTCGAGGCCATGTATCGCGCCGCTCGTGCCGCTCGCATCTATGACGGCCCGGACGAAGTGCACCGCCAGACGGTGGCGCGCCACGCCTTGAAGAACTACGCGCCGAGCGAGATTCCGACCGATCACATCCCGACCCGTCAGGCCGCGGCCCGGGACAAGTTTGCTGAAATGTTGGAGCTCTTCGAAATCGAGCAGGCCTAACACACGCCGACGAGACGTGAGGTCGGACTAGATCACCGGCACCACGTGTACTTCCAACGTCTAGTCACTTGTTTCCCTCGGGAAACAAGTGCGCGCTGACTGACGTAATTGCGCGCTCATTTGTCCTTGGAGGAGAAATGAGCCTCGAGAGTTGTTTGCTCCCACCTGCGATCGGTCGTTAGTTGGTCCAGATGTTGCATCACGGAACTCAGTACCACGAGTGAGTCATCCAAGGCCTGCTGAGTAAAGAGTCCGGGCTGGGTGGGGGTGAACAGCACTTGCGCTTGGAGAAACGTGAATGCGATAACCACGGCCGCTGACTGTGCCCGCGAGCTGGCCGTAGGCGAGATGTTCATGTGGCGCATCGTCAACTCTTTAAGGCTGTCGATAAGCGCCGGATCTGATGCAATGAGCGCGGGGTCTACTCCCGAGAGGGAGAGCCAGGCTGAGAACTTGATCCACGGGAAGACTTCTTTCGTTGGAAAGAGCCCAATCGGTTCAGCAGTTTTCAAGAACGCAACGGTGCGTTGTTCCAATTCGCGTAGCACGGCAATGTAGAGATTCTCGAGAGTCTCAAAGTTTCGGAAAATTACATTGGGATCCATGCTGACCTCATGGGCAATCCGGCGAGCGGTGAGGTCGGGGAGCGGAACGGTTTCAGCGAGCGATATGACGGCCTCGAGTAACTGGGCCCGGGCCTCGAGTGCTGAGGTTCGATACTTGGAAGGTGGGGTTGGCTCGGACATTCGACTCCCAGCAACATTACCCTTCGAGATTTCAATGAATTTGGGGGTTTCATCTGGAACGTTACGCCGCTATTCTTTGATTGTCATCTTAGATGACAATCAAAGAATAGGACCCTAATGAAGCACCAATTGAAACTCGTCGTCGCTGCTCTCTCACTTTCGCTACCCG
Source organism: Acidimicrobiaceae bacterium (assembly GCA_947372925.1). Classification (GTDB taxonomy): domain Bacteria; phylum Actinomycetota; class Acidimicrobiia; order Acidimicrobiales; family RAAP-2; genus RAAP-2. The sequence goes on from CANBVQ010000069.1 coordinate 1,552, forward strand.
TACTTCTGAGTCCCGTGAGCGCTTCGGCTCACCTCCGGGTCGACTCAGCAGTTGGCGCCGGTCACGCGCACACCGCTGCCGTCGCACATGGTTCGCCCGGTGGTGCTGAGCCGCAGTACGAAAACGCGCAGCCGGCAACCTTCGCACCGGGTGTGCAGAGCACTATGCCCTACGGTCCTTTTAATGCCGTCTCCTGTAGCGCCCCGGGATACTGCACGGCGGCCGGAGTATTCGTGTCGGTTGATGGGCAAAATCTGCCCTTCACCCAAACGTCGATCGCCGGCGTTTGGCAGACGGCCGTCCCCGCCGATGTCAGTGGCATCAACGGTTCGTACGGCACGTTCAACGCCATCTCGTGTACCGCGCCAGGTTTCTGTACCGTCGCCGGCTCCTACGGCCAGCAGGCCATAACGGCTACGTCAGCCCATGGCGTGTGGACACCAGTGGTGTTGGCGCAGTTTGGCCCCTCCACTGCTCGTAGTGGTGATGGTCCAAATGATGCCTTCAGCACCGTGACGTGCTCCTCTCCTGGCAACTGCACGGCCGCTGGGGGCTACGCCGATGAAAATGGCTACGTCGTTCCGATGACTGAGTCATCCATCAATGGTGTCTGGCAGCCCGCCGTTCCCATCAAATTCCCTGACGACTTCAATCACGACTCTGTCAATTCCTTCCACGCGGTGTCCTGTAGTTCCGCGGGCAACTGCGCGGCCGTCGGATACGCCTTTGACTTCGACATAAACAATGTCTCATCGTTTTCATCCACGTCGACCAACGGCGTGTGGGCGCCGGCCGTAGTGCTTCGCAACAGCACTCTCGTGGCCGTCTCGTGCCCCGCCGTCGGCCAGTGCACCGCTGCGGGATCAATGAAAGACGCTGACGATAGTTCGACAGCCATCACCGTGCCGCTCATTTCTGGAAGTTGGCGCTCACCGAACGTCGCGGTCATCGATTCCGCCCTACTCGAGCCCTACGGAGATGGATCGTCGTTCAACGCGATTGACTGCGCGAGCATCGCCAGCTGCACTGCTGTTGGTACGTATGGGGGTCTGAACTGGATCATGCAATCGTTGGTGGCCAGCTCGACGAATGGGGTATGGACGACAACGGCGCCGATGCAGTATCCCGGAGCGCACACTCCCGGCAACTTCAACGCGGGCCTCTTTGCCGTTTCCTGTAGTCGTGCCTTCTTTTGTAGTGCGGCCGGCTACTTGCAGGCCGTCGAGGGTGGCTACGAAGCCGTCACGGTGACCCAGCGAAACGGTGTGTGGGGAGAGATGATCCCGGCCACTTTCGCTAACGGCGTAGCCAATACACGCCATGACGACTTCTTCACGTCGATTTCATGTGCCGCCGCGGGCTCGTGCACGGCCGCTGGGTCGTACACCGCACCTGGCGAGTGGTACCCGGCGATGACGCAATCATTTACGTCGGTCTCTTCCGCATTCCCGACGAACGTGTCGATCATCGCAGCCGCGGGCCACGCCATTGTCTCGTGGAGCGATCCAGTCGCACCCTCGGAGACGGCGATTACCGGGTTCGACGTCACCATCCGACGGGCCGCTACCGACACCGTCGTGGCGACCCGGCACGTGGTGGCTTCTCTCCACCAGCTCGTTGTTAGCGTTCCGTCCGGCTCCTACGTCGCTGTCGTCGTCGCGGTCAGCGCCGACGGTACAAGTGCCGATGTCACGACCGAAGCAGTTGCCGTCCCCTCCTCCCGGGGCGTGAGGATTCCGCCGGCACCGCGAGGACTCATGGGCACGCCGAGCAACGGCGCCGTGAAGTTGTCGTGGCTGCCCCCAGTCCTCTCCGACGGTGGGTCTGCGATCTACCAATACATCGCCAGCGACGGCCGCGGTCACACCTGCGTGACCGGCACCGACGCCCGCGTGGCGGTGCGCAGTTGGACGTGCACGGTGACCGGACTGAAGAATGGCTTGTTCTATCGATTCACTGTTCGGGCCGTGAACATCATCGGAATGTCGGAGCCATCTCCTGAAAAGTTGGTCGGTCCGGCCTCGGTTCCCACGTCGGCGCCCACGGTCAGCGTGGCGTCATTGACCAATCATCGAGCCACGCTGGACGTTGTTGCGCCGGCCGACATGGGTGGTCGCCCCCTACAGCGCTATCGCGTGAGTTTCAATAATGGGCGAACTTGGCTCTCGCTCTTTTACTTCACCTCGGGCGATCAGGTCTATCTAGGCCGACTTAAGCCACGGACCACGTACCACGTACTCATCTGTGCAGTGAATCAGATCGGTGCATCGCCACCGGCGCCGCTCACCTTTACAACGGCGTCGTAGATCGCCTCTTCCTGCACTCTCTGGTGACTGGAGGGTCCCAGATACGCCTGGGTATGAGTGCGAAATCGCAGCAAAACAGCCCCGACAAACGTCGGGGCTGTTTTGCATTGCGAACTATGTAGTTTGAGTCGCTATTCGATCTTGGCAACGACCCGACCACCAGCAACGCGAATGGTTTCGAAACTACACATTCCAGTTAGGGCAGCCACCGGCATAGTGGTTCCCATCCGGACAAACCGTGGAGATATCGGTCGTGACCCCCGTCATGAAGGCCTCTGAAAAATTGGCACCAAGGAGATTGGTGTGAGAGAGATCAACGCCCGTCAGGTCTGCCCCCGTGAAGTCAACCCCTGTGAGGTTTGCCGCGTAAAACGTGGCACCCACCAGATTGGCATTCGTCAGGGTGGCACCATGCAAAGTGGCCGTACTCAGATTGGCCCCCGTGAGGTTGGCACCGTCTAGTTGTGCTCCGTCCAGGGTGGCGTACTGAAACGTCGAGCCGTGAAGATTGATACCGACCATCGACGCGTAGGAGAAATCAACCGAAGTCAGGTCAGTGTTCTGCATGGCGGCGTAATCCAAATTGGCCAATTTGAGGTTCGCACCGGGCATGATGAGATGCTTACCTACGAAGTAGACGCCCTCTGGTAATGAAACGCCGGCGGGCCCCGTTGAACCCTGCACGCCTCGAGCCCCCGCCGGACCCGTCGGGCCAACGGCATTCCATGTAGTCAATGTGTAACCCTTGGAACACTTGTGTGTCCGGGTTGAAAGTGACGTGAGGGCACCGGTCCTGTCGTTCGAGCAGCCATAGAAGGCCGTGGGGTTGTTCGCAGCCGCAGCGGCGAAACTACTGACGGCCGCCCCGGCGGCGACACCTGAGAGTAGGAGTGCAGCACTGGAAAATATTTTTGGCAATTTCATGGCAATGGTCTAACACCATGTTCCCGAACAAAACCGTTCTTCAGGGTTAACGCCGGGGAGCCAACCCCTCGATGGCGTCCTTCATATCGACGCCGAAGGGAATAATGGCCAGCGTCGGAATCTGGACGCCGCCAGCGATGTAGGCCTGGATGTGGTCGCGACACTGGTCGTAACTGCCGTGGATGATGAGCTCGTCAACGACCGAGTCGGGAATAACTTCGTTGGCCTTCTTACGGTCACCCGCGGCCCAGGCGTCCCACATTGGCTGCAGGGCTTCGCCGCGACCGAGCCACTTTTGGAACTCGGCGTAAGCG
>CANBVQ010000070.1 GCA_947372925.1 Acidimicrobiaceae bacterium
GACCCATGTCGGTGGGCTTTTTCTTCTCGCTGGGTCACTCCAGCATTGTTTTTGCCCTAACCCTTCTCTTGGGAATTGGAGTTAAGGCACTTGGAATTCAGGTAACGGACTCCGACTCGTCGCTCCACCACTACGGAACTCTGGTGGGAACGATTGTCTCAGGGTCATTCCTCTACCTCATCGCCATTTTGAACGTCATCATCCTGGTCGGTATCGTGCGCCTCTTTATCCAGATGCGCCAGGGACGTTTTGATGACTCGGAACTCGAGAAGCACCTGAACTCTCGCGGACTTCTGATGCGCTTCTTCGGACCGATCGCTCGTTCCATCGATGAACCGTGGAAGATGTACCCCTTGGGGCTGCTCTTTGGTCTGGGTTTCGACACGGCCACGGAGATTGCCTTCATGGTGCTAGCAGGCACGTCAGTAGCGGCCGGACTCCCAATCTGGGCCCTGCTCAGCCTGCCAATTCTCTTTGCCGCCGGCATGAGCCTGCTCGACACCATTGACGGATCGTTTATGAACTTCGCCTACGGCTGGGCCTTCTCGAAGCCGGTGCGCAAGATCTATTACAACATCACCATCACGGGACTCTCCGTTGCTGTGGCCCTTTACATCGGCACATTGGAGTTACTCCAGGTGCTGGCCAACCAGTTGAAGCTCACGGGTGGTCTCTGGGACTACGCCGGCAACTTCAACATCAATAAGGCCGGTTTCATCGTGGTCATGATGTTCATCGTCATCTGGGCCGGTGCTCTAGCACTCTGGCGCTACGGCAAAGTCGAGAGTCGCTGGGAGGCGGCAGCCATCCGGGCGCAGATTGCCCGTGGTGAAACGCCGGATCGCCACTCGGCCGGAATCACACTCGGTGCAGTGCACGAGCCCTTCACCATTGATGAATAACTAGCTACTTGAGCTACCGGCGGTACGCCTAGCTTTGAGGGTGGCAACCCACGCCGGTGCCTAGGGAAGTCTTTGCGTACGGATGACTCCGTAGCACATAGTTACAAAAACAAGACTCATGCCAATCGCGAAGAGAAGATTGCCTTCGATGATGTGGCGGTATCTCTCCTCAGAGACGGCGCTCACGAAACCATCGTGCGAATAAAAGATTCGGTAAGGGGCGCCAGGGCTGTGAGGAATTGCCCCCCACCCGCCCGATGAAATAAAACCGTAGGCCATGACTGCAATGAAGCAGAAGCTAATTGGTATGACTTTTGCCATGACCCGTAGCTCGTCATTCGAAATATTGAATCGGTCGTTTGCCGACTTGGGTGCCTCGCCGGCCTGCCTCCGTGAGACCAAGTCTGTGAGAATGACGCCGAAAACGATCGCCCCGGTGACGAAAATGATCTGGCCCGGAAAGGGAGTGCCGTGTTTGGCGAGCCAGCCGCCAACGATTCGATAGCCCAGAGCTGTGGCTAGAAGTACTAAGCCGTAGATCGCAAATGCAGTCACGATGACGCTGCGCAATCGGTTTGGAACAGATCGAAGAAAGCGCATCTCGGTCATGAGCCCAACAGTAGTGCTCGAAGGTTTCTGGGGGGGGAGTGATGCTGCGGCGCATAAAAAATGGCCCGGCCGAAGCCGGGCCATTTCTATGAGTTATTACCTATCCGCGCTGATCGAGCAGGCGACGGGCGATCACCTTGAGGCAGAGCGTCTCGTCAGCACCTTCAAAGATCGACAACACGCGAGCGTCTACGTAGTAGCGGCTCACGGCGTACTCCTCGGCGTAACCCATACCACCGTGAATCTGAAGTGCTTCGCGAGTTACCCACTCTGCAGCGCGGCAGACGTAGGCCTTGGCCATCGAAGCTTCCAGGGTGCCTTCACCCTTGGCCATCAAACGAGCTACGGCCAGTGAATACTGGCGAGTCGACTGAATAATGGCGGCCATCGTGCCGAGCTTCACCTTGGTGAGTTCGTAGTTCGCAATGGGCTCACCGAAGACGACGCGGTTCTGGGCGTACTCGTAGGCCGCTTCGTAGGCGGCCTGCATGAGACCAACGGCGCGAGCGGCCGTTTGGATTCGACCGTTCTCAAAGCCGGCCATCTGGAAGTAGAAGCCCTTACCGAGACCGGCTTCGCCACCAACGAGGTTGGCGTCTGGCACGAACCAGTTGTCGAAGTTGATTTCGTAGGAGTGCATACCGCGGTAGCCCAGGGTGTCAATGGGGCGACCTTCGAGGCGGCCATTGGAGTCCTGACGACCTTCTGAAGAGGCGTCCTGGGTGAAGAGGAAGCCGTGACCATCGGCGACGGGCTTCTCTACCAGGAAGAGGGAAAGTCCGCGGTGGGTCTTGCTGCGGTCGGGATCGGTGCGAGCCAGGAGCATGAGCACATTGGCGCGGGCGCCAAAGGTGCACCAGGTCTTGGTTCCATTAATGAGCCATCCGCCCTCAGTCTTGGTGGCCATGGTGGTGAGACCGGCAACATCACTGCCGTAGTCGGGCTCGGTAACGGCCACGGCCGCGAGCACTTCGGCAGTGGCGAGCTTGGGCAGCCACTTTTCCTTCTGCTCTTCGGTGCCACCGCTAACGAGGGCACGGGTCAGGATTTCGGGACGGGTGATAAGTGATCCACCGATGCCGAGTCCACCCCAGGTGAGCTCTTCGGTTGCAACGACCATGCCGAGGTAGTCACTCTCCGAGCCGTCAGCGAAGCCGCCGTACTCCTCGGGGACTGAAAGGCCGAAGCCACCGACTTCGGCGAGCCCGCTGATGATTGACTCAGGGATGTCGCCGTTGGTGCGGTGAATGTGCTCGGCGTGAGGGCGTACTTCTTGTTCGGCGAAACGGTGGAAGGTGTCTCCCACCATTTGGAATGCTTCGTCGAGGTGACGAGGACCCGGCTTGTCGGCGAGGCTGCCCAAGAACTTGGGGTCACGGTAGGTCTCAACGAATGCAGCGAACGGGGCGTACCAGTCGGCGGCAAATCCCCACGTTGATTCACGTCCGATGACGCGACCGGCCAGGTCGGTGATGGCTCCGGCCAAGAAAGCGGCCGTGAGGTTGGATTCAGTGGAACCCTTGGCGGCGTAGTCGAGATTGAACCGAGCGGTGGCAATGGCACTTGACGCGTGCGCAATGTCGTAGGCCAAAGTTTGGTTCTCATCGATCCCACCGCGTGCGGCGAGTTGATCGACTGCCCCATCGAGCAGGCGTTGGGCGGCCGCGATTATTTCGGCAGCGTTGGAGAGGTCAAGGGCGGGAGCAGTCATGGAGTCGAATTTACCGGTGAAGTCACCCACATCGGTCAGTCCTAGGCTCTGGGGTATGCGCGTAACGATGATGCTGGCCGATGCGGCCCACGTAGCCGACGGGAAGCTGTACATCTTGGGCGGCGGCTGGTCATTGACTGGCCCCGAACCGACCCCTTCGGCCGTAGTTGTCAAGCTGGAAATTGACCGCCACGAGACTGGTGTGAGCCATCATTGGGAGTTATTTCTCGAGGATGCTGACGGTCAACTAATCGTCCTGGACACCCCCGAGGGGCCCCAGACGGTGGAGGTCCGTGGTGAATTTGAGGCCGGAGAGCCCATCGGTATTCCCGAAGGAGCTCCCGTCGATCTCCCAATTGCTATTAACTTCGGACCACTGCCTTTGTTGCCCGGCGCTCGCTACACCTGGCGCTTGGTCATCGACGGCACCACGCCGAGTGGCGGCGCCCTCAGTTTTTCCACCCGGAGCGCCGCTCCCGATTCGCTGTAAGAAAAGAAAGGTACCTGACATGACCACCCACGACCGCCCCTTTGGCCGCTACTTCGAAGATTTTGAGCCCGGTGACACCTTTAAGCACTGGCCTGGCAAGACCATCACCGAATTCGATGATCACCTCTTCTGCATGATGACGATGAATCACCACCCACTCCACACCAACGTCTACTTCGCCGAGCACGAGAGTGTTCAGAAGCGCAACGTCGTTGTCGGCAACTTGGTGTACTCCCTCGTGCTCGGCATGTCGGTCCCAGATATCTCCGGTGCCGCTATTGCCAATCTCGAAATTGAGTCGTTGCTCCACAAGAACCCCACGTTCCACGGCGACACCATCTACGCCGAGACTCGCGTCTTGGACAAGACCGAGTCGAGCTCGAAGAACGACCGCGGAATCGTGAAGGTCGAGACCAAGGGTTTCAATCAGGACGGTCTTGAGGTCTGCTACTTCCGCCGCAAGGTCATGGTCTGGAAGAAGGAGTTCGCTCCGGTCCGCCAGCGTCCCTACTCCGGTGATGTCTGGGCCTAACGCCATTCGCGCGTTCCAAAAGTCACTCGTAGCAGCCGCGCCACAACTCCATCGGGCGTTGCCGTGGTCGAGTGTGAGTGATCCCTGGGCGATCCTGGTCAGTGAAGTCATGCTGCAGCAGACGCAAGTTGCTCGGGTGATTCCTGCGTGGCTGAACTTCCTCGAACTCTTCCCTACGCCACAGGTCTGCGCCGCCGCGCCGCTGGCTGACATTCTGCGGGCGTGGCAGGGGATGGGTTTTGCGCGACGAGCACGAAATCTTCAATTGGCCGCTCAGGTCATCGTGAATGACTTTGACGGCGTCGTTCCATCGACACCGGCAGCCCTGCGCTCCCTGCCCGGGGTCGGCGCATACACCGCCCACGCGGTGGCCAGCTTTGCCTTCCGCCAACCAGTAGCGGTGCTCGATACCAATGTCGGCCGTGTCGTCGCTCGTGCTGTTGCCAATGAGACGCTCACTGCGAAGCGGGCCCAGGAGGTGGCCACCGAACTGCTCGGAACTTCCGATTCGGCCCAGTGGAATCAGTTGATGCTCGATCTCGGTGCGCAGTTCTGTCGGGCTACGCCACTGTGTGAGACCTGCCCCGTGGCCTCAGCCTGTGCGTGGCGTCGTGCGGGCGGCCCAGATCCCGCGGTTCGCTCGGGTGGCGTCTCCACACCGCAAACGCGCTTTGCCGGATCGCTCCGCCAACAGCGGGGCTTGGTGCTACGCAGCCTGGGGTCGACCCCGATGAGTCGAGCCGTTCTCGAACAACAAGCCGGCATCGATCCCGACCGGTTGCCAGAAGTATTAGATGGCCTCGTGAGTGACGGCCTCGTAGAGCGCAGGAAGTCTTCGTACTG
>CANBVQ010000071.1 GCA_947372925.1 Acidimicrobiaceae bacterium
GTGCTGAGCGAGATCGACACGGCGACCACTACGGTCGTCTCAAACGACCTCGCGGCACTAGACGCAGCCTCCGACGTCAACCCTCAACTTCGGGGTGCGATGACGGACACCTCAGTGCCGGGCATCATCCGGGCCGCCGTGCTGGCCGACGTCCTTCAGGGCAAGGTCGATGCCGTGTCGCTGCAGTTGGCGACCTACGCCGTCCGCGTTTCACCGGCCCAGGACGCCAACACTTCGCTGCACGATCTCGCAGTCTTTGTTGAGACGTTCCGCCGCGATGGACTCGTGGCCGCGTCATCACTTGGTCTCACCATGGCGCGCAGTCGCGTCGCTGGCTTTGCCGATGCCCGTCTCGCTCGCTTGACCCCCGCAGACATGGAACAGATTGAAGACGATCTCTTCCGCTGGGCTCGCACCATCGAGAGCACTGATGAACTCCGCCGTCTGTTGACCGACCGCGACGTCACCGTCGCCGCTCGTCAGGCCGTCGTGCAGTCACTCATCGGTGGCCGAGCACACGCCCAGGCCGTGGCCATCGCCCTCTACGTCATTGAAGGCGGTCGCGCCCGTGACGTTGTTGGCACACTGGACTTCCTCGTCGACCACGTGGCTCGTGCCCGTGACTGGCGAGTCGCCAAGGTCCACGCCGCCAAGGACCTCTCGGAAGCCGAGCGCGCCGAGCTGGCTCGTGCGCTCACCGCCATGATTGGTCACAACGTTGACCTTCAGATCAAGATCGATCCGTCGTTGCTCGCTGGTGTGGTTGTCCACGTCGGCGACATGCGACTCGACGCCACTACCCGTGGTCGCTTGCAGAGCCTCAAAGATGCTCTGGCTGTATCCCGTCCCGCAGTCTTTACCGTCAGTAACTAAGAAAAGGAACAACGATGTCTGAGTTGACCATTAGCGCGAGCGAAATCACCGAAGCGCTCCGTCGCCACGTCTCTGAATACAACCCCACCGTGGGTGCCGAGCAGATCGGCCGCGTCGTCGAAGTGGGTGACGGTATCGCCCGCGTCTCCGGCCTCCCCTCGGCCAAGGTGAATGAGCTCCTCGAATTCGAGAACGGCACCGTCGGTCTGGCGATGAACCTCGACGAAGAGACCATCGGTGCAGTAGTCCTCGGAAACGTTGACGGCATCGACGAAGACCAGATCGTGCGTGCCACCGGCCGCATTCTCTCCGTCCCCGTCGGTGACGCTCTCCTCGGTCGCGTCGTTGACGCGCTCGGAAACCCCATCGACGGCAAGGGTGCGCTCAACGGCGCCATCCAGCGTCGTATGGAAATCCAGGCTCCTGGTATCACCGGTCGTCAGCCCGTCGGCGAACCACTCCAGACGGGTATCAAGGCCATCGACGCCATGACCCCAATCGGTCGTGGCCAGCGCGAGCTCATCATTGGTGACCGTAAGACCGGTAAGACCACTGTGGCCATCGACACGATCTTGAACCAAAAGGGCCTCGGCGTTAAGTGCATCTACGTCGCCATCGGTCAGAAGAACTCTTCGGTGGCTCAGACCGTAAAGACCCTCGAAGACCACGGCGCCCTCGAGTACACCGTGGTCGTTGTTGCTTCTGCCGGTGACCCCGCACCGTTCAAGTTCTTGGCTCCCTACGCCGGTTGCGCCATGGGCCAATACTGGATGGAAAACTCCGAGCACGCCCTCGTGGTGTACGACGACCTTTCGAAGCAGGCCGAGGCCTACCGTCAGGTTTCCCTCCTTCTCCGTCGTCCGCCAGGCCGTGAAGCCTTCCCCGGCGACGTCTTCTACTTACACAGCCGTCTCCTCGAGCGTGCTGCCAAGTTGAGCGACGAGTTGGGTGGTGGTTCACTCACCGCACTGCCAATCATTGAGACCAAGGCCGGTGACATCTCGGCCTACATCCCAACCAACGTGATTTCCATCACCGACGGTCAGGTCTTCTTGGAGAGCGACCTCTTCTACTCCGGTGTACGTCCCGCTATCAACGTGGGTAACTCGGTGTCTCGAGTCGGTTCGGCCGCTCAGATCAAGGCCATGAAGTCGGTCGCCGGTACGTTGAAGATTGACCTCGCGCAGTTCCGTGACCTCGAGTCCTTTGCGACCTTCGGTTCCGAGCTCGACAAGGCCAGCCAGGCCCAGCTCGACCGCGGTTACCGCTTGACTGAGTTGCTGAAGCAGGGCTTGAACGCTCCCGTGCCAGTACAAGAGCAAGTCGTGTTGATCTACGCAGCGACCAAGGGTTGGTTGGACACCATTCCAGTGGTGGACATCAAGCGCTTCGAGTCAGACCTCATCACGGCCTTCCGTGCGACCTACTCCGACCTTTTGGAGACCATCAAGACGACGAAGGCTCTGCCGGACACCGACAAGTTGGACGCCGCAATCAAGGCAGTCATCGACGGCTTCGTCGTCACCACTAAGTAGTTACTGAAAGCAATCGAGAAGGAAAGGAGGTAGGCAATGGCTGGTGGACAAGAACGAATCCTGCGACGACGTATTAAGTCGGTGCAGGCCACACGAAAGATCACGAAGGCAATGGAATTGATTGCCGCCTCCCAGATTCAAAAGGCTCAAGCCCGTATCACGGCGAACCGTCCATTCCGCGATGGAATGGCTCGTCTGATTCAAGAGGTAGTTAAGGGCGACCCGATTCTGGCCAAGCAGTTGTTCTCCTCCGCGGAGAATGTTGAGACGGCCGTTATTTTGGCCATCGTTGGTGACCGGGGTCTCTCCGGTGCCTACAACTCGTCAGTGCTCCGCGCGACCGAGCGTCTCATTGCAGACCTCAAGAGCCGTGGCGTCAACGTCCGACTCTTTACGGTTGGTAAGAAGGCCATTGGCTACTTCCGTTTCCGGGGCATTGATGTGGAAGAGGACTTCGTGGGCTTTGCCGACCGTCCTAACTTCTCCGATGCGCGTCGCGTGGCGACGTCCGTCTTGGCCCCGTACATGAACGGGGAGGCCCAAGAGCTCTACCTCGTGGCTACCAAGTACCTGAGTTCGGCGACACAGAAGGTTGACACGTCAATTCTTCTTCCGCTCCAGGCTCCGGAAGTTGCCGTTGAGAGCACCAAGAAGCTTGAGGGTTACACCGAATTTGAACCCGAGATTGCGCGCCTCGTCGCCGGTCTCATCAAGGTGCCAATTGAGTCAGAGATTTTCACCGCTCTGCTCGAAGGTGCCGCCTCCTTCCACACCAGTCAGCAGCGCGCAATGGCCGCCGCGACTGAGAACGCCGATGAACTCGGCCGAGGATTGACCCGCATTATGAACCGAGCCCGTCAGGACTCGATCACCACCGAAATCATGGAAATCGTGGGCGGCGCCGAAGCGCTCCGCTCGGGAAAGTGAGTTACCAATGACCATCGCACCAGAGAAGACGAACTTGGAGACCGGCCGCGTTGTCGCGATCGCCGGTCCCGTTGTCGACGTGGAGTTTCCGCCCCACGCGTTGCCTGAGATCAACCACGCTGTAGAAATGGACCTCGACCTCGACGGTGAGCTCATCACCGTTACGGCCGAAGTTGCCCAGCAAATTGGTGAAGGTCGCGTCCGCTGTGTCTGCATGAAGCCCACCGACGGTCTCGTCCGTGGTGCCATCGTGCGCAACACCGGCCGTGGCATCTCGGTGCCCGTGGGTGACGCTGTCCTCGGACACGTCTTCAACGTGCTGGGACAGCCCCTCGACACCGATGACATCGGACCCATCGAAGAGCGCTGGGACATCCACCGCAACCCACCAGCCTTCGACCAGCTCGAGCCTCGCGCCACCATGTTCGAAACGGGCATCAAGGTCATCGACCTCCTGGAGCCCTACGTACAGGGTGGAAAGATTGGTCTCTTCGGTGGTGCCGGTGTAGGTAAGACCGTTTTGATCATGGAAATGATTAACCGTGTAGCTACGCAGCACGGTGGTGTTTCTGTCTTCGCCGGCGTCGGCGAGCGCACCCGTGAAGGTACCGACCTTCTCCTCGAAATGCAGGAGTCGGGCGTTATCGAAAAGGCCGCTTTGGTCTACGGCCAGATGGACGAGCCACCAGGCGTGCGTCTCCGTGTGGCTTTGGCAGCTTTGACGATGGCGGAGTACTTCCGTGACGTCAAGAACCAGGACGTGCTGTTGTTCGTGGACAACATCTTCCGTTTCGTACAGGCCGGTTCTGAGGTATCGACACTGCTCGGCCGTATGCCGAGTGCCGTGGGTTACCAGCCAACCCTCGCCGACGAGATGGGTGAGCTCCAGGAGCGAATCACCTCGACCCGTGGTCGTTCGATTACCTCGCTACAGGCCGTATACGTTCCTGCGGACGACTACACCGACCCCGCACCGTTCACGACCTTCACCCACTTGGACGCCACGACCGAGTTGAGCCGTCAGATTGCCGCGCTGGGTATCTACCCCGCCGTGGACCCTCTGGCCTCCACTTCGAACATCTTGGCTCCCGAAATTGTTGGTGACCGTCACTACAACGTGGCACGTCAGACGCAGTCGGTGCTCCAGCGCTACAAGGAACTTCAGGACATCATCGCGATCTTGGGTCTTGACGAACTCTCCGAAGAGGACCGCATCACCGTTTCGCGCGCCCGTAAGATTCAGCGTTTCTTGAGTCAGCCGATGTTCGTTTCGAAGGTCTTCACCGGTCTGGACGGAATCTACGTTCCCATCGAAGAGACCATTGAGTCGTTCGAAGCACTCATTAAGGGTGACTTGGACCACTGCCCCGAGCAGGCCTTCTTGAACGTCGGTGGCGCCGAAGGCGTACTGGCTAAGACCCACGAGATGCAGAACAGCTAATCATGGCCGGTTCACTCACCGTTGAAGTTGTCACCCCCGAAGTGGCGCTGTGGCGAGGCCCAGCTACGTCGTTGAAGTCTCGTACTTCTGACGGCGAGTTGATGGTCCTGGCTCAGCACACGCCACTCGTGGGCGACGTCGTTCCCGGTGTGTTGGT
>CANBVQ010000072.1 GCA_947372925.1 Acidimicrobiaceae bacterium
GAAGTTCGCATGATTTTGATTGACCCCAAGCGGGTCGAGCTCGGACAGTACAACGACTTACCGCACTTGTTGACCCCGGTCGTCGTCGATCCCCGCAAGGCCGCCGGTGCACTGCACTGGGCCGTGAAGGAGATGGAGCGTCGCTACGACATCCTGGCCGAGAATGGCGTCCGTGACATCACGAGCTACAAAGAGATGCTCGCCAAGGGGCAGATTGAAGTTGCGCCCACCGATGAAGAGATCGGCGCTGAGATTCTCGAGCGGGTGACCGGTCTCGAGACGGACTTGCCACCGAGCGGTCCCGAAGAGTTCCCCTACATCGTCATCGTGGTCGACGAGCTCAACGACTTGATGATGGTCGCGGCCCGCGACGTGGAAGAGTCAGTCGTGCGCATTGCTCAGATGGCGCGAGCGGTCGGTATCCATCTAGTTCTCGCTACGCAGCGACCCAGTGTGGACGTCATCACTGGCGTGATTAAGGCCAACGTGCCGAGTCGTATGGCTTTTGCCGTTTCCTCACTAGCCGACAGTCGGGTCATCTTGGACCAGGCCGGTGCCGAACGTCTCATTGGCAAGGGAGACATGCTCCTGCTGACCGCTTCGTCTAACGTCTCTCGTCGCCTCCAGTCGCCGTGGGTCTCAGAAGACGAAGTGCGCAATATCGTCGACACCTGGAAGAACCAGGGCGGCCGACCCGAGACTGGTGCCAGCTTGGAGCTCGAAGCCGTAGCCGTCGGCGGAGGGTCCTCCTCATCTGGTGGTGGTTACGGCGGCAATGACGATGATGACGATGAGGCCTTCCGCCAGGCTCGAGATCTCGTGATCCGCACGCAGTCGGGATCAGTATCAATGCTTCAGCGCAAGCTCAGAGTTGGCTTCGCTCGCGCAGGACGGCTCATGGACATGCTGGAAAATGCTGGCGTGGTGGGTCCTGGTGAAGGCTCAAAGTCTCGGAAGGTGCTGATTACCCAGGAAGAGTATGAAGCCGAAGGTGGCGCCTACTAAGCCCATTGGATGTTTTATCTAATAGGATTTTGGGATGCTGATTTACAATTTCTTCACTCGCTTCTGCCTCAGCGCCATAGCGACAGCCACCATCTCATTTGGCGCTGTCACGCCAGCGCTCGCTACTGAATACTCCTACTCGGCGTCGACAACTTTGACACCGACTACTGCTGGTTTCTCCGGTGCTACGGCCGGAGGCGATGGATGGGGACTGGCCTTTTACGGCGACAACGTCTATAACGTCTTTCACCACTCCGCCACATTGCAGTTAATGTGCACCAACCGCGTCACGGGTCAGCCCTGTGTCTCAGCGGCGGGCCAAGGAGTCGCTCGAACGATCACTGGATCGGCGGTGGAGTCCCAGTACGGCGCCCTTGGCGTTACCGATGTCGTCCTCTTCCCAGATGGCACTCTGGGCATTGAATTAACGCATTCGTACAGCGACAACCAGTACATGACTGACAGTCTGGGCAATCCTTTCCTCAATGCCGGCATGCCATTCACTCTGGCGGGAGTAGATGGTGCGGTCGATGGCTACTACACCATTTCGACCATCGGTCAGTCGATTCACAATCGCATCCTCCTCCAGACGGTCGAAGCACCGGGCTTTTTCGGGGCCGCCGACTTCTGCTCGTACGCGCTTTCCACTGGTCAGGAAATGGACTGGACGACCGAGACCTACTTTGATACGGATGCACTCGGCAACTCGTGTGACGCCACTATGTCGTTGAATCAAATTCCGCACATTCAAATTGCCGACTCGGCGCCAGTTACCGTTCAGACCACGTTCCAGACTTCAGCGAAGCCGTCGATGTATGTCGATCAAACACACGGCTACCTCTTCGTGGCTGCCGCCGTCGATGCTTCGGGAGTTAACTCGGGCCATTCGGACGATCTATCGAGTTCGATGCTGCAACCCGGAATCGTCTGTATTGATTTAAACCAATTCGACCAGTCTGAAAATCCCGCTTGCACTGGACTTGATGGACAGCCCGCCGCTTGGACGCCATTAGCGGGGACCTCGGCGGTTTCCCACTTGGCCAACTCGGCCAACGGAAACTCCTCGTACGGCATTAACAACATGATTGCTTACAACGATCGCCTGTATGTCTTCAATCCAACCCCACACCTGGGCAACGATGCGTCTCAGGCCGAGAACGCATTGCTCTGCATGGACCTTGCAACGTATGCGCCGTGCAGTGGTGACGGAGTGCAGCAGCCATTTAATGTCGATTTTGGAGTGAACCCATTGGCGTGGGATCCGGCGGACGCCAACGCCACGGCGTTGACTGGCGATGCTCCGGGGTTCGGATGGCCATCCTTGGCAACATCTGACACGTTGATTGGCAGCCGACTCTACATACCCATGGATACCGTGCGCCTTTCGTACGGCTATCCGAGTTACCGCTATACGGCGGTGGCCTGTTTAGAGCTCGCTGGAGTTGTCCCCGCCCCATGCGACGGGGTATGGCCTTTGAAGCTGACCGATACCGGCGAGACCGCCGGAAACGCGACTATTCCTGTCATTCCTTACCTCGCCGCGGACGGTACGGTTGCCGGAATTTGCTACAACCAATCTGGCCTCGGATGGCATTGCTACAACCTGGACGGTAGCGAAATTGACCCCGAAGCGTTTGCCCAATTGGCGATGAACGCCGCACTCAAGGAGGCCAACGAGGCTGGCCAGGCCTCCGGCTTCTCACCGGGCCCTCTCGTCATTGGCACCAAGGTGCTGCTCAGTCAACTCTATGGAGCAGACCAAATCTCATGCTTCGATTTTGCAACTGGTGAGAGCTGCTCTCTCACGAGCGCATCGCACGCTGCCTACCCGGTGACGTTCGACGGCATATTTGGAATTTACGAACTTGCCCAAGACCCTGTTCAACCGAGTTGCATCTGGTTTAACTCTGACGGTGGTAGCAACAGAGCAACGTCGCCGGAAATTTCCAACTTCAATATTGCAACTGGCAATCCATGCACCATGCAGGCATCTTTGAGCTCGATTGACCTCACCCCAGCACGCGCCGGATGCGCCCCGACGGGCTATGGCGCACTGCAGCTACTCAGTTATGCCGCCAATGCTCTCCAGGGTGCTGCGGTGATCGAGAGAGATGTTGACGGAAACGTTCTGGGTGTTGTTGATGTTCGCGGAACGAATGGCTCCAACGACCTCACCACGACAGCGGGAATTCCCTCAGCCGATTTAACACCTCTGAATTCGGTTCTTCCAGCCAACACGGCAGCAACCTTCACGTTGTTGCTTCGTACGACCAGTAGCAGCGACCTATCGAGCGTCAGTGTTCGTCTGGGATGGGTGGCGACGAAGGCCGGCTGTGACCAACCCCTTCCAAGCGCACCGAATTCCATTGCAGGAACGGCCGGTACCGCCAGTGCCACCGTGGAATGGACCCCACCATTAGATGGACCGTCGCCGACGAAGTACATCGTGAGCATCCCCGGTCAGCCGGACTGTGTGGTTGATCTTGAGGCGCATCCCAGCGCTCAACTGCGTTGCACGTTTACCGGCCTCACTGGCGGTACGGCGTATGTTGCCAGCGTGGTGGCGGTGACGGTCGCCGGTTCGAGTACATCGATTTCGACTTCAATCACCCCTCGCGTGGCCGTTGTGACGGCGCAGCCCCTCTTGGCGTACGTCCACGACTGGCAGTACCAGAGTGCTGAACTGACTGGGAATATGCGCACGAAGATTCGCGCCGTGGCGGCCCAAATTGTCGCCAATCACTGCACCAAGGTGACCCTTACGGGTTATTCGAATTTGAAGGCCACTCGTGCCCTGAGTTTGAATCGAGCATTAGCGGTCTCCTCCTACATGCGGACGCAGTTGAACCGCATTGGCGGGCGACTAGTGGTGATCACCGTCAAGGTTGGTGGCGCAACGGCCAAGTTCAATGCGACGGTCCTCAACCGCACGGTAGTGATTTCAGCCAAGTAGCCGCCTCACAGGGGAGCCCTTTGTGTTATCAAGGGGCTTTCCCTCCACCGCCTACGCTTAGAGCATGCGAGTACGCGTTCCAGCCAGTTCGGCCAACCTCGGCCCGGGATTCGACGCACTCGCTATTGCTCTCGATATTCCGATTGAAGTCTCCATTGAGGTGGCCGACGAACTTTCGTTGAGCGCCGAGGGATTTGGCTCCGAACTCACCGATCCGGCCAAGCACCTCGGGGTTTCGATTGCTACTGAGATCCTGGGCCATCAGAACTTCTCCCTTCACGTCAACTCCTCGATTCCTCTGGCGCGAGGATTGGGCTCGTCGGCCGCACTGGCGGTCGCGGTAGCTAAGGCGGCCGGGTCTTTGGACCCATTGGCCATCGGCACTCGCATTGATGGGCATGCTGAAAATGCTGCAGCCTCACTCCTTGGCGGCTTTGTGACGGCCTCGGTCGAGGACGATGAGATTTTCGTGGCCTCGCTGCCGCTCGATCCCGCACTTCGTTTTGTCGTGGTGATTCCCGAGCGAGAGCTCGCAACGGCTGACGCCCGTCGCGTGCTTCCGAGCAACGTGTCGTATCACGACGCGGCCTTCAACCTTTCTCGCGTGGCCCTACTGACGGCCGGGTTGGCTGACCACACGTTGCTCCAGGCCACGGCCATGGACGACCGACTCCATCAGCCCTTCCGCATGAGTCTCTTGCCATTTGCCGCCGATGTGCTGCGGCTAACGCGCGAAGCCGGAGCGTTGGCATCGTGCTGGTCGGGGGCCGGTTCCACCATGTTGGCCGTAGCAACTGACGCAACGGCCGCTGCGGTAGCGGAAGCGGCTCGTGGCGTTCTCCACCAACACTCCGAACCGGGAACGGTCCAGATCGTTGAGGCTGATCGACGCGGACTTCAAGTTCTGTGACGCTCGCCAGACTGGCCCGGCCCCCCAAGAGTGCGGCCGGAGCTGGTGGAATGGTGCTG
>CANBVQ010000073.1 GCA_947372925.1 Acidimicrobiaceae bacterium
TAGCAAAAGACCGGCCGAGCATGTTGCTCGACCGGTCTTTCCCATTGCGATCGCTAACTAACGAGGAGGCCAAATACGACGCGACGATTTGCTGCGGCGCTGCGCTTATCCCACCTATTCGTCGCCCCACCAGCAACTGCCACAAACGTCGGCTTGTTGGCCCCAGCGTTTGCAGGGATCAACGACTTCAGATAGTTCGCCACCAATTGAGCACGAGCCAGAGACTGCTGAGTACCAGCCGATCCGGTGGCTGAAAGGTCGGTGTAGCCAGTGACATTGATTTGCACCGGCATGCACATAGCAGTGCTGCAGATGTTCTTGAAATAGGACTTCAAGATGTTCTTTTGGCCGGTCGTCAACGAAGCGGTGCCGGGAAAGATCACGCGTCCACTCGTATTTGAAAACAGACCCGGGGCCGTCGGGTCTGAGTCGCCAACAGCGTTAGTGGCGTAGACCTCTGCCGAAATGGTTGACAAAAACCCCAAGAAGCGATGTCGAATTTGCAGCTCGTCGTCGTCGTCTTGCACGTCAAACGTTGCATGTTGCCGTACTTCAATGAGGCGGTATAGCCAGTAATTGGCGAGGTTCCGGCATCTGCCGGTGCGAGCCAGGCAATTAAGGCAGTCGGATTGTTGACGGCAATCGTCACGTTGCGTGGTGTGCTCGGCGCCCCAACTGGGGGTGTGGCGAGAGCTGGCGTGATCCCCAGCCCAACCACAGCCGTCGCAGAGGCCACGAAGGAGACTGCCTGCTTCTTTATAAACTTCATTCTTTTCCTTAGAACGGTGTTGTCAATACATTGACATTTAAGCATATTCAGTCGGCTTTCGCCTGCCTTTCTGACTCGAACACAGACGCAAGCCACCGTGGATTTTGAATCAACTGGGCTACCAAACCAGAGCAGGGAACCTGCTCGATCAGGTCCGATGCAAGCACTTGGTTCCTACTTTGGACGAACGGAGGGCCCGGTACGGAGGTTTCCAGCGGCGTTTACCTTGTCTCACACTTTTGCCTCACGCCTGAGACTGAATAGAACTTCGGCTTCTTCTTGGCTTCAGCCGGGATGAGTGAAGTCAAGAGGTTTGTTACGGCAACGGCGCGAGCATTTTGCGAGTTGGCATTGAACGGTAGCGTGGCGCGGTGAGCATCTCTCTGGATCAGTTTGAATCGCAAGTTATTCCAACCCTTTTGCAGTACGCGACAGTCCCCTGCCTGTCTCCGGCTTTTGACGGAGAGTGGCAGTCTCACGGATACCTCAACGAGGCAATTTCTCTCTACGCCGACTGGGCCAAATCCCGCCCACTTGCCAACCATACGGTCGCCGTGCACGAAATCGCAGGCCGGACACCCGTCTTGCTTGTCACCATTGAAGCCACCACCCCGAGCAGCAGCACCGTATTGCTCTACGGCCACCTCGACAAGCAGCCTCCACTCGGTGACTGGTCAGACAATCTCGACCCCTATCGACCAGTTCGCAGAGGCAATCGGCTCTTCGCTCGCGGCGTCGCTGATGACGGGTACGCCATGTTCTCGGCCCTCCTCGCCATTGAAGAACTCGAACGCAATGGCGTTCCACACGCCCGTTGCGTCGTTCTGATCGAAGCTTCCGAGGAGTCAGGCTCCCCTGACCTCGAGGCCCACCTCGACGTTCTCAGTCAAGAGCTCGGCAATGTAGAGCTGATGGTCTGCCTGGACTCCGGCGCCCACTCCTACGACCGCCTTTGGGTGACCACGTCACTTCGAGGTGTACTCAACGTCGACGTCACCGTTGACGTCTTGGAGCGGGGGCAGCACTCCGGTAGCGCCAGCGGCGTCGTACCGAGCTCGATGCGCATCATGCGCCAGCTCCTCGATCGCATCGAAGACTCCGCCACGGGCGAAATCCTCCTCAGCGAACTACAGCCTCAGATTCCCATGTCGCACGTAACGGCCGCCCGCCAAGTGGCTGATGCGTTTGGTGATGTGGCGGGTCAAGAACAGCCTGTGGTATCCGGTCTCGACCTGATGGGGGCCGACGCGGCCGAGCGCATCCTGCGTCGCAGCTGGTACCCGACGCTCTCGATTGTGGGGGCTCAGGGCCTTCCTGATTCGTCCATTGCTGGAAACGTCCTACGCCCATCAACGACTCTCACACTCTCGCTTCGCCTTCCCCCCTCCTGCGACCCTGTCGCAGCCGAGACGGCCGTAGTGCGGGCCCTCACCACCAACGTGCCCAGTAACGCTCGCGTGAACGTGAATGCAGTAACCGCATCGGGCTGGGTTACCCCCGAGTTGGCCCCGTGGCTCCGCACCGCTCTCGAAGAGGGCTCCACGCTGGCCTTCGGCAATGAAGTGGCCTACGCCGGTGAAGGGGGCTCAATCCCCTTCCTCGCGGCACTCGGACAACGTTTCCCCGCCGTGCAGTTTGTCGCCACCGGTGTACTCGGTCCGGACTCCAACGCCCACGGTATCGATGAGATGTTGGACCTCGACTGTGCCGTGGCGGTAACCAACGCCATTTCGCATGTTCTTGCGGCACACGCCGCGCAAGGAAAGTAGAAACCATGACCACACAAATTCATCTCTGGGTCGACCCCGCGTGCCCCTGGGCCTGGATCACCAGCCGTTGGCTACTCGAGGCCCAGCAGGTTCGCGATGCGAACGTGCAGTTCCACGTCATGAGTCTCGCCGTTCTGAATGAGAAGAATGAGGTGCCTGAGCACTACAAGGAACTCATGGCACAAGCTTGGAAGCCCGTGCGTCTCCTTATCGCCGCCGAACAGGCTCATGGTAACGAAGTGGTGGAGCCCCTCTACTCGGCTATCGGTCGCCGCTATCACGTCGAAGGTAACAAGGATCTTTCGGTCATCTTGCCCGAGGCTCTCGCCGAGGTTGGCTTGCCGGCCGGCCTCGTGAGCGCTGCAACCGATGAGTCGCTCGACACTGCTCTTCGTGCCAGCCACCACCAGGGTATGGACCCCGTTGGCATGGACGTGGGCACTCCCGTTATTCATATCAATGGTGGAGCCATCTTTGGGCCCGTCATTACACCGGCCCCCAAGGGCGAAGCCGCTGGCACCCTGCTCGACGGCGTGATTGCCGTAATGAGCATTCCCGGGTTCTACGAACTGAAGCGCACTCGAACGAGTGGGCCACTCTTTTCATGACGACGCGCCAAATCCTTCCCTCCGGTCTGCCGCTCAATCTGGCCGGCAGCACAACCGCATCGCGGGCCATCATCGTGCTCCAAGAAGCCTTCGGGGTTAATGATCACATTCGCGAAGTGACTGACCGCTTTGCAGCGGCTGGGTATCTCGCTGTCGCTCCTGAACTGTTTCACCGTGACGGATCGCCGGAGATTGCCTACGACGACTTTGCCGCGGCTCTGACGCATATGGGCAACTTCACTCGGGTCGGGCTCGAGGGCGACATTCGCGACACCGTGGAGCACCTCGGTACTCTCGGTATCGAAGGGCCTTCTATCGGCATCGTGGGCTACTGCATGGGTGGCACCGTCGCAACGTTCGCTGACACGCTCGGAATCGTCGGAGCGGCAGTTTCGTTCTACGGTGGCGGCGTTACCAACGGACGGTTCGGCCTTCCGTCACTGGTTGAACTCGCTCCCGAGATCAAGGCCCCGTGGTTGGGCCTCTACGGGGGGCTCGATAAGGGCATCCCTATGGATCAAGTCGACGAACTCGAAGAAGCTATGGCTGATACCGAACCGATCACCGAAATGGTTGTTTACGAAGAAGCGGACCACGGATTTCACTGTGACGACCGCACTAACGTCTTTAACGCTGAAGCGGCTGCTGACGCCGCCGCTCGCGCACTGGAATTCTTCAGCGAGCACCTTCGCCAAGCGGACCCGTTCGTCTAACTATGACTAGAGACTCCGGCGAACGCTCGTCATTCTTTCCGGCCATTGAGAAAAAGTACGGCCAGCCGATCCAATTTTGGCTCGACGCCCTCGCCGAACTGGGTGATGCCAAGTACCCGCAACAAACTGCCCTGCTGCGCGAAGACCATGGCTTCAGCCAGGCGCACGCCAATGCCGTGGTCATGTTTGTTCGGGGATCTACGACCTCAAAGCGGTTCGCTTCGCCTGAGGCCTACCTGGCCACGCTCCCCGAACTCCATAGAACGACCACCAAGGCGATTCTGAACACGACGCTGAAGCTGAATGCAAAGTTCGAACTGGTGATGGCCTGGAATAAGCCCATAGTGCGACTCGGCACGGACTACATCATTGGATTCTCGGCCGCCAAGCATCATCTCCTTATCCTGCCCTTCGGTGATGGGATTCTCGATCAGACGGATGAAGAGCTCCTAGCGCCGTACAAGGTGAACAAGAAGACGATTCAGGTTCCGGCCGACTGGAAGGTCGATCGCGCCCTACTGAAAGCGCTCATCAAACTGCGACTCGCCCAGCTCTAGGAAATCTTGGCAACTATGCGTTGCTACTCCATCCGACCGGGAAGGAGAAACTCCTTGAGACTGGCGGCCTCTTCGACCTGCACGACCGTTGATTCACGAGCAACCGCCACGAGCTCACCCACGAAAGCTTCGTGTGCTCCCTCGCGGGGATCCTCGTCCGTCCCCTCGACAAAGAGAATGACGAACCGGGCGTCTCGTCCGTCGGCCTTTCGGCGCATGATGCGTCCCATGCGTTGAATCATCTGACGACGTTGCTTCGAACTCGCCACGATGATTGCCAAATCGGCCTCAGGGACATCGACACCCTCTTCAAGAGTCTGGACAGTCGCTAAAACCGAGATGGCGCCACTCTCGAAGTCGTTCATGATTGTGTCGCGCTCCGATGAGGAGACCTGGCTGTGATGCACCGCAATTTCCAAGCCAGACTTTCGAAGCTCTTCGGCAATCGTGTTGGCCGAAAGGATTGATTGAGTAAAGATCAAGGTTCGCTCGGCGTCACGAAT
>CANBVQ010000074.1 GCA_947372925.1 Acidimicrobiaceae bacterium
AGTAGTGGGCCGTGCCGTCGAGCGGTTGTCCGGCCGAGTCGGTCATCGCGTTGGGGTAGATCGACTCTTCGGGGGGATTGGCCCCGAGGCCGAACATGGCCATCATGCAGCGTCGCAGATAGGAGTTACCCCACGTGCCCATCGTCTCCAAGATCGTGGACCAGCCGTTAACAAAGGGCACCAGCGTGGCGAAGCGGCGGCCAATTTCCTTGCGCGCCCGACCGGGTGCCGCACGAAAGGCCTCTTGCACGTCCAGTGGTTGCGCCGTGAGATCAAACGGTTGACCGACAACGAAGCCGGCTCGGGCCAGACGCGTTACTTGACCCCAGTCGCTGGCGTGAGGACGATGTGTGGCGACGAGTTCGGCGGCGAGAGCGAAGAAGGCGTCGGCCTCCATGGCGTCGGTCTGCACCATCGGGGGCATCTTGACTTTCCACTCGGGCCTGATGGTGTCGTCGATTACAAAGTCGTCGCTCTGCCACGACGAGAGAGGCCGGAGCCACATCTGGTCCTGCAGGGCGCGAACGGCTTCATAGTCGGCTGGGCCCCGAGTCTCGGTGCGGCCAATCGTCCACAACGTTGAGGTCGGGACGTCAATGCGCTCCACGCCCGCGGGCAAGGTGCCCCGCCACTCCGGTTCGCAGAGTGCAATGGTTAAGGCACCTTCGCCGTGCGTACGCGTACCGGGTGAGGCAAAAACATCGGTCCACATGTCGTAGAGGGGGAGCATGAAGAAGCGTCCCGGCATGGCCGGAATATGGAACAGCCACGGCTCCTTCGAGACGTCCATCCACACGGAGGTGTAGAGAGTGTCGAAGTTGGGTCGCACGACGGCCTTGAAGTCCAAGGCGGGGAATTCGCGCATGTGGTTCATGACGCCCATCGGTTCGCGGCCGGGTCTTGTACCTCGTTGCACGTTGGTGGCGTTGCGGCGCGTGTTCTCCATCATCACCATGGGGTAGAAGTAGAGGTAGGCCTCAGTCGCTACTTGGAGCAGTTCGTCATTCGTGAGAGACGGGTCGCGACTCACGGCCGACCCGCGCGGGGCACAGCTACGGTCACGGACTCAATTCTGCCGTCGGTCTTGTCGGCAATTTGAAAACGATCTGAGCTCGGTGCGGTGTGAATGTAGAGCGTGGTGCCGTCATCGCCACCGAGCATGCAGGCGTACGAAGTCTGCGAAGTCTGGACGGTGTCAGTAATTTCGCCGCCCTCCTTCACCCGCAGACAGGTGTTGACGCCGGGCATGGCGTTGGCGAGCCAGATCTGACCTTCGGCGTCGAGGCACATGCCGTCGGTCGCCACGAAGTCCAGTTGGGCCCACACGCGACGGTTACTCAGTGTGCCGTCAGGGTTGATATCAAAGGCCGTCAAGCGGAAGGTCATGGTTTCACCAACAATGAGGGTTTTACCGTCAGGGGTTATGACAGTGCCGTTCGGGAAAGCCAAGTCGGGAACCACCTGCAGGACGTCACCGGCCGCGTTAAAGACGACAATGTTGGTCGTAGGTGGCGGATCGCCCAAAAGACCCTCGACACCCTTTTCGTGGAGCAACGTGTCGAGGTCAAAACCGAAGTTTCCGACGTAGCCAATCCCGGCCGAGTTCATCGTCATGTCGTTAGCCCAAAAGCCGCAGTGTTCGGAGAAGTCCAAGATAGTCTCTTCGACGCCGCCGCGAACAGCGCGAATGGTGTGGTCCAGCATGGAGACGAAGTAGAGCGTCCCGTCGGCCGTCCAGTCCAGGCCAGAGGGCTGGGTCGGAACCGAGTGCTCGAGACGCTCATCACTACCATCGGCGGCAATAGAGAAGATGCCGTGGCGATAGAAGTCGGAGAACCAGAGCCGTCCGTCGTGCCAGCGTGGTGCTTCGCCGAAGCCCAGGCCGGTGGTGATAGTGGTTGCTTGATAGGTCGTCATAGTTCCCCCTTGGCGTTAGGGAGAACTTACTAAAGCAAGCACACCCCTACGCCCGCGTGGTGGCATCCAGCCAAGCGGCATAACCAACGTCGGCGAAGGTGGAATCTTCGGGTTCGGCCGTGAACGTTGAGCCCCAGAGCGCACCGAGCGACTCGAGCGAAGGCCAGAGGCCAACTTCGAGGCCAGCCATGAGGGCTGCGCCTTGAGCGGTGGCCTCCAGTGAGCGCGAGCGACGAACCGTCAGTCCCGAGTTAGTCGCCTGGAGTTGGAGTAGGAGATTCATCGCGGCCGCACCACCGTCGGCACGAAGTTCTTGGAGAGCAACGCCACCTTCGGCGAAGGCCTCGGTCATAGCGCGAACTTGAAAAGCCAGCGCTTCGACAACGGCCCTCGCAATGTGGGCCTTCGTCGTACTGGTGGAGAGCCCCATGAGAACTCCCCGCGCCTCGCTGCGCCAAAAGGGTGATCCGAGGCCGGTGAAGGCCGGGACGAAGATAACGCCGCCACTGTCACTCACCGATTCGGCGAGTGGTCCGACCTCGGGGGCCGAGGAGATGATCTGCAACTCATCACGGAGCCACTGGATCGCGGCCCCAGCTACGAAGGCCGAACCTTCGTAGGCGTAAGCAGGAATGTCGTGACGTCCGGCGTCCCAAGCGACCGTCGTGACGAGGCCCTCACGAAGCGGTGGCACCGAGTGACCAGCGTTGGCCAAGATGAAAGCACCGGTGCCGTAGGTGGCCTTGACCATGCCGGGGCTAAAGCAGGCCTGTCCAAAAAGGGCGGCCTGCTGATCACCAAGCATCGCCGTGATCGGGACGTCGGCCAGTTCGGGAATAACGGTGGCGTCAATGGTGCCGAAGTGATGGGCCGAAGGTTCGATGGTGGGGAGATACTCCAGGGGTACTCCCAGAAGCTCACTCATCTCGCTCGACCAGGCCAGGGTCTCGAGGTCCATCAGCATGGTGCGTGAAGCGTTCGAAGGCTCGGTGGCAAAGACGCCGCCTTGTGGTCCACCCGTCAAGGTCCACAGTAAGTAGGCGTCAATCGTCGAGAGAGCCGGTTGGGCGAAGCCTTCGATGGCACCGTGATCCATGAGCCATCGCATCTTTGTACCTGAGAAATACGAGTCCAATACCAATCCCGTGACGGCACGAACTCGGGGGAGTGCACCACGAGTCGTAAGTTCCTCGCAGAGAGGTGCGGTGCGCCGGTCCTGCCAGACAATGGCGTGGTGGTGAATTGCCCCCGTGGCGCGATCAAAGGCCACGGTGGTCTCTCGTTGGTTGGTGATGCCCACGGCGACAATGCGGTGGCCTTGCATTTGGCTTCGTGCGGCTACGTCGCGCAGCGTGGCGAGCGCGAGTGTCGCTATCTCGTTGGCGTCATGTTCAACTTCACCGGGCCGGGGAAAGTATTGAGTCAGTTCCCGGTAGGCCGAATCCACTAAGGCGGCCGAGGCGTCAAAGGCCACGGTGCGCACGCCAGTCGTACCGGCGTCGAGAGCAAGAATGAGGTCCACGCGCCAACGCTAGCGAAGGAGGCCGACGGCCGAGGTATTCACTAGGTTGAAGTGATGGCCACGATTGTCCGCGACAAACTCTCGATCTATTACGAAGTCATTGGAACGGGACCGCGCCTCTTGGTGCTCAATGGGAGCGGTGCCTCGATTGAGTCCTCGCAACTCCTTATTGGATTTCTGGCCCGACACTTCACGGTGCTTGTTCACGATCAACGCGGACTCGGTCGCACCGGATTACAGGGCACTTCCGAGCACCCCTCGATGGCCGACTACGCCCTCGACGCCAAGGCCGTTCTGGATGCCATGGGTTGGGAAGAGACAGCGGTATTTGGCCTGAGCTTCGGCGGCATGGTGGCTCAAGAGTTCGCCGTGACGTGGCCCGAAGTTGTGACCAGGCTCGCCCTGCTCTCCACGAGTTCCGGCGGCGCTGGTGGATCGAGTTACCCGCTGCACGAAATGGCGTCGATGTCGCCCGACGAGCGAGCCCGCGTGGCCCTCCACAATCTTGATATGCGCTTTACGCCGGAGTGGCTCGCCGAGCACCCCAGTGACATGGCGCTGGTCTCCGTGATGGCGACGCAGGCGCTGACTGAAAAGAGCGAGGAAGTGCTGCGAGGTGAGACGGCTCAGCTCCACGCCCGATCCTTTCACGACACCTGGGATCGACTCGGGGCCATTTCATGCCCCACGTTCGTCGGGGCCGGTCGTTATGACGGGTTAGCCCCGCTCGCGAACGCCGAGACTTTGAGTCGGGCGATTCGGGGTGCCGCCCTGGAGGTCTACGAGGGGGGCCACATATTCATGGCCCAAGATCGACGTGCCATGCCCCAGGTCGCCACCTTCCTGACGGGTGCAAATTGAGGCTGGCCTCAGGGTCCCAGGGTCATTTCTCCTGATGCGAGCGGTGCAGATTTCTTGTGGGTTAAATCCCCAAAACAATGATTGACAACGTATAGTTACAGTGCTGTAATTACACAGTATCTAGCGGTGGGGCGTAGTGGAAGCACTACATCTTGTGTCTTGGGGGCGGGGAAGCAATTATCCTCCTCAATCCATACTTCGCGGGATTTCGCAGTTTGCAGCAACGATTTATTTGGGTAATGAGGAGAAAAAGAAATGGCCATCGCACCACAGCGACTCGGAATCGGACTACGCCGATTCTTTACAACAGAAGACCGTCACCCCTATGACGACGTGATTTGGGACATTCGTGATTCACGTATTACGAACTTCCGCGATGGCTCAGTAGCC
>CANBVQ010000075.1 GCA_947372925.1 Acidimicrobiaceae bacterium
GTGAGACGGTGACAAGTTGTCCGAGAAACGGGATCGGTTAAAACTCCGATTGCAGCTCACGCACGCGCCGGGTGGCTCGCACGGAGTTGACGGCCTTTTCTTCCAAAGTCCGCGCTTGACTACGGGTCAAGTTCTTCTTCTTAGCCACAGCCTCGAGCGACTTCCCCTGGCCGTCGGTCAGTCCCAGTCGCTCCGCCATGACGCTGCGCTCGTCGAGGCTGGCCGTCTCGGCCAGCTCTTCGGCCACCAATTCGGCGATAACGCGAAAGTCAACCTTCTCCGTGAAGTCCTCGGCAGCGACGTCAACATAGATGTCACCGATGCGCGTCCCACTGCCTTCGTCGCTGCGGACCAAGTCATCCAACGAGCTCGTCCCCTCCGACCACACTCGAAGTTTGCGGATTCGCTCAATGGGGAGACCCATCAATTGGGAGAGCTCGGGTTCAGTAGCGTCGCGACCGTGTTCGCAGCAAAAGTCCACCTGATAGTTGTGGAGCCGTCGAACTTCGGCATCAACATCCTCGGGCAGAGCAATCGTGCGGGAGTTCTTCTGCAGCGAACGTGAAATCGCCTGGTTAATCCACCACGTCGCGTAGGTCGAAAACTTAAAACCCTTAGTCGGGTCGAACTTCTCCACCGCCGTTAAGACGCCCATGGCGGCCTCTTGCATCAAGTCTTGTTTCAGTTCCGGGCGAACGTTCTTCTTGCCAACCATGCTGATGACCAGTTTGAGATTGCACGCCACGAACTCATCGCGGGCCACCTTGCCGTCGGCGATAGTGCGCTTGAGTGCCATGCGATCACGGGCCGAGATGACCTCTCCCGACGCCACGGCATTCGCCAATTGGGCCTCGGCTTGGCGACCCGCCCGTGAGCGATCGGCCAGAGCAATCTCCTGGGCTCGCGTCAGTGTGGGGTAGTGACTGAGATCTCCAAAGGGAGCGTGTTGGTTGGAACGGTTCGTAATAACTGCCTCTTTCACTTGTCGGTACTGCACGTATTCACTGCTGGCGCCGGAGCAAACACCGGTCGCCTGATTGGCAATTGGCGATGACAAACAACACTCCGGAGAGTGAATGCGTAAATCCCCCATAGGCCTGAGCCGTCAGAGTCGAGAAATCCAGTTGACGGTGTCGATATAACTGCGGCTCAAGAGCTTGATAATTAAAAACAGATGCTGCGAGTGGCTACTTTCCAGAAGCGTGAAAATCTCACAACTCCATGGTAACGAGGCCCTATGACAAAACTTTAGAGACGGGATTTGCCGCCGCCCCCAGGGTGTTTTGTGACCCCGATTGCCAGTCATCCACTAGGGAAAACTCTCCCTTCTTACGAAGGGAAGGAGAGTCATGGTACAGGGATATGTGCGAAGTGGCGCAGAAATTACTGAAGTAAATCAAAATCTTTCGTCGGCGCCGGCGTCGCGGAGCCACTGGTCGTAGCGGGCCGCCGGATCCGTGAGAATCTCTTGATTTCCTAGGGTTCGTAGCAATTCGGAGGCCGCATGGAGCTGCGACATGGCCACGGCCGACGCGCGGCGGGCCCGGTCGATGACCCGGGCTCCACTTTGGGCATTGACCAATTCGGGAACGTCGCGCAGAGAGATCATGAAGCGCGGAATAATTTCGACGCACATGGCGTAGAGAACAATCGCCCCGGACTCGTCGGAGTCAAAAGCGTCGTCCAAAATCTTGGCAATTACTCCGGTCGATGGCGGCGTATTTTCAGCGTTAGCGCGGTGGGGACCGAGGTCACGAAAGGACTCGGCCAACTCCCCAAACTCACGCGCCATCACGTGCAACGCGATGGTGGCCTGATTGTTGGTGATGGTGATGTGCCGCTCACCCAAGGTGGCGTAGATCTCGTTGCACAGTGACTCGAGGTGATGCGCGACGGCCTCGGTCTGTTCGATCGTGCTCATAGCTGATCCATTCCGCGATAGCGATTAGTGATGGGCATACGGCGATCCTTACCGAAGGCCTTATCAGAAATGCGCACACCGGGGGGCGACTGACGACGCTTGTACTCCGCGTTGTCGACGAGTCTCGTGATCCGCGCCACGAGCGCGGGGTCGTACCCGGCGGTGACAATCTGGGCGGCCGTGGCGTCCTTCTCCACGTAGAGCTCCAAAATTGGATCGAGCTCTTCGTAGGGCGGCAGCGACTGGTCGTCGCGTTGGTCGGGACGCAATTCGGCCGAGGGTGCCTTGGTCAGAATGTTGGACGGTATTGGCTCCACTTCGCCCCGCCGGCGCGACTGGGAATTTCGCCACGCGCACAGGTCGTAGACGAGCGTCTTAGCCACGTCCTTAATGACGGCGAAGCCACCGGCCGAATCGCCGTAGAGCGTGGAGTAGCCCACGGCCATCTCCGACTTGTTTCCCGTCGTGAGGACCACGGCGCCAGTCGCATTACTGATACCCATCATGAGCACACCACGAATACGGGACTGGAGATTTTCGTCAGTCAGACCGGTGGGCTCGCCACCCAACACGATTTCGAGTGAATCGGCGAGGGCCACGTGAGCCGGTTCAATGGCAATCTCTTCCAACGTGATGCCGAGACGATCGGCGAGGTCAACGGCATCACTCTTGGAATGTGTACTGGAGTATCGACTAGGTAGCGCAAAGCCGCGGAGCGCGCCTGCACCAAGTGCGTCGACGGCAATCGTGGCCACGATGGCCGAGTCCACACCACCAGAAAGGGCCACGATGACAGAACGAAAACCGTTCTTCTTGATGTAGTCCCGAGTCCCCACGACGAGGGCCTCGTAGATTTCGGCCAACGGCTCGAGCGGCTCGTCACCACGACCCGAGATGGTGGTCTGATCGAGATCAACGACGAGCGTCTCTTGGTGAAAGGCCCCAGCCCGACCGATGACCTGGCCAGTGGCATTGATAACAAAACTTTGACCGTCAAAGACCAATTCGTCCTGCCCACCCACAAGGTTGACGTAGACGAAGCTGGCATTCTTCTCACTGGCTCGTTGCGCGGCCATTGCTTCACGCTTGGCCGGACGGCCCTTGGCGAAGGGGGACGCGTTGGCCGCGACAATGACGTCGATCTCGGGCAACTCCCGGATGGGACCGTCGGCCAGCCACGCGTCTTCGCAAACGACCAGACCAATTCGAACCCCGTTGACCTCAATAACGGTCGGGGCACCGGTGCCGGGTTGAAAGTAGCGCTGTTCGTCAAAGACGTCGTAGTTGGGCAGCAGGCGCTTGGTCGCAACATCGGTCATCACGCCGTCTCGAAGGACGGCCAGGGCATTGCCGAGGGCGTGCGTGCGCGTCCGTGCGGAGGGCTGGGCCGAGCGACGGCTGTCGGCCGGTGGCGCTAGGTGGACCAGTGGGCCCTCGGCGAGGGGTGCGCCAACGATCAACGGGATTGGACCAACGGAGGCCGCGAGGACGGCCAACTGCTTGGCGACATCGGTGACAAATCCGTCCTTTAGGACGAGGTCCTCCGGGGGGTAGCCCGAAAGCGCCATTTCCGGCGCCACGACCAAATCAGGGAATTCGGCCAGCGCGGCCAAGTAAGAGTCGCGCAGTAGCGCCACATTCCCCTCGAGGTCGCCCACGGTGGGGTTTATCTGTAGGAGCGCCACGCGCAATCCGGCCACGAATGGAGCCTACCGGTGCTTCGATGGGGCACCGAATCGAACTTCACACGCGGTTAACAATAAGAGTGGGCACGGGGAGCCTCCAGCGAGCAAACTGTCTGGGTGCAACTCATCCGAGTTGTGTCAACCGAACTAAGGAGTGAGCGTGCCCTTTCAGGCCGAATACATCTGGCTCGACGGAACCAAGCCGACGGCCAAGCTACGTAGCAAGACCCGCATCATTGCCGATGGCAAGAAGCCCTCAGTATGGGGTTTCGACGGATCGAGCACCAACCAGGCCGACGGTTCGTCGTCGGACTGCGTCCTCAACCCCGTCTTCACCTGTCCGGACCCACTGCGCGGTCCTAACGACATCTTGGTGATGTGCGAAGTATTGAACCCCGACAACACCCCTCACTCCACCAACACTCGCGCCGCGACTGTGGCCGCCGAAAAGAAGTACGGCAAGTTTGAGCCCTGGTTTGGTATCGAGCAGGAGTACACCTTCTTCCAGGACGGCCGTCCCTACGGTTGGCCCGAAGTTGGCTACCCCGCCCCGCAGGGTCCTTACTACTGCGGCGTCGGTGGCGCCAAGATGCCTGGACGCGACATTGTCGAAGCCCACACCCTCGCCTGCTTGCGTGCCGGTCTTTCAATCGAAGGCACCAACGCCGAAGTGATGATGGCGCAGTGGGAATTCCAGATCGGCGTTCTCTCGCCCGTTGCCGTCAGTGACCAGCTCTGGGTCGCCCGTTGGTTGCTCGAGCGCATCGCCGAGGACTACGGCGTAGACGTGAGCTGGGACGCCAAGCCCATCAAGGGTGACTGGAACGGTGCCGGTGCGCACACGAACTTCTCCACCAAGGGCATGCGCGAGAACGGTGGCCTCAAGGTCATCCACGCCGCGTGTGATGCCATTGGTAAGAAGATCATGGAGCACATCGCCGTTTACGGTTACGGCATCGAAGACCGCCTCACCGGTAAGCACGAGACCGCCCCATGGAACAAGTTCTCCTACGGCACCTCGGACCGCGGCGCTTCAATCCGTATTCCG
>CANBVQ010000076.1 GCA_947372925.1 Acidimicrobiaceae bacterium
GGAGTGTTATGTCCTATCTCAACGTCTTTCGCTACACCCTTCGAGAGGACTGCGACGTGGCGGCCTATGACGCCCTAGCAGTTGAGATGTATGGCATGGCGGCTTCGAACGCGGAGTATCAGTTTGAGAGCATCGAACGAGTGGCTGAATCGGAGCGCTCGGGCGTCGTGCTGGAACGCTTCGGATCGTTAGAGGGTGCCAAGCGCTGGGCCAAATGTCCCGAGCACCGGGCGGCCATGAAGCGGGGCCGTGTCGAGTTCTACGAGTCCTACGCCGGCATGGGTGCCGTGCTGGACCACGAATACAGCTTTGACCGCGCTACGAACACGGCACAGCGTTCGACCTTCGCCGACTAGTACCAGCTAGTCCTTGCGGGTAATGGTGTCGCTGTCAAGTGGGGTGGCGAGGTAGAGCTCGACCTCAGTGCCAAGAGCCGTCAACTCGCCAATCTGGCGACCCACGGTGGAGTGCAGGCTCGTCGCGACACCCAGGCGAGCCGGGCGAAGTCCGTCCGCCAGCAACTCCGCCTTGAACGGGAGAAAGGCTCCTGCGGCTAGATCGACACGACCGTCGCCCGGGGAGAAGCCACGGGCCATCAGGGCACTGATGCAGTCAGAATCTTGGGTGACTAGTGCGCCAATTATCAAGAGCGCGTCGGAGAGGATTGTCTCGGGCGCTTGGGGGATCAGGTAGGTAACTGGCGTGCTGCAGTCGGTCAAGTTATGGACAGACCAAACGGCACGACCCCCTTCATCAAGAAACATGACGTGCGTAGGTTGGGCGGCTCCGGCGTAGTGGTGCGGGCTGGTGCCGGGGCTGACAAAGATGGTGGCGGTGTGTTCTGACATGCACCCATTGTGCGGGAGAGCTATGACATCACCTTGGTGCGACCATCCTCCTCGGGGCTGAGTGACCGCCGTAGAGAGAGCGCGAGGAGGCTGCCGATTAAGGCCAGGAGTGCCACACAGAGGGGCCAGTAGTCGGCGACCGAGGAGCCGAGAAAGAGGCCCGTAATCATGGGGGAGAGGGTGCTGCTAATCGACCACGTCAGCGAGCTCGCGGCGTTATAGCGCCCGCGAAGATGCTCGGGGGCAATCTCGTTCACCAGCGCCGGCCCGACGGGAGACCAAGCCGTTTCCCCGATGGCAAAAATCACCATACCGAAGCACATGGATACGAGCGCCACGGTGTGGTTGACATGTGCGGCACCAAGCACGATTAGCCAAAAGGTGGCCCAGAGCACACCGACGCCACTCATGACGCGAGTTCGACTTCGCCCGTCGATGAAGTTAAGCGCGAAGAGCTGCGCTACGACAATGGTGGAGGTATTGAAAAAGAAGATGATGCCGATGTCGCGAACCGGCAGCTGCATTCGGTCGATGATGAAGAGAGAGAAGCCCGCTTCTTGGGAGCCGTAGCCGGCAATCAAGAGGATGAGTGAGGCCATGACAAAGTGGACCAGACGGCGATCTCGCAAGACGACACTCCACCCATCTCCTCGGTGCGATTCCTCGATGCTCTCCTTCGGTACGGCCTGCCCGTAGCGCCAGAGCGTGGTGACAATCACGCCACCGATCACAATGACCGCGGCGTTAAGGAGATAGAGCGTGGTGAATGTCGAGGGGCGATGAATATTCACCATCGAAGCTGAGACGAGACCGCCAAAACCGATACCGAGATTGACGAGCATGAAGTTCAGTCCGAAAGCTCGCTGGAGATGTTGGCTGGGGGTGACCCGCGTGAGCAACGTGGCCGCCGGCCCCCATGAGCCGCCAGCGAAGAGGGCGATGAAGGCCATCGCGAGTGCCGCATGTCGTGTGGTGGAGGCGAAGCCCCAAAATACGAGACCAACTGAATTGCCTACGAGCGAAAGCAACATGGGCCGTACCGGGCCGAAGCGATCAACCAATGTCCCCCAAATAGGGCTTGTGATTAGCTGAATTATGGCACTCACGCTGAGGAGCGCGGTGGTAAATCCCAGGGAAAGATGGCGAACTGAGTGGAGATACACCACAAAGAGAGACATCGTCAAGCCCTGTCCGACCGAACTGACGGCTGTCATGAAGAAGAATCGCCGCACTGGACCGACGAGGGCCTTTAGAAAGTCGTCAGGAAAGACGTTCGAAAGCAGTGGCATAGCTGAACAAGGCTATCTGACGCCTTCTCCTACACTTCCTCCGTGCCGATTGAACGTGTCGATGCTCGTAGCGACGAAGCCTTCATGGAGTGGTTCGGCGTTCTCCAGCGGTCCGAACTGCAACGAGATGGTGGTCGCGGTGGTGGTTGGCAGCCTGACGAGTGGCGGGCCCGTGCGCTCGATGAAGATGCTCCAAATGTTAAGCACCTCTTTTCACTAAGGGAAGAGGGAGTGGTCGTGGCAGTTGCTGGACTGGAAATTTCCCGCGATGACAACCTGCACTCCCTGCACGGCGATCTCTTCGTGGAGCCCACGTTGACTGGGCGGGGTTTCGGGTCAACCCTCTTGACCTTTGTCGAAGAGTACGGCCGGTCCCTGGGCCGCACGGAGCTGCTCTTCTTTGTGATTGAGGGGGCCGATGAAATAGGTAGTGCACCCAATCGCTTCTTTGCCCCGCGGCGTGGGTATGAGCTGACTGACGAAATGGCTCGTCGGGATCTTCCCTGGCCCCAGCCCAGTGCTGCGCTCGACGCTCTGGTCGAGCAGTGGAGCGAGCCGGCGGCATCGTACGAACTCCATCGATGGATTCGCTCGACTCCAGAACCGTTGGCGGCGGCATTGGCCGATTTGATGTCCCGGATGGGTGTCGAGGCCAATCACGCCGACGTTCTCGTTGAAGAGGAACTTTGGAGCGTGGAGCGGCTCCGGACGCACGAGCAGACCGTCTACGACATGGGCCGCGATCTTCTCGTGGTTGCGGCCACGCATCGCGACACTGGCGAATTGGCCGGCTACACCGAGCTGACCGTGTCTCGGGACGACCCCTCGACGGCCTACCAGTGGGACACCCTGGTGGCGCGTTCGCATCGCGGGCACCGCTTGGGCGGCTTGATGAAGGCCGTAAATCTCCAAGAGTTTGCCCGGGCTGGCTACGACACGTGGAGAATCACCACGTTTAACTCCACGCGTAACCAGCCGATGATCGATGTCAACGAGGCTCTGGGGGCAACGTTGGCAGGTTCTATGGCGATGTGGCGCAAAGACCTCACAGCCCTCTAGGGCCGTGCTGGGAGCACTCGGAACTACTGCAGGAGTTTGGCGAGCGTGGCGCCCAATGTGGCCTCGTCACCTTCTATGTCAAACGTCTTCGTTCGACTGATCGCACCACGGATGCAGACGACAGAGCGCTGGGTAACGGAAAAGGCAGCAGCCAGACTTGCCGCCACGGCATTAGTTGCCGAACCATCGACGGCCCGTTCGCGAACTCGCACAACGAGTTTTCCGTCGTAGGAGCCGCCCACACCCGGACTCTTCGACCCGGGGTGGACGTGCACGGTTAGGCGCACGGCGCTAGCCGGCGAAGTTCCAAGACTCTCCGGACTCGTAGTGAGCAAAGACGTTCTTGGCAATCAGAATGCGGTGCACTTCGTCCGGACCGTCAGCCAAGCGGAGCGTTCGAGCACCGAGATACATCTGAGCCAGAGGCAGGTCGTTCGAGACGCCAGCGGCTCCCCAGATCTGAATGGCGCGATCTACGACTCGATGAAAAGCTGCCGGTACGTAGACCTTGAGGGCCGAGATTTCAGTGCGGGCCTGAGGGTCACCTCGGTCCACCATTTCGGCGGTGCGGATGGTCAGTAGTCGAGCCGTCTGCAGATCGATGTAGGAGTCGGCAATCATCCCTTGGATGAACTGCTTGTCCTTCAAGAGGCCGCCGTGTACTTCACGCGACAAGGAACGCTCCACCATGAGGTCAAAGGCCCGCCACATCTGGCCCACACTGTTCATGCAGTGAAAGACTCGTCCGGCACCGAGGCGCTCCTGGGCCGCTTCGTGACCCTGACCTACTCGACCGAGGATGTTTTCTTCGGGAACGCGCACATCGGTGTACTTGACTTCGCAGTGGTCCGATGAGCCAGATCCCCAGATACCGATACCGCGAACAATCTCCACACCCGGCGTCTTGGTCGGAACGATGATTTGGGCCATGCGTCCCTTGCCCGACTCGTCAGCAACTCGCACCATCACGATGAAGAAATCGGCCGCCAGTCCGTTAGAGGTGAACCACTTGTGGCCGTTGATTACCCATTCACCGTTTTCGAGACGGGCCGAGGTCTTGATCGAGCGGGGGTCACTACCAGCATTGTCCGGCTCGGTCATGGAGTACCCCGACTCCATCACGCCCTCGACGAGGGGGAGAAGCCACTTGCGCTTCTGCTCCTCGGTACCGTACTTGAGGAGAATTTTCTGATTACCCGAGTTGGGGGCCACGACGCCGAAGAGACTGGCGGCGCCCAGGGCGTAGGCCAGGATTTCGTTCATGTAGGCGTGGGCGAGAAA
>CANBVQ010000077.1 GCA_947372925.1 Acidimicrobiaceae bacterium
CCACATCACCTTGACGTATTCGCTGTACTTGACCACCGCGCTCAAGACGGCCGTCACCAACAACCTTAAGTAGCGCCCCCGGCAGGACTTGAACCTGCAACCTAGTTCTTAGGAGGAACTTGCGCTACCAGTTGCGCCACAGGAGCTGATTCTCCATTATCTCATGGACGCTCCCGTTGTCCTACCCCTTCGGATAATCCCCCGCCAGAGCCTTGCGGAGTAGGCCAACGGCATCCCAGAGCAGCGGAATATCGTGATCAATCGTGGCCTGGAGAATGGCATGGGAAGTGTCGAAATAGTGATGCGTAAGTCGATCTCGCATGCCGGCAATCTCTTGCCAAGGAATCTCCGGGGCGACGCTCAGTAATGCGCTGTCAATTCCCTTGACGGCTTCACCTATTTCGATGAACCTGATGCGAATCGCATCAAACACGAGTCCGTCATCCAGTCCGCCACGCTCTAAGTGGGATCCGATTGCAATCAGCGCAACTTCTACATCATCGATGCGCTCTCGATCACGTCGCTTCATATCTGAACGCCCTCAGCCTCAATCAATGCAAACACCTGAGGTCGCAGGCCGACCAGTGGCACGAGGTCTACACGGCAATTGAGGATGGCAGCGATTTCTCGCTCGAGTGAACCCAGCTCGATGAGACCAACTGTGGGTGGAAATTCGGCCACGATGTCGACATCACTCTGCGAGGAGTCCTCACCACGTGCAACACTGCCAAAGACTCGGAGATTCGTCACTTGGTACTTCTCAGCCGCTGCCAATATTGCACGGCGATGTTGACGTATTCGTTGACCCATTTCAGTGTTTGGTAGCCCGCGAGGCACTCCGGGAATCGGCGTAATCGTGAGGTCCAATCGGGAGCCCGAGGCGGCAATCAATTTCTTCAACATCTCCCACGAGGGACTCCGGCGATCTGCTTCGTAGGCACTCACGACACTCTGGGCGACCCGTGCGCGACGAGCTAATTCGGATTGCGAGAGGTTGGCTGCTATTCGGGCGTTGCGAATAATTTCGCCGGCTGAGAGAACTTCGGAATCCACAGAACTAGCCTATAGCGTTTTGTCTATGGGCAACTAGGTACTTGCATTACCTTGAAATTGGAGTCGAGTTACGTGAGTGAACGAGCACAGATAGAGGTCGTTTGCCTCACCAGGAGCCCCGAAAAGTACTGACTGGAGCGGTGATTCGGTCGCCACTCGACTGACGATTTCACCCGTACTGGTGCGCACCAAGACAATTTGGTCAGCTCCCAGCAACGGATCAAAGTCATTCAGCATGACGAGATCGGACTCCGGGAACACCAGAGGGTGACAGGCGTGATTGAGCTTGATCTGCCAAAGGAGTGTGCCACCCGTATCTGCGTAGTGATAGGCCCGCACCACTCCGGCCGCAGAGTCGTAGCCGACCACAATCTTTTGGTTGGTGTCGACGGCCGGCGGATTGGCCACGATGCCACCGGGGGCATCATTGACTTCATACTTCTCAACCACGTAGGAGTCGAGGTGGACTCGAACTATCTGCTGGGGAGCAGTCGCAATCCCCTTCTCGAGGAGTGAGCCGTCAAAGGTTTCGCTACCCGCGCCGTTGTTCAAGAACCATGCCGAACCGTCGGCAATCACGGCATCCCAGCCGTAGCCCTCGCCCGGCGATCGATACGGTGCCTGCTTGACCGAAGCAGACACAAAGGCACCGGCGACGAATTCAATCTCCGTGAAACCTTCAACCCCGACTACGTAGGTGGTCTGATCGTGAGCGCTTAACCGCGCCACGGATCCTTGTCCGACTTCGTAGCGATCCAAGATGCGTAGATCGTCGGGGTGGAGAGCCACCAACTCACACGATGCAGCCTCAAAGTGCGTGTCCATTCCGGGTCGTGCCCCACCGAAGTTCTTGGTGACCAACGTGCCATCGCGCAAGACCACAAAGGAGTTATAGGGGGCGCGTTGGGGGAGCTCTTGATGGGCTTCAATCTCCAGAGTCGGAGAGAGGCGATGGGCGTGCTGACCGAATACGACATAAATCGAACCATTGGCATGAACAGCCAAGCCACCAGGCCACGTCAAGCCACCGGGCATGTCGACGGAGCGACGAATAGTTTCGAGGGTGAGCGAGTCGAGTTGCTCCACCCAACTAATGCCGTCGTCACCACCGGTATGGCAGAGCAGATAGAGCTCGCCAGGATTTCGGAACACGACCATCGTCGAGGCAATGGCCAACTTGGAAGTGAGTGTCGCTTCACCCAGGAGAATTGATCCAGCAACTTGTTGGCGCTCCGCGCCTCCGTCTTCGGCCGGCCAGTGGCTCGCCCAATAATTCGTCTGCATGCCCGAAGGCTACAGTCGCGAATTAGTCGTCGTAACCACCGGAGTACTCGTGCTCTTCTTCGTGCTCACGCTCACCTTCGTCTCCGCGTTCACGGATGACCGTGGTCGGCGTTACTGCGGGCCGTGGCGTTGTTGGTGTGGCAACGGGAATCGTTGTCGGCGCTTCGCTATCGGTGTAGCGCACGCCACTCGTCGAGCGACTCGGCGTCCCCAGAGGGGCCGGTGCGGAGAGCGTTGGGGCAGTCGTACTGGGAGCAGCGACCTGGGATGTCAACTTTCCACTAGCCACCACGGCGGCACCGGCGGCGAGGGCCGTTCCGGCCACGATGCTCAGTGTCCAGGTGGTGAATGCCTTGATTTTGTCAGCCCACATTGTGGCCCCGCTTTCCTTGATACCTCAATGGTACGGAGGGAAAATGGAAATTAGAAGAGCGTTTACGGACTTCTTAGATTCCCAATGTGACTCAGCGTAAGGCGTTAGGGCAGAAATTTGTTGGTGAAGTACGCCGAAGGCTTCTCCACCTTGTCTAACTGCTTCACGTCAACTAGCGCCTGAGCCAGCGTTGTCCACTGAGCATTCGTCTGCACGAAGAAGTCTCCCGACTTATTTTTCAGCAGGGGCACCGTGAGACTCCAAGCCTGAACGTTGTACTCGTGGGTGTAACCACTGTCCGGGTAGGCCTTGTCAAAGTAACGCACTGCCTTACCCTGATTGTCAATTGACCACTGAGTGGCATCCTTCATCGCGGCCATAAAGGCCGAGACCGTCTTGCCGTGCTTCTCGGCGTACGACGAACTTGTCGCATAGACCCAAACCGGTACATCCGGGACGCCGGCAGCCTTGCCCACGATCTGCACTGGCTTGCCGCCAATGCCTGGGATGGCGTAGTTCGTAGTATTGGTCGTGAAGTCGATCTTTCCGCTCTTAAGTAGGGGATTGTCCGCTTCACCGCTCACCACCGTGATGTCCTTCTCTGTTAGTCCGGCCTTCTTGAGAACAAATGGCAGCATGAGGTTGGTCCATGAGTCCCCCCACGAGAAGACTTTCTTGCCCTTCAGCGTGGCGAGCGAGAGCTTGGACCCCGGCATGGCAAAGAGACCCCAGTTGTTCTTCATGGAGTAGTTCGCGATTGAAACCACGGGGACCTTGGACTTGATTCCGACTACTAAATCGGAGGTTGTCAGCAGCGCGATATCAGTGTCATCCGTTGCCAGCATCTGCATGGGAGCCAACACCGTCGGGGGCATAACTACGGACACATTCAGTCCGTGAGCCTTGAAGAACCCTTCCTTCTGGGCTACGACTACGGGAATCATCTGCATGTCCTGCCAAGGGAAAACGTACGTGAATCGCACATTTGTCAGCGAGGTCGGCTTCGAATTATTCGGAGAGACAGCAATAACGACAGCTGCGAGGACCAAACCACCAGCGATAACAAAACGAACTAATCGACGATTCACGAGACTCCTATCAAAAGCTTGTTCGCTCAGCCTAAATATGACGACCGGCGCGGCGAGCAACGGAGCGGCGTTTCCAGGGGGTTGTGAAAAATTCCACAAGTGCCACGACACCGAACCACGCAAGACCTACAGCCGTCATGATCAAGGTGGTGCCGTAGACACCGGCGGCGTCGAGCTGCGCCGACTGCGCGTGCTGAAACATGGCTAGCGACGAACCACTCGATGCGGCCAGCTCGCCAATGATGGCGCCGGTGACCGCGTAGGTCGCACCAATCTTGAGTCCGCTAAAGAGGCTGGTACTCGCCGACGGCACTTCGATGGCCAGAAAGGTCCGCCCGGGCGACGCTCCGTAGGCGCGAGCCAACATCAACAGATCGCGATCGACATTGGCGAGACCGTCAAGAACGCTCACGGTTACTGGGAAGAAAACGATCCAGGCCACAATCACGACCTTGGGAGTGAGGCCGAAGCCGAGCACGAGAACGAGCGGTGGGGC
>CANBVQ010000078.1 GCA_947372925.1 Acidimicrobiaceae bacterium
GGACGCGATGAATTTGAGTTGGCTCTATTCGCAGCCGCTCGACTGAGAGGTATTCCGATCCTCGGAATATGCCGTGGGGCTCAACTGACCAACGTGGCCATGGGCGGCACGCTACGTCAACACGTCGGCATGGAGGATGGCTCGGGTCATCCCAACTGGCGTCAACCGGGTGACACCGTGGCTCATGAGGTTCACTGCACGCCAGGTTCAGTGATTGCATCGCTCATCGGTGAATCTCGTGGGGTGAATTCGCTCCATCACCAAACATTGCTCTCGATCGGCAAGGGGCTCTCCGTTACAGCTGTTGCCCCAGATGGCGTGGTTGAAGCGGTCGAATCACAGGACGGCAACCTGCTGGCCGTTCAGTGGCACCCAGAAATGCTTGGTGGACCCGATCCCGTCTTCTTCTGGCTGATTGAACGTGCCGGAGCTGCAATGAGAGATTTGAACCAGTAGTGAAGCGACTCATAAGCCTTGGGTGGACGTTCGCCGTCGGACCCCTCTTTGCATTCACCATGTTGGGGTACTTCCTTCAACTGAGATCTCACGGCGTGGGTGTCGCAGTACTCTTCGTTGCCGGTCTGGTGGCGCTGGGTTCTTTGAGCTCGCAGCGAAGGATTCGAGCTAGCGGCCCCGTTAATCGCTGGAACTTTGACGAGCTTTTAATCACCGCCGGTTACGGGCTACTCGCCGCCTCGGCCCCCTTGATCGTGGGTCTTTATGGTGGGTACCATGAATTGACTGGCGATCCCTTTCCGATTGGCTGGACGGGTTCGGCGAGTTTCTGTGCAGCTCTCTGTGTTGTGACGGTACTGCTCGTGGGCAACAGGGGAGTGAAGGTCGCTTCGAGAACCGAGGGCACCCTCGGGGTAGTCTCACTTGTTCTCGTTGTTTTTGGGTTGATTGTGATTGTGGCCACCATCGTGCAAGGTGGTCTCAATGGCAATCACATTCGCTATCTCACATTTCAAGGTGCATCGTGGCCAGCAATGGCTGCTGGAATTGCAATCGCAGTTCCCTTCTTCTACGGAGCCGATTTCTCGGTCACGGAGTCGACGGTGCTAGGGGAAGACGCCCGGCAGTGGTCAAGGCCGAATGTGATTTGGCTCACTGTCTTCCTGATGCTCCTGCAGTACAGCGGAGCTCTAGAGCTTTCATCTAACTCCGGTTGGATTCCTGTTTTCACGAATCTTGCAAATACATATGTGGGTGTCTCGACGCGCGGGGCAGCGTGGCTCTTAGTCGCCGTTAGCGGTGTGCTCTACTCGCTACTTCTTACTGTGCTCTTCTCGCGTCGCCTGGTAGCTCACGGCCTGAGTCTGCGTGCGAGCGCTGTCACGATCACTGGATTGTTGACGCTGGTGTCAGTCGTCCCGGTGTGGGCGAATACTTCAGCCCGCACGGGCACTGGCAACTGGACGTGGCCAGTGGAAGCACTTTTCTTGAATGTATCGAGCGTGGGTGGGGTGCTTCTCGTTGCCGGACTTGTGACCGGCTGCGTTCGAGCAATGGTAATTACGCGCTCGTTGAAAATGGCCGCGATGGAATACGTACCATCTGCAGTGGGGCTACTTGGCCTTTCGTTAGCTTTCTACGGATACTTCTGGACCGGCGTTACCTCGGCACCAATGGCGCGTTGGAAGTTTGCGACCGTTGTCGGATTCGTAATTGTCGGTGCCGCAACTGTCGCCTGGCGTCACACTCAGCGCGTTAGCGCAGCGGCGCAGTAAGGCTCCAGGGTCGAGCACGCTCCACCATCAAGGCGAGGTCTAAGAGCAACTGCTCTTCGTGGTGGCGGCCCATAATCTGCAGTCCCACGGGAAGGCCGTCCACCTGTCCGGCTGGAATTGAGATTGCCGGTACAC
This sequence comes from Acidimicrobiaceae bacterium, assembly GCA_947372925.1. GTDB lineage: Bacteria > Actinomycetota > Acidimicrobiia > Acidimicrobiales > RAAP-2 > RAAP-2. Next base: position 1,866 of record CANBVQ010000078.1, read on the forward strand.
CGGTGAGGTTCGCTGGAATCGTGAGGGCACCGTTATTGCCAATCGCCCGATTAAATCCGTACTCCTTCATGAGGTCCACACCTTCAACCGTGGTGGCCATCGGACCTTCGGCGGCAAAAGCCACGTCAGGGTTTGTGGCACTGATGATGAAGTCGGTCTGGTTGAAGATTTCGGCCATTTGGAAGTTCATGTCTGCACGAAAGAGTTCGGTGGCCCCAGCCGTGTTGATTGAGAGGTCTTGGGCGAGACGCATGCCCAGCTGGATCTCACCGGTGAGGTCGCCTTCGCAAGCGGGGTAGCGATCACCGAGTTCACCAGCGAGTCCAATGAGGTTCGACATGGCCCACTCGAGCCCACCTTGTGGGAAGGCAATATGTACATCGACTTGCTGGAGCTGTGCCTCACGGACCAGAAACTTCGCGAGATCTTCGAGCACGGCAATCTGCTTGGGTCCGACAACGGCACTACCAAGGTCGTAGACAATCGCGACGCGCTTGTTACGTAGATCCATGGTGCCAAGTTGGGCTTCCCAGTTCTGGACGCGCGGAAGACTGAGGGTGTCATACGGGCTAAAGCCGTTCGTGACGTCGAACCATCGCGCGGTGTCGCGAACGGAACGAGAGAGGCAACCGAGATTCACTGTTAGCGGTGGGTGCATGGCGTGAGGGCCGCGGGGGATACGACCAAAGGTGCCCTTCAGTCCGAGCAGCCCCGTGAAGCCGGCGGGAATACGGATTGATCCGCCACCGTCACCGCCTGATGCGATTGGGAGAAGACCACCCGCTACCGCGGCGGCCGAACCACCGGACGAACCACCGGGCGTCCTGCCCTGCATCCAGGGATTGTGAGTGGCGCCATGGAGCTTGGTTCGGGTGCAGTTGATGCCACCAAACTCCGACGCGGTGGTCTGAGCGGCGATAACGGCGCCGGCTGCGCGAAGTCGTTGCACCTGCAGGCTGTCGTTCGAGGCCACTCGATCCGCGAAGACCAACGAAGCCTCCGTTTGAGGCCAGCCATTGACGTCCTCGAGTTCTTTGATGCCCATGGGCACACCGCCAAAGGGGAGCGAGATGTCGGCTGTTGCGGCAGCGGCTCGAGCGGACTGCGCGTCGAGGTGTGAGATCGCGTTCAGTTCAGATGTGCCAATCGCGGCGAGTGATTCCTCGAGGGCCTCCAGGGGAGAAATAGTTCCAGCGCGGAACGCGTCGACGAGTGAAACAGCATCATTGAGCCAGGGGGATGGGGTCATACCGAGGAGCGTACTAACTCCGCTGGATCCAGAGCACGTTTACACGGCTCATCGACGACGACCGTTCTAGAGAGATGCTCCGAGGGCGTAGGCCGCGATACAGAGGAGTGGGGTAGTGGTGAGCACGACAACGGAGGACCGTCGTGACCCATCCCGCCAGGCGTGTGCCGGAGCCGCGATGGCGGCCGAGAAACTCGTCATGCCTCCGCAAAAGGCCAAAATCAGCGTGTGGTCGCTGATGAGGTGCGCGCTGGCGAGACCCACCGTCATACTGCCGAGAGCATTGACTGCAAGAGTGGCCCAGTATCGCTGTACGCGGATGGCCAGACCGGCAAATACCTCGGCGGCGTAGCGTACGAGGCAGCCGAGAGCGCAGAAAGCGGAAAATGTGAGCATCAACTGCCCCGCTCCAGCCTCTGGCGGATTTGGTAGGCCAACCACCCCGCCCCGCAGGCCGCTCCCACCGATAGGGCGCCAATTAGGACGGCTACTCCCCGATTTTGCCCCCACAAAGCCCCCAGCTCGCCGATCAGGGTGCTGTAGGTCGTAAGGCCACCAAGCACTCCAGTGGTCCAAAACAGCCGTCCAGGGGCGTCTGGGCTGGAATTTCCCATCGGTCCGAGAAGTAGCCAGGTGGCAATGAAGACACCGACTGTATTGATGACGAAGAGTCGAAGATCGATTGAATCCGCTAGGGAGGGCACTGGGTAGACCCCGTATCGCGCACCCGCGGCTGACGTGAGGTCAGTCAAGATCACGTAGCGGAGCGCTCCGCCGATAAACCCGCCCCCTAAGACGGCGAGAAGCCGGACCAGGAGAGAGTGGGCCGGTTTAAAGGTAGGCATCGCCTCAAAGGTAGCGGAAGCCTGCAATGGCAATGAATCTACAACTTACCATAACGAACATTATCGGCGTAATAATCAATGGCGGAATCACATGTCGTATGTAGATAATGTCGATTACGGCCATAGGAGGTCTAATGTGACGATTTTTGTAGAGCTCTTTTTACTGCTTGGCTTGGCACTTTGGATTTGGG
>CANBVQ010000079.1 GCA_947372925.1 Acidimicrobiaceae bacterium
ACGCTGCGGACCGTCAAGGTCTCGATGGCGTTGGGGTGGATCATGTCGTAGAGGTCGGCAACCTTGCGGTCTTCGTCACCAATGAGGGGGAAGTTCAAAGCGGTGCCCTGAGTTTCGGCAATGTCGCCCTTCCACTGGTTGTGGCTCTCGATCGAGTCAACGGACAGACCAATGATCTTGGTGTTGCGCTTGTCGAAGTCACCCTTGCGAGCAGCGAACGCGCCGAGCTCGGTGGTGCAGACCGGCGTGAAGTCCTTGGGGTGGGAAAAGAGAATTGCCCAGCTGTCGCCGAGCCACTCGTGAAAACTGATGGGACCTTCCGTGGTGTCAGCCTGGAAGTCCGGTGCTTCATCGCCAAGACGAATAGCCATGGTTGCTCCTTCAAAATTGGTCCGACCGACCTGGTCGAACTTGGAAATAATAATCGCTGTTTCTCGATTGTCGACCAATCTAGTCGGCTTTGTAGGTATTTGGCAAGTCGGCCCCACTTTTCCTGCGAAACTAACCCTTATGCCTGAAACCCGTCCCGTAGTTGCGGCCTTCGATCTCGACGGCACGTTGACCGAAGGTGGCAGTGTCGTCAAGTGGCTGAGCCACGTGGCCGGCGTGACCACGACCTACCGAGCGATGGTTACCCACCTCCCCTCTCTCGCCTACGGCGCGCTCATGAGTGGCACCGCGGCAGATACGGCCAAGGAGTCCCTCTTTCGCCGCACCCTCCAAGGGCGCACCTTGGAGGAAGTCACCGAGGCGTCCCGAGACTTCGCCCACCACCACGTCACCAAGGAACTTCGGCCCGCCGTGCGGGCCCGCCTAAACGAGCACCTGGCTCTTGGCCACCGCGTCGTGCTCGTCTCGGCCTCCCCCGAGCTCTACGTGGGCGTGATTGCCGAGTTCCTCGGCGCCCACGGCTTCTTGGGCACCCGGCTGGCCGTGGACCCTTTGGGTCGACTGACTGGCGGCTACCTCGGCAACAACTGTCGCGGGGAAGAAAAACTACGTCGGCTCACCGAGTGGGTCGACCACCTCAGCGTGGGTGACAACAAGCCCGAGCTCTACGCCTACGGCAACTCTCGGGGCGATCGCCGCATGCTGACGGCGGCCGATCATCCCGTGGACTGCGGCAAGCTGGGCACCCTCGGGGCGCTGCGCGCATTTCCCCGTCTGGGTTAGTGAACGTTGAGGCGCAGGGCCACCAGGCCAGCGCCGCGACCAACGTAGGAGACTTCTAGGGCCGCGATCTGTTCGCGCCACGCAATAACAGAGTTGCCCTCTGCGCTCACGATGCCGAGGTTGACCTGATAGGAGCCGTCCATCAGGGGAAGATCCTCAATCGCTACAGACAATGTCTGCGTGCCGGGGCTGAGAGAAACGGGAGTCTGCGTGGGGTCGGTGCGGACCACCAACTTGCCGGCCTGGCTGTAGAGCTCCATCATGAACGAACCTTCTACCGGCAGCTTGGAACTGATGGTGACTTCAAACTCGAAACGCTGGCCGGTCTGGGCCATGAAGCTGCCGTTGCTGCCACGCATTGATTCAATGACGACGCCGCCATCAATCTGGTTGGTCTCCTTGGACACAGTGGCCCCACCGAGTAGGTGCTCGCGAAAAACACGAACGGCTTCGCCGGCCGGCGCGTCTGCCACGAGCCGTCCCTTTTCCAAAACTACGGCCCGGTCACAGAGAGCGCGCACTTGGTCGGCATTGTGAGAGACCAGCAAAATGGTGCGACCATCGGCCTGGAACTGACGAATACGGTCCATGCACTTGGCCTGGAAACGCTCGTCACCCACGGCGAGCACTTCGTCCACGACGAGCACGTCGGGATTCGCGGTAACGGCTACGGCGAAGCCGAGTCGGACGTACATACCCGAGGAGAAGAACTTGACGGGCGAGTCGATGAACTTCTCGAGCTCGGAGAACTCCACGATCTCATCAATCAAGCCGTCGACCTTGCGTCGAGAGAGACCGAGCATCGAGGCGGAGAGGTAGATGTTGTCGCGACCGGATAGTTCGGGCTGAAAGCCAGCGCCGAGTTCCAACAGTCCGGCCAGTTCACCTCGCACGAGAATCTGTCCGGAAGTGGGCTGCAGTACGCCGCAGATGCACTTGAGCAGTGTGGACTTACCCGAACCGTTACGACCTAAAACACCAACGGTCTCGCCGGCCCCCACGTTGAAGGAGACGTCTTGCAGGACGTGCAGATCCGTGAAGCTGCCCTGTCCGGGGTGCAGGACGCGGTCCTTGAGCGACTTGTGACGCTGCTTGTGGAGACGAAAATGCTTGTCAACGTTTTGGACTTCAACGACCGATGCCATTTAGAGCTCCTCGGCGAAGTTGCCCTGGAGGCGACCAAAGATCCGAATCGCCACGATGAGGGCAACGCCACTCGCAGCAATCAACACGCCGTTCAGCACGGCGTAGTGCAACGCCGACCAGTTAGGTAGGACATTGAGCATCGCGTGGTCGGGTGTCGTTGCGGTGACCATGGTCTGTCCGTAGAGGACGCGCTGGAAGGTTAAGACGACGGGCGTAATTGGATTCAAGAAGTAGATCCACGTCAAGTCCTTGGCGCCAAGCATGGGAGCCACAGTCCGTTGGAAGGAGTAGACGACTGGCGTTAACCAGAACCACAAGAAGATGCCGACTTCTACGAGATGTTGCATGTCGCGGAAGTAGACGTTGACCGCGGAGAGCACAATGCCGAGAGCCGAAGCCAAGAGTAAGAGGCCCAGAAAGGCCAGTGGCAAGAGCCAGACATCACCCCAGGCCGGGGCGTGGCCCATCACGCCCATCAGTACTCCGAGGACGATCAACTGCAAAAAGAAGTAGACGAGGGCCGTACCGACCGTGGAAAGGGCCAGAATTTCTCGAGGAAAAGCGACTTTTTTGACGATTCCCGCCCGTTGCACCACGATGCCAGTGCCGTTGACCACAACGGCCGAAAAGAAGGTCCAGACGAGCATTCCGGCCCAGAGCATGACGACATAATCCGGTACACCGTTCTTCAAAATGACCTGAAAGACCAGAAAGTAGACGCCAATACTGAGCGCGGGGGCCACCATCGACCACATGACGCCGAGCGCGGTGCCCTTGTACTTGATCTTGATATCAGCCGTGACGAGGTACGTCAGCAGTTCACGGGAATCCCAGATCGCGCGCAACCGCTGGCGCATGGAGCGGTGGGCGCTAACGACGCGAACCGGGCGCTGCTCGACAGGTCGGCGCGCTAACGGATTGAGCTCAGAGCTCAATTTCCTCCGGCGGCCGAAGAACGCTCGATTACGGCATCGATGAATCCATATTCGAGAGACTCTTGCGCGGTGAACCAACGGTCACGGTCCGAGTCAGCCTCAATCTTTTCGAGGGTCTGACCGGTGTGGAAGGCAATGCGCTCGGCGAGCATCTTCTTTAGATAGACAATCTGCTCGGCCTGAATGGCAATGTCCGAGGCCTGGCCCTGCATACCGCCGGCGCTGGGTTGGTGCATCAAGATACGGCTGTGGGGTAAGGCAAAACGCTTACCGGGGGCGCCGGCCGAGAGCAGAAACTGGCCCATGGAGGCGGCCATTCCGATGCAGATGGTGCGAATATCGCAGCTCACGTACTGCATGGTGTCGTAGATCGCCAGTCCGTCCGTCACTGAACCACCGGGCGAGTTGATGTAGAGACTGATGTCCTTGTGGGGGTCATCGGCTTCGAGGAGGAGGAGTTCGGCGCAGATTCGGTTGGCCGAAGCTTGGTCGACCTGAGAGCCCAAGAAGACAATCCGCTCCTTCAGAAGTCGCTGATTGAGATCGTTTACGGCCATGCCGTTCGACATTTGAAGTTCTTGCATAACTGCCAATCTACCGGCTTGTTCGGACTTTCTAGGCTTTCGCTCTAGGCTGATACGACTTGCGGGCGTGGCGAAATGGCAGACGCGCTGGGTTTAGGTCCCAGTTCTCGAAAGGGAGTGGAGGTTCAAGTCCTCTCGCCCGCACCAAAATTTCTTAAAACTACCCCTTGCCAAAGATTCCTCGGTGTCCTAAACTGACCGAAGTGTTGTAATCGCCGCAAAGTGCGGTGGAGACCGATTCGGTGCATTTCTCTCGAGTTGGACTCATTATTTCCAACGTTGTCGGGAGATTATT
>CANBVQ010000080.1 GCA_947372925.1 Acidimicrobiaceae bacterium
CTGATGAAAGAGCACCTCGAAGCACGCGGCTGAGGAGCAGTAACGCTCGATGAGAGCGGGTGACGGGAATCGAACCCGCATGGCCAACTTGGAAGGCTGGAGCTCTACCATTGAGCTACACCCGCAGTGATGCGAATACCTAGTTTACGTCAAATGCCATCTACCCCTAGCGTGATGGGGTGAGCGAGACACTGTATGAGCGCGTAGGGGGACAACCCTTCTTTGACCGCCTGGTGTCGGCCTTTTATCGCTACGTCGAGCAGGACGAGCTGCTGCGGCCGATGTACCCCGACGATCTCGAGGATTCCATTCACTGGCTCGCCCTCTTTATCGCCCAGTACTACGGGGGACCAGCTGAGTACATGGAGCAACGGGGCCATCCCCGGTTGCGGATGCGTCACACGCCATTTCGGATCACCAAGCGAGCCCGTGATGCGTGGCTGGTCGCCATGAACTGTGCGCTCGATGAAGTGCGTGACGAATTGAGCGAGGCTGACTTCTTGGAGATGGAGGCCTACTTCGACATGGCCGCTCATCAACTTCGCAACGTCTAGTTCAGGCGCCGACTCCACGCCCACGCCACGAGGCCCAAGAGCACGGCCAGCCCACCTAGTTGGCCGAGACGCCACGTGCCGCCCGTAGTCGCGAGCACTTCGGCGACCGCAATGTGCGTCACGCTGGTGGGCGACGATCGGGTGAGCTTTTCGCTCGTGCAGTGGACGACGGGATCGAGTCGGTAGTTAGCCGGCGCCGAGAGCTCCCGGACGCACCAGGTGTAGCCACTGGGAACTGAAAAGCCGAGTTGGCCGACACTGCTGGTCTTGGCGATGGCCCAGAGCGCCATGCCGTTAGGCACCGTGAGATTGCTAGGCACCGGGGCCGGCGTAAATCCCTTCGGGAATGTGCCCCGAACAAACAGGGCGTAGTAGGCGTTTGGAATTCCGCGGTCAGGAGCACCGCTCGCAAACTTGTAGACCTCGAGACGAATCGTTGAGGCGTGTTCGGCCATACCCATTTTTGGCCGCAATTGCTGCTGTGACGTCAACGTGCAGTGCAGGGCCGGATCAATGATGTAGCCCTTGGGTACCCACACTTCGTGCAGGCACCAGCGATAGCCGGCCCGCACCGTGAAAGTGAGATTGCCACTGGCATCGGTCACGCCACGTTGCGCAAAGTAGATCCCCGGGTAGGTCGGAGCGTCGAGAGGAATCGTCGTCGGCAGCGTGAAGGTGACCGGACCGTAGACGTAGAGGTCGTAAATCGTGTTCGGGATTGTCTGGCTGCGCAGGTCGGCATTAAATTTTCGTGCCGTCAGCGTCACCATGACTGGATCATTGGCGTAACTGAGGGCAATGGTGTCACCTGGCGTCACGGTCACCCAACTCCCGCTGGCAGGTGTGAGGTAGTTGGTCGGTGCCGCAGTTTCAGTGACGAAGTAGTTGCCGGGAAGTAGATCACTAAAGGTGCATTGGCCCAACGCATCGGTCACGCAGCTCAGGGTGGTTCCATCGGCCACACCGCTATTCAAGGTGTCGTACGTCAGCGTGAAGGTAGCGCCCGGGAGGGAGAGACCCGTTGTTCGGTCCGTTTTTTGAATTGTCACTATTGACCGATCGATGACGTCACCGTCACTCGGACCGATGGAGATAACCGAATCGACCCCGGCCACCACGGTGACGGTTTTGTCGCTCATCGTCCCGTAGTGCGCGGGCGGCGTCAGTTCGCGCAACGTGTAGTCACCGAACTGAAGGTCGATTGATTTGTTCGAGTAGCCCGTCTCGTCAACCGTCAACGTATCGACAACCGTTTCCGTGCCATCGATCACTTGGAAAACAGCACCGGTGGCGGGGTAGTAAGCCACGTCATCAACGGACTTAAGAATCTGAAGAGTCCCCGTGGGTGGACCCAATGCCGTTAGCGAGAGGGAGTCGTTGGCGGTGACGGGATTGCGAGCCGACGCCAATATTTGGGCGTCGTTGGCGAACTGGGTGGGGTCGTAAAAGAGCATCCCGGTAACGGCGAGTGACATTGTGGCGCTAACGCCCACCGAACCCGGTAGCTGCGACGGCACGGAGAAGTCAACTGTGGCGTTGCCACTGGAGTCAGTGGTGACCCACTGCACGGACGTACCAGACGTGTCGGAGGTGGCACCCGTCAGGGTTACCTTGACGCTCTGCTTCGCCACAGGGACATCAGTACCTGGCACGGCGACGCGCACTGTGAGGGTGCCGCTGGTGTAGATCGTGGAGCCCCCGCCGTTCAAGGTCACATTAAGAGTTGGCGTCGCCGTGATGGTCTGGCCGGTGGTGAAGAGTTGGCGTAGTGCGGTGAGGGCCTTCCCGAGTTGGCCGGACGGCGAGGGGAGCGTGGCGCCCCATGCCAGGTTGTCGTAGAGAAGCTTGCCGGCCACCGCGATGTCGTCGGCATCGAAGGTCGAACCGTTACCGCTGGCCCACCAGCCCAAGCGCTGGGCCTCGGACATGGCCCAGCCCAAGGCCTTGAGATCCGACGTATCGATGCCGTCTGGGGCACTCCCGAGGTAGTAGTCGTACCCGGGCGCCGGATACCAACCGCCGTGCGCCGCCTCAAAAGCACAAAAGCCCCATCCCATCGGGCTGGGAAATCCCAGTCCGTAGGAGCCGTAGTAGGTGTTGTGGCTATTGAACGTGCCGCATGATCCATGGAAGGGATACGGCGGATCGGACGAGGTGCAAAGTCCGATGCCATCCAGGTGTGCCCGCGCGGCCCAACTGGATGGGGTGACAAAGAACCAGGTGGCCGCTACTACAAATATCGCGAGTATCCACCGGCGCATCGTGCGATGTTAGGGCTTGATTTTCGCCGAACCGGGCATCGCGGTCGACATTTCGTGGCTTCCCGATACCGTACATGGGTGACTATTCGCTACCGCTGCACTGCCTGTGGCAATTTGACCCGTTTCGACGTTGTCGAGACCACAACGGTTCGCGCCTTTCATCACTTCACGGTGGGTGGCGAACTCACGATTGAGAGCCCCGAAGTCGTGCGACACACCGTTGAGTCGGTGGACTGTCGTTGGTGTGGTCACGGCCGCTCGGTCGAAGTCATCGATGAGGCCACGGCCTAAGCGTGGGCCTGCGCTCCATTGATTCTCCGCGCCGCCGCCCGGCGCCCACTACGGCTCATCTGACGGACTCGGCTGGAGCCACGCACGTCCTCACCCTCGAATCTCGGACATTGATTGTCGCGGTGAAATCGCACTGCGATGGTTGCCGGCCCTTTATCGAAGACCTTTCGATTGAATTTTCGGACTGGCATCTCATTGTCGTGACGCGTGACTCCATGCCGACTGAGGCCGGTCACCGCACCGTCTGGCTGGCACCAGAGCTGATGGATGCTCTCGAAGTAGTCTCCGCCCCATTCTTCGTCGCTCTCGATGGTTCTCCCCTGAACGTAGTGACCGAAGGGGTTGTTTTTGCCCCGGAGCAGGTAGCGAGGGAGCTCTCAGAGTTTTGATGTCACAGGTCGCGACCATTATGGGCGCACCACCGATTAGGAGATGACATGAAACGATCTATTGAGCTTTCGATTAGCTGCGCAGACTGCATTCGCCAGTCCACCCCGGACTGCGACGACTGTCTGGTGAGTTACGTAATCGGCGAGACACCCGACCAATTGACAATGACGGGCTCCGAATTGGCCGTGGCCGAGTTGCTCTCCAGCGAAGGTCTTGTTCCCTCGTTAAAGTTTGTGGAGCTTCGCTCAACGAAAGACGTCCGACATGGCTGAAAAGCCCCAGACTCGAGAAGAAGCTATCGCTCGACTTCTTGAGATCAATCGACAAATGAGAGCGACGTACCGCGCGGCCCCAAGGCTGAACCGCCTCGCCGTTCAACTCGTAATCGCCAATCTTGTCGTGTGGCCGATTCTGGGACTGCTTCTTGCGTTTGGCGGCTGAGTAGTCCTTGGGCGTTGGAAAAGGTCAGTAGCGTAACGATGTGCCCACGCACCTTCTCGTAACGAACGACTACTTACC
>CANBVQ010000081.1 GCA_947372925.1 Acidimicrobiaceae bacterium
GTGGTCATATCTTCATGCTACGGCGAGCATCGAGGTGGTCGCACCCGGGCGGAGGGCGTGATGCCAATCGAGGAGATACGGAGTACGCCGCGAGGGACCGTACCTACTGGTCCGTAATTGCAAAGTGCCGGGGCCAATGGCCCCGGCACTTTCAACAAAACGCTGACGATTTAGTAGTCGTCCATTCCGCCGCCGGGCATTGCGGCGCCAGCGGGCTCGGGCTTGTCAACGATGACGGCTTCAGTCGTCAAGAACAACGCCGCGATTGAAGCAGCGTTCATTAGAGCTGAGCGAGTCACCTTGGTGGCGTCGATAACGCCGGCCTTCACGAGGTCTTCGTACACGCCAGTAGCGGCGTTGAGACCTTCGGTCGGGTTCGGCAGTTCTTGCACCTTGTTGACGATGACGCCACCTTCGAGACCGGCGTTAACGGCAATCTGCTTAAGTGGCTCTTCGACAGCACGGGCCACCATGAAGGCGCCAGTGGCTTCGTCGCCGGTCAAACGGTTGGCGACTTCCAAGATGGCCTTTTGTGAACGAATCAACGCCACACCACCACCGGGGACAACGCCCTCTTCGATAGCGGCCTTGGTCGTTGAAACAGCGTCTTCGATGCGGTGCTTCTTTTCCTTGAGTTCAACCTCAGTAGCGGCACCGACCTTGATAACGGCCACACCACCGGACAACTTGGCGAGACGCTCTTGGAGCTTTTCGCGGTCGTAGTCCGAGTCGGTGTTTTCCATTTCGGCCTTGATCTGAGCCACGCGACCCTTGATGTCGTCTTCGCTACCGGCGCCCTCCACAATGGTGGTTTCGTCCTTGGTAACAACGACCTTGCGGGCGCGGCCCAGCAGTTCGAGTCCGGCGGTGTCGAGCTTCAAGCCGACCTCTTCGGAAACAACGGTTCCACCGGTCAAGATGGCGATGTCCTGCATCATGGCCTTACGTCGCTCACCAAAGCCAGGTGACTTCACGGCGACGGACTTGAAGGTGCCACGGATCTTGTTGACGACCAACGTTGCGAGAGCTTCACCCTCAACGTCTTCGGCCAAGATCAACAGCGGGCGACCCGACTGCATGACTTTTTCCAGGACGGGAAGAATGTCGCGAACGGCACCGATCTTGCCGCCAACCAGCAGAATGTAGGCGTCTTCCAAGACGGCCTCCATGCGCTCAGTGTCGGTCGAGAAGTAGGGCGAGATGTAACCCTTGTCAAAGCGCATACCTTCGACGAGGTCCATGCCCATGCCGAACGTCTGGCTCTCTTCAACGGTGATAACGCCGTCCTTGCCAACCTTTTCGATGGCTTCGGCGATCATGGAACCGATTTCGTTGTCAGCGGCCGAAATGGAGGCCACCTGGGCAATCTGCTCGGTCGTGTTGGCGGGAGTCGCGAGGGCGTGGAGCGATGCCACGGCGGCCTCAACGGCGGCCTCAATACCCTTCTTCAAGGACATGGGGTTAGCGCCAGCGGCGACGTTCTTCAGACCTTCGCGGACCATGGCCCAGGCGAGAACGGTAGCGGTCGTCGTTCCGTCACCGGCGACGTCGTCAGTCTTCTTGGCGACTTCCTTAACGAGGTCGGCACCGATCTTTTCGAAGGGGTCTTCGAGGTCAATTTCCTTAGCGATGGAAACACCGTCGTTAGTAATTGTGGGGGCGCCCCACTTCTTGTCCAGGACCACGTTGCGGCCCTTGGGCCCGAGCGTCACGCGGACGGCGTCGGCCAACTTGTTCATGCCGCGCTCGAGGGCGCGACGTGCTTCTTCATCAAATGCGATGAGCTTTGCCATTAGGGGAAACCTCCAGATTGGGTCGTTTAGACGACCCCTAGAGATTAGCAGTCACTCAGAGAGAGTGCTAACGGCTAGCAACCACCGGCCACGGCGGGGACCAGCGAAACGACCGATCCGGCGGGCAGGGCCGTGTCGAGACCTTCCAGGAACCGAACGTCTTCATCGGCGACAAAGACGTTGACGAATCGACGGATCTCCCCGGCGTCGTCCAAGACACGGGTGGCGAGACCGGGGTGCAGGACCTCTACGGCGGCTATGGCCTCTCGGACGTTGGTGGCCTCAACGACCACTTCGGCCGATCCCCCAACGAGGACTCGGAGCTGGCTGGGTAGGCGGACGGTAACGCTCATCGCGACGTCTCCTTCTTATGTAGAGCTAACGCCGCTTCAGCGTCAGCGAGTTTTGGTGAGATCACGGCGGTGGGAACGGCGGTGTCGACTATCGCGTCGAGCGTCTTGAGGCCGTGTCCGGAGATGATGGCCACAACGGGCTTCGAGCGGTCGATGCTGCCCTTCTCAATGAGCTGGGCCAGGGAGGCAATAACGACACCACCGGCCGTCTCGGCGAAGATGCCTTCAGTACGGGCCAGCTGAGAAATCGCCGCCAAAATTGCATCGTCGGATACCGAGCCACAGTCCCCACCCTGCGCGCGCATCTCATCGAGGGCGTAGGGACCATCGGCGGGATTCCCAATCGCGAGGGAGCGAGCGATGGTGTTGGGCTTAACGGGTCGAATGATGTTGGAGTGTTCGGCGAAGGCGGTGGCGACCGGCGAGCAGCCCGTCGCTTGGGCGCCGAACATCACCGGAGGTGGACCAGAGACGAGGCCGAGCTCAGTGAATTCGCGAAAGCCCTTGGCAATCTTGGTGAGCTGGGAACCTGAAGCAATCGGGGCGAGCACCTGGGCCGGCAACTCCCAGCCGAGTTGTTCCATGATTTCGTACGCCAGCGTCTTTGAACCTTCGGCGTAGTAGGCGCGAAGATTCACATTGGCAAAGGCCCAGTCGGGGTGCGAGTCCACAAGTTCGGCGCACAGACGATTGACATCGTCGTAGTTACCCTCGACGGCCAGTACGACGCCACCGAAGATGGCCGTCATGGCGACCTTGGACTTTTCGAGGTCGGAGGGGATCACCGTCACGCTGGGCCAGCCGAGAGCAGCGGCGTGGGCCGCAACGGATGTGGCCAGGTTGCCCGTGGAGGCACAGGCGGCCGTGGTGAAGCCCAACTGACGGGCCGAGGAAAGAGCGCAGGACACAACGCGGTCCTTAAACGATCCCGTCGGATTACGGGTGTCGTCCTTCAACCAGAGTTCCGAGAGGCCAAGTTCGCCAGCGAGACGATCGGCTCGCTTCAGTGGCGTCCAACCAGCGCCGAGGTCGACGGGCTCGCCACCGTGCTCGGGCAGCAGGTCGTGGTAGCGCCAAATCGAGGCGGGGCCGGCGGCAATCCGCTCACGCGTGACAACTTTTTTGGCGGCTTCGAGGTCGTAGGCAACTTCCAACGGACCGAAGCACTCGTCGCACGAGTACCGCGCCTCAGTGGGGTACGTGGTGCCGCATTCTCGGCACCGAAGACCAACAGCAAAACTCACTACGACTCCTTCTCATCGCACGGGCGTTGGCACCTGGGGTTATGAGCGGAGAGCTCACAATTAACCCTGGTTGCCGCGACTTCAACGGGCCCGTCCCTCAGTCGCTCTTGATGACCCATCTATTGTGGCGAAAATCTTCGAAAATGTCAACTACGCCTCTGCTCTAGCCTTAGACCATGACCTGGAGCGACGTCCCTCTGACCTATCTGGCCTCACGAGGCGAGCTCGACGTCTTGGTGCAGCTCAAGGGACTCAAGACCGTCAGCGTGGTCATCCCGGCACAGAACGAAGCGCCAACCATTGGGGCCGTGCTCGATGCCGTACAGGCCAGCACCCGACGCTGGCCCGGCCTCATCGATGAAATCTTGGTCGTCGACGATCATTCGACCGATGACACGGCCACGGTGGCTAGTCGCCACGGCGCCCGGGTCGTTGCGCTCCACGGCCCCGGAGGTAAGGGCCAAGCCATGAC
>CANBVQ010000082.1 GCA_947372925.1 Acidimicrobiaceae bacterium
AAACGTCCGTACCCATTTTCCACGCACGTTTGTGCGAGGTGCTTAAGAAGCGAGTGGCCGAAGCCTTGTCCACGATGCGCTGGGCGAACGAAGAGATCTTCGAGATAGATGCCGTACTTGGACTGCCAGGTAGAGAAGTTGAGAAACCAGATCGCCATGCCGACAACTTCGCCATCGAACTCCACGAGGTCGCAGTAGGCCGTGGGCTGATCACCAAAGAGGGTGGCCGCCAACGTTTCAACCGTGGCCTCGACGGCATCGAGCTCGCGTTCGTACTCGGCGAGGTCTCGTATAAGGGCGAGGATTGCGTCGCAGTCAGCGATGGTGGCCCGTCGAATGTTCACCGCTCAACCCTAGGCAGCGAGGGTCCGGAGGCAGAAAGTCGGGATTCGGACGACTACTTACTGACCGGTAACACGGTGAAAAGCCCATAGTTATAGGACATTAGAAATTGGGTTCTTGATTTGGGGTGCTGCAAAAACCTCTAACATTTCCATCTATGAACATTGTCGTTTGCGTAAAGCAAATCCCAGACCCGGCGGCGCCCGCGTCGTTGGATCCCAACACACACAACCTTGACCGTACGGGCAAGCTCATCCTCGACGAAGCCGACACGTACGGCGTCGAAATGGCGCTCCAGTTGGTCGACAAGGCCGGCGCCGGTGAAGTCACCGTTGTCTCGATGGGCTCAGCCGCTGACCTGTCCGGAGTGCGTAACGCTCTGGCCATGGGTGCCGCTAAGGCCATCGTCGTTTCGGATGACGCCCTTCGTGGCACTGACGCCCTTGGTACCGCCAAGGTCTTGGCTGCCGCCATCAAGCGCGTCAACCCCGACCTCGTGCTCTGCGCTACTGAGTCGAGCGACGGCTACACCGGAACTGTCCCCGTGCAGATCGCTGAGCTCTTGGGTCTCCCTTCGGTGACCTTCGCGAAGTCGGTAACTGTTGATGGCTCCAGCGTCAAGATCGACCGTCAGACCGACGGTGGCTACGACGAAGTGACCTCACCACTGCCCGCAGTCGTGACCGTGACCGCCGGTGTCGTCGAGCCTCGCTACGCGTCCTTCAAGGGCATCATGGCTGCCAAGAGCAAGCCAGTCGAGCAACTTACTGCTGCAGACCTCGGTCTCGCCGCCGAAACTGGTGCCGCTGGCGCCGGTCAGGAAATCACTTCAGTCGTGGCCGCCGAATCGCGCGCCGCGGGTGAGAAGCACACCGATGAGGGCGATGGAGCCGACAAGATTGTCGCCTTCCTCGAATCCATCAAGGTTCTGTAAGGAGATATGAACATGTCAAACATTTGGGTCGTAGTCGAGCCCGCCAACGGCGCCCTCACCACTACATCATTGGAAATCCTTACGCACGCTCGCACGCTCGGTGGAACGGTCTCGGCCATCACCTGGGGTGGCCAGGGTGCAGCCCTTGCCGCACAGGCCGGTGAGTACGGCGCAACCACGTTGCACGATGCCGGTGACCTCGCCGGTGCACTGCCCGGCGCTCCAGTCGCCGGAGCGATTGCTGCCCTCGTGGCTAGCGCTGGTGCTCCCGACGTGATCTTGATCCCGACCTCGTATGACGGTCGTGACATCGCTGGTCGTTTGAGCGCCAAGCTCAACACCGGCGTTCTCACCAACGTCACTGGTTACAGCGCCGACGGCACTACTGAGCACCCCGTCTTCGGTGGAACTCAGATTGTGAACGCTCGCTTCACGAGCGGTGGACCTGGCATCGTGGTTATCCGCGCTAAGTCTTTTGCCGCCGAGTCGGCTGGTGGCGCTGCCGCCAGCGTTAACTCCATCGCCGCGGGTGACCTCGGTGCGACGAACTCAGCCAAGATTGTGGCCTCGCACGTTGAAGAGCGTGTCGGACCCAAGCTCGAAGAGGCCGCAGTTGTGGTTTCCGGTGGACGTGGTCTGGGCGAAGCTTCGGCTTACGCGCTCGTCGAAGAGGCTGCCAAGTTGCTCAACGGTGCTTCGGGTGCCTCACGCGCCATCGTGGACGCCGGCTGGGTTCCCTACAGCAAGCAGGTCGGTCAGACCGGTAAGACCGTGAAGCCAACGGTCTACATCGCTTGCGGTATCTCCGGTGCTACGCAGCACATGGTCGGTATGAAGGGTTCGAAGAACATTGTCGCCATCAACAAGGATGCCGATGCTCCGATCTTCCAGGTCGCCGACTTCGGAATTGTGGGCGACGTCCACAAGGTCCTCCCAGCGTTGATTGAGAAGCTCAAGTTGCGCTAGTCGTACTTCGTATTTTCAAACAGCCCCGGCCGCAAGGCCGGGGCTGTTTGCTTTTGGAAGTGTCGAACTATTCAGCTCGACGAATCCACCGAATAATTGTGGCGATATCAATTTCGTTGTCCCGAAACCACTGCTCGGTCTGATCGAGCACTGTTGCCAGTTCATGTCCACCGGCTTTGAGCTGCTCGGACGTGGCCGTAATCGCATCCTCGGCGTAGATGATGCCGGCGATTGGGCGGGCCTTTCGGATGGCGTCGAGAGCGTCGAGGGGATTCCACCCCTGGTCGATCAGGTAGGCGAGGGCCATTGATGGACCTCGGTTCACACCCATGTGGCAGTGCACCATCACTACGGCATTCTCATGCTCAAGGGCGTCGTGGAGAGCGGCGAGTCCTTCGTCGAACCACGCCTGGTCCTGGCTCGTGCCATCATCGTGCGTTCCGAGGTAGTGGTAGCGAATCTGTGGCGCCAATTCCTTGACGAGTTTCTCGTCCGTCCACTCTCCGCGCACATCCACGATGTCAGTCACGCCCGCGTCAAGCCACTCGCTCAGTTTCTGGACCGCTTCATTGCGGTCCACGGGGAGGTCTCCGGAGATGACGAGCCACTCGGTGACGGGGCAGACCTGGCGGTGCCAGTTGGCAATTTCATGCAGTTTTACTTCACTCATGTTCTCTCCTTGAGAATCCGGTCCGAATACGGACAGCTTGTGCTCGCCACGTAGAGCGAGCGTTTGCGACTCGAGGCGTCAGACTGACGACGCGCAACGGTACTTCGGTAGCTCCAGAGTAGGGAGGGGGTGTGACATCGCTCGAAGTGATGCCACTACTGCATCTGTTCGAGCATCGCCTTCATCTGGGCGTGAATGAGATTGATGGCCTTGAGTGGGCGAATCATCACCTTGAACTCAATGATGCGACCTTCGTCGTTGCATTTGATCATGTCCACACCATTGACTTGTGTGCCATCAATCATTGTTTCGAATTCCAATACGGCATCGTGACCCTGAACAACTTCGCGAACGTAGTGAAAGGAACTCTTCTTCGTTTCTTTGGACTCAGCAGCATCACCAGGGAAGACCTGTCCGGCGGCGCCGAGGTAGAGCTTGGTGAGCTCCTTGCCCCGTTGTGGAGTGAAGACAATCGGCGAGAGGAAGACGCACTCGTCGTCTAGGAGTGTGTCGAGGCCGCCGGGAAACTGGCCGGCCATGTGCTGGTGCCACTGGTGTACAACGGCAACGATTGGGTCTTCGTGATGATTACTCATAGCCGAACTGTACAGAATCTTGGAAGTTCTCCGTTGTTTCCTGCCTCGTAGTGAAGAGTTGGACCCACCCGGAGCCGACCCGTAGATTGCTCTCATGATTTCAACACATGGCCCCCACCCCATTGGACGCACCTCACACCTCCTCATCGATCAGGCCCGAGAGAGCCGGATGGTGGGCGTAGAGGTCTGGTTCCCACGTTCTTCGGCCGAAGGCGATCCCATGATGTACGAACTTCTACCCGGTGTGGGCTTCTTTGGTGCCGCCCTCG
>CANBVQ010000083.1 GCA_947372925.1 Acidimicrobiaceae bacterium
GCCCGTAGAGCACACGTTCGTAGTACACACAAGCGGAGACCCGTCTCCAGAAGGAGAATCATCATGAGCGAATTTCCCGAAAACATCGACCCCGCAATTTTGCGAGGCCTCTTGTCACCACGCATTAGTCGTCGCCACGTGCTCCAAGCTGGCGCCGTCGCGGGTGCTGCCTCCGTCCTCTTGCCCTCAGTGGCCGGCGCGGCCACTGGTGACGCTGGCTGGTGGGCCGGTAAGACCAAGACTGGTTTGCTGAACTTTGCCAACTGGCCCTACTACATCGACTCCTACAACGGTCGCCACCCCAGCCTCGACAACCTCAAGACGACCAAGGGCATCACCACGACCTACAGCGAAGTGATCGAAGACAACCCAACCTTCTACCAGCAGATCCGCCCCAGTCTCCAGGCCGGCGACTCCATCGGGTACGACATCATCGTCATGACCGACAACGCGATTGGCCTGCGCTACCTGCTCAACGACAACTACTTGATTCCCCTCGATGACGCGGCGTTGGTCAACTTCAAGAAGAACGCGAGTGCTTCCGCCAAGGCCGTGTACGCCAACAGTGGCAAGCGCCTCATCCCGTGGCAGTCGGGTATGACCTCCTTGGCCTACAACAGTTCCAAGGTCTCGACGAACAAAACGTCCCTCAAGATGGCCTTTGACACCTCGTCAGCGAACGTCGCCAAGCTGCGCAATCGCGTTGGCATGCTCAGTGACCCCATTGAGCTCGGCAATATCGCTCTCTTGGCCCTCGGCAAGAATCCCGCGACCTCGACGGAGCGCGATTGGCACCTCGCCGCCACCAAGCTCCGCCAGCAGCGTGACAGCCATTTAGTGAAGGCCTACTACGGCAATGACATCATCAACGAGCTGAAGCAGGGCAACCTCTGGGTTGGCCAAGTCTACTCCGGTGACGTCTTCCAGGCCCGCATTGGTGGCAACAAGAACCTCAAGTTGATGAACCCCACCGAAGGTGTCTTGCTCTGGACCGACAACATGTGCATCCCGAAGGGTGCCGAGCACCCCCGTGACGCCATGACGGCCATTGACTACTTCTACGACCCTTCGGTAGCGGCCGTGTTGGCTTACTACGTGAACTACATCACGCCCGTGCCGGGCGCCAAGGCCAAGTTGACGGCGCCAACCGCCGGTTGGCAGGCCACGACGATGACCAACCTGAAGAAAGACATCGGTGTCGCGGCCAATTTGATCACTGCCGCTCCGGAAGTCTTCCCCACGGCGGCCTACAAACTGAAGAGTTACTACACCTTTAAGAACCAGGGCGAGATCACCCTGTGGAACGATATTTTCGCTGGCATTCCTAACGGTCAGTGAGTCGACTTTCTGATCGACGACGTGGCATTAGCCGGCTCGCCCCGTATCTTCTGGGGCTGCCGGCCTTTGTCTGGCTAGGCGTCTTCTTTCTCGTCCCGCTGGGACTGATGTTGGTTAAGACGTTGCAGGAGTGCAACCCCGCGACTGGTGCCTGCGTCATGACGTGGCACTGGTCGTCCCTGAGTGATGCGTGGGCGAACTATTCGACAATTATTATCCGCAGTTTGACCTACGCGTTGATCGCGACCTTGATTGACCTGGTGCTGAGCTTTCCGATCGCCTACTGGATTGCCTTCTACGCCGGGCGCCGGAAGAACTTCTTCCTCATCATGCTGCTGGTGCCCTTCTTTGTCTCCTTCGTTATTCGCACGGTCATCTGGAAGTTCCTCCTCTCCTCTGACGGTCTGGTGATCCACACCCTCCAAGCACTCCACCTGGTCTCCGCCGACTATCAGATTCTCGGGACCACCGGGGCCGTTATCGCGGGACTGGCCTACAACTTCCTGCCCTTCACGGCCCTGCCGCTCTACGTCTCACTGGAGCGACTGAACCCGGCACTACTGGAGGCCTCCCAGGATCTCTACGCCGGTCGCATCACCACGTTCCGCAAAGTCGTGCTGCCACTGTGTGCTCCGGGAATTTTTGCGGCCTTCCTCTTGACGTTTATTCCGGCCTTTGGTGACTTCATCAACCAGCAGGTCCTCGGGGGTTACGCCAACACCATGGTCGGCTGGGTGATTACGAATCTCTTCATCGTCAAGAACGACTTCTCGGCCGGCTCGGCGCTCTCGGTGATCGTCATGGGCATCTCACTGGTCGGCATCGTGATCTACGGCCGTCTCTTGGGCTCTAAGTCGATTGGAGACTTCGTATGAGATCCAAGCGTGGTCGTTGGCTCGGTCTCTACTCCTACCTGCTGCTGGGCTATCTCCTGGTGCCGATTATCGGCATGGTCTTCTTTAGCTTCAACGACTACCCGATCGGTCGCCCCCAGATCTCCTTTGAGTGGAACGGTGCCACGCTGCGCTGGTATCGCGAGCTGACCCAGGTTGTGGGCCTGCCCCAGTCCTTCTGGCTCTCGATTCGCCTCGCCGTGGCCTCGACCATCATCGCCACCATCATTGGCACGTTGCTGGCGTTGGCCCTGGTGCGCTACGAAGGCAAGAGATTCAAAGGCCGTCGCATTGTCGACCAGACGCTTTTTATGAACATTGCCGCACCCGAGATTGTTATGGGTGCCTCCCTGCTCGGCATGTTCGCGAGTTATCACATCTCTCGGGGCTTTACGACGCTGCTCTTGAGCCACGCCGTTTTTTCGATTGCGTATGTCACCGTGACGGTGCGGGCCCGCCTTCAGGGTTTTGATCGCCACCTCGAAGAGGCGGCCGGTGACCTCGGGGCCAAGCCCCTCACCACGTTTCGCTTGGTCACCCTGCCGATGATTTTGCCCGGCGTGTTGGCCGGCGCGATGATGGCCTTCGCGCTCTCGCTCGATGACTTCGTGGTTTCGAACTTTGTTTCGGGAACAACGTTGCCGTTCCCGGTTTGGGTCTACGGCGCCACCCGCATGGGTGTGCCACCACAGGTCTTTGTGTTTGGAACAATAATCTTCTTGCTCGGGGCCGCCGCTGCGATTGGCAGTCTGGTGATGAGCCGCCGAGGAATGAAGCGGTCTTAACCGGCCTGCGCCGCAACTGCCGCCGCCGCCTTCGCGGCCGCTTCCGGGTCACCGAGATAGCCGGCTTCACGAATTGAAAAGTCGTCGTTGAGCAGGTAGCGGTAGGGGATACCGGTGGGGATCTCTAGCTCGGCGATGTCGGCTTCCGAGATTCCTTCCAGAATCATGCGAACGGCACGTAGGGAGTTTCCGTGCGCCACGACCAACACGGCCCCGCCGCGGCTGGCTTGGAGGTTGCAGTCGTTCACGATGTTGCTCATGAAGTAGGGGGTGACGCGTTCGACGACATCGGCCAAGCACTCCGTGTTCGGGAGAAGCTCGACGGGAACGTCACGGTAGCGAGGGTCGTTGTTCGAGAGACGCGGGTCACCATCGGGCATGGGTGGTGGTGGCACGTCGTAACTACGGCGCCACAGCTTGAGTTGATCCATGCCGAACTCTTCGGCCGTCTGCTTCTTGTCCTTGCCGGTGAGGTCGCCGTAGTGGCGCTCGTTCAAGCGCCACGAGCGGTTGACCGGAAGCCAGGAGCGACCGGCGGCGTAGAGGCAGATCTCAGCGGTGCGGATGGCGCGGGTGAGGAGGGAAGTGTGGAGGACCCGCAGGTCGACTCCGGCGTCACGCAGCAATATCCCGGCCTGGCGGGCCTCGGCCTCACCCTGAGCGGTGAGATCGACGTCGTGCCAGCCGGTGAAGAGGTTGGCGACGTTCCACTCTGATTGACCGTGGCGGAGAAGTATGAGTTCTGGCATAGTCGTA
>CANBVQ010000084.1 GCA_947372925.1 Acidimicrobiaceae bacterium
TCGATCGAGGGCTACTTCGGCCACGCCTGGCTCCCGGCCTACTGCACCAGCAAGGCCGGGCTCTTGGGCCTCGCCCGCGCGGCCGGTCACGAGCTGGCTCCTCGTGGCGTACGAATCAACTGCGTCTGCCCCGGCGCCATCGAGACGCCCATGCTGGCTCCCCTTCTCGAAAGTGATGACTTTCGCAACTCCATCACCACGCGTACGCCACTGGGCCGCGTCGGTCGTCCGGACGATATCGCCGACGCCATCGTCTTCCTCTTAAGCCAACAGGCCCGTTTCATCACCGGCACCTCCCTCGTTGTCGATGGTGGACTCACATCAATTGGTGGCATCTAAGACATGAATCAAACCCAGCGGCGAGACATTCGACTCATCGTCCTGTTTCGTTCGCTGTCTTTTGTCGGAGATGAGATCGCCCTGTTTGCACTGATGGTGCATTTCGCTCATTCCAACCAGCACTGGATGATTGGAGCGCTGGCCTTCGCCAACGCCGCACCGCCCGTTCTGCTGACGCCAATTGCCGGACTCGTTGTTGATCGCGTGCCGACACGTCGACTCTTGGGCTACCTCGGAATCTTCCAGGCGGTCATCGTTTTCGGACTGGTCTTCGTCCATAACTCCTACGGGATTTTGGCTCTGATCATTCTGCTTGGTTGTGGTGTCGCCTTCACCCAACCGGGCTACGGCGCACTCGTGGCTCACATCACGCCCGAAGAGGACATGGCCAAGACCCAGGCGTCGATGCAGTCCGTCTTGGCTGTCGCCGGAATGGCCGGTCCGGCCGTCGCCGGTCTGATCTACGGTCAATTCGGCCTGTCGTTCGCCTTCATCTGTGACGGCATCTCATTCTTCCTTATCGGCGTGGCGACGTTCTTTCTCCATCACGATCGTCGACCGGCTCCGGTGAGTAGTGATGAAAAGCAACGGGGTCAAGTGATGGCCGGCATGCGCTGGCTCTTCGGTGATCCCCTGCTTCGTCCTGTCGTGATTGAGACGATGATCTTTGTCTTTGCCATCAACCTGATCACCGTCTCAGAAGTGATCTTGATTACGCAAACCATGCACGCCTCGTCCACCGTCTACGGACTGGTCGGCGCGACCTACGGCGTTGGCAACTTGGTGGGATCGGTCCTCGCCGGCAAGCTGCCCCAGGGTGACATGAATATCATCCGCTCGCTCATGATGGGCACCGTACTCATCGGTGGGGCCTTCACCATTGTCGGTTGGTTGCCCTCGGTCGGATGGGTCTTTCCCTTCATGGTGTTCGGTGGAATCGGAAACGGTATTGCCAACGTCGCAGCCATGACGCTCTTTGCTCTCCGCATTCCCGAAGCGATTCGTGGTCGGGGCTACGCCGCCATCGGGGCCGTATTTACCGGCATGTCGCTGTGCTCGATGGCCTTTGGTGGCGTAGTCGTCTCGGCGCTGCCCGCGAGGACGATCTTCAAGATTGCCGGATTGGCGTCACTCGGGGCGGTCTTGTTCTTTGGCCCGTTGGCGCTACGTCAAGCCAAACGCGCGACTCAGGGCGCGTAACGCGCGAGCGACCACGCACCATCTACAAGATCGTAGAGAACCCGATCGTGCAGACGGTCCTTGCGGTGTTGCCAGAACTCGAAGTGCTCGGGAACGAGGCGAAAGCCACCCCAGTGGGCGGGGCGGTGAATATCACGTCCATCAAATTCGGACTCGAGTGAGCGCACGCGATCTTCGAGTTCCTGACGAGTGGCAAGTGGTTCACTCTGATGACTGGCGTGGGCCCCGATCTGGTGACCGCGGGGCCGGGAGTTGAAGTACTCGTCGGACTCCGCGTCACTGACGCGGGTCACCCGTCCTTCGATGCGCACTTGCCGTCCGAGTGGTTCGCAGTACCAAAGGATGGCCGCCCGGGGGTTCTCTGTGAGGTCGTGACCCTTATGAGAGTTGTAGTTCGTAAACCAGACGAACCCCTGCTCATCGGCGGTGCGCAGCAGCACCATGCGACTCGAAATGCGGCCCTGGAGGTTGGCCGTAGAAACCGCTATGGCCTCCGGGTCACGCACTTCGCGCGAACCCTCTTCATACCAACGGCGCCACTGAGCGAAAGGGTTGACATCGGCGTCAGCGACATCGAAGGGAATCCAGCGCTCGTTCATCGCACGTCTGCGAGTTGCCAGTTCGGCACGGCCGAAAGCGTGAGCGGGCTCGGCCCATTGTGCTGCAGGCGATAGTGTCCCGCAGCCGCAATCATGGCCGCGTTGTCAGTACACATGGCCATCGACGGTAGGTGCACCTCAATGGCAAACTCCTGGGCCATCGCCGTGACTCCCGCGCGCAGCGCTGAGTTAGCCGCCACGCCACCGGCCAGCGCAATACCGCGAACGTCGTTGCCGTCGACGGCTTGACGGAGTTTGCGGAGCAACTGTTCACAGACCGCACCTTGAAACGAGGCGGCCACGTCAGACATTGAGAGATCGGGGCGCTTTTCGGTGCCGCGCACTACCGCCGTCTTGAGGCCCGAGAAGGAGAAGTCCAGTCCGGCGCCGGCCATTGATTTCGGCAACGGCAGCGATCCGACCACGCCGTCCTTGGACATCTTGTCGATTACTGGGCCACCGGGATAGCCGAGGCCGAGCCAACGGGCCACCTTGTCGTAGGCCTCACCAACGGCGTCGTCAATTGTTTCGCCGAGCACTTCATGCTCGCCCGCTGAAGACTGCAGCACAATCATGGAATGGCCGCCGGAAACCAGGAGCGTGATGATGGGCCACTCCATGGCCGGTTGTTCTAAGAGCGGTGCAAAGAGGTGCCCCTCTAAGTGATTCACGCCAATGAAAGGGATGCCCCACGCCAAGGCGTAGCCCTTGGCGGCGGCTAGTCCCACGAGCAGCGATCCAATCAAGCCGGGGCCCGAAGTCACCGCAATGCCATCGAGCGTCGGGGCGAGCGGATCGAGACCGGCCTCAACTAAGGCCCGCCGAACCACAGAGCCAATAGTGGCGACGTGGGCCCGACCGGCCAGTTCGGGGACGACGCCACCGAAGTCCTTGTGGACTTCAAGGGAGGACTCGACTACGGAGCTGCGAATCGATAGTTGGTCGTCCACGACCGACGCGGCCGTCTCGTCACAACTCGTTTCGATGCCGAGTACTAGTCCCATAATCAAATCGTAGGGCAGTACAGCAAAAGTCCCGCCCCATACCGAAGCACGGGGCGGGACTTGCCGTTGGACTCTTAACGACCCTGGATAACCGCCACGCGGTTAAGCACGGTCCCACCGAACTTGGTGGTGCAGCCTCCGTTAACCACCTTGATGGTGATCGAGCGACCACCGAAGCGGTTGAGCTCGTGACGTAGGTAGGCGGCTACGTTCACGGCGCGGTCGCGACTCAGTGTCTTAAGCGCGGTGAAGTTGGCAAAGCCCGTCACGGTCACGGTCTTGTTGTTGCCCGCCACAATGGCTCGAGCGGCGGCGCCAATGGCCTTTCGCATGCCGTCACTGATCTCACGCTGGGCGTAGGACCAACCACGGATGTAGGCGTTGACCTTCTGGTAGCCGTTGGGCAACGTGAAGGACCTCGGGCTAGACAGCGCAGAGTTCGATGGCGAGGAGTTGGCCTGAACCTTGAAGGAGTAGGCCTGACCCTT
>CANBVQ010000085.1 GCA_947372925.1 Acidimicrobiaceae bacterium
CTGGCCGTCTTGTCGCTCGTGGCCTACATGGTCGACCCCCAGGGCGTGCTCTTTAACGAACGACTGGTGCCCTTTTGGTATCTCTCGATCTATCTGTTGGCCGGCTGGTTTGTCGGCAGCGTGCTGGACGCTCTTATCAATCGTCGAACTGTTCGCCGCCGGGCCGAGTGGCAACGGTGGGAGGACTACTACAACGCCGAGGGAATTGAGAGTGTCGACAATCCCGAACCAGTGACCCAGCCCCGCTTCTGGTCCCCGCTGCTCATTGCCGTCTTTGCCATCGTGATGGTCGTTACACCGCTTTCGCCTACGATCGGTTCGCTCCTGCACGTCAAGGCCGGCGCCGACCAGGTGCCGAACTGGTCGGCGTGGAACTACTCGGGCTATGAGAAGAAGGCCTCCTGGCCGGAGTACAACGACCTCATTACCAAGATGAAGACCCAGTCGGCGAAGTTCGGCTGTGGTCAAGCGATGTGGGAGTACAGCTCGGACGAGGGCCGCTTCGGCACCCCGATGGCCCTCATGCTCTTGCCGTACTGGACGAAGAACTGTGTTGGCTCCATGGAGGGGTTGACCTTCGAGTCTTCACCGACGGTGCCCTATCACTTCTTAGATCAGGCCGAACTGGCCGAGGCCGGCAAGTCTTCGAATCCCATGGTCGGCCTGAGCTACGGCACGACCAACGTGAACCTCGGTATTGATCACCTCCAGATGTTGGGGGTGAAGTACTTCATGGCCTTTTCACCGTCCGTGGTGACCGCAGCGACTATCAACCCCAACCTCCAAGAGATCGATCACACCCGCCTCTGGGACAACGGGGGTGTGCAGTGGCACATCTACTTCGTGAAGGACTCCCACGTCGTCGAAGGGGTGAAGACCCTGCCCAACGTGGTGTCAAATATCAGCTCGCGCCAAGCCTGGCTCGCCGCCAACCAGTCGTGGTGGCTCGACCCGCAGCAGTGGCCCACGATGCTGGCCAGTGACGGACCGACTAACTGGCCCCGCACCACCAACCCGCTACGCACGACCCGCAAGGGCGTGTTGCCAGTGGTGGTGACCAACGTCGATCAGCAGGACCAGTCGATCTCCTTTGACGTCAACAAGACGGGCATTCCCGTCCTGGTGAAGATCTCCTACTACCCCCGCTGGCACGTGAGCGGCGCGACCGGTCCCTACCGCGTCAGCCCCAACCTCATGGTCGTGGTGCCCACCAGCAAGCACGTCTCGATGGTCTATGGCAACACGGCCGCCGGCACGTGGGGCAGTTGGATCACCTTCATTACGGTGCTCTTCGGTGCGCGGGCCCTGTGGCGTCGACGCTCGTGGAACCGTTTAGGAAACGGCCCTCGCAACTAGCGGTTTGCCAGTCGAAGATTCGTGGTGACTGAACCGCGACAACCTTTACTACAGATTCTCCTTATTAAAGGTTATAATATAAACTTGAATAAGGAGAAGTCATGTCAAAGGTTATTCAGAGACACTGGCCTGGTTCGGGCAACGGACTGACCCGTAGCGATCGCCTTGGCTGTGACTATGAAGCGTATGTTCCTGACCTCCTCTGCGGTCGAACGTATGTGCTCGATGGCCAGGTAGCTGCAGCGGTAGCTGAGGCCGAGACCGCAATTCTCAGGCTGAATGCGACCTCCACGACGTTGACTAATACCGAAGCCTTGGCGCGGATCCTTCTTCGAGCAGAAGCAGTGGCGTCATCTCGAATCGAAGGACTGGAACTCGCCCCCCGCCGACTCCTTCAAGCCGAAGTAGCACGAGATGCGCAAGAAGAACTGCAAGATGTAACGGCAGCGGAAGTACTTTCGAACATCGACGCCATGTCGTACGCAATTGCGTTGGCAAATCCAGCCGAGCCAATCACTCTCGACACCATTCTGACGATGAACAAACTCCTTCTCTCGCAAACGCACCTCAGTGCGAGGGGCGGAGTCATCAGGGATAGTCAGAACTGGATTGGTGGAAATGGCTACCACCCGTGCTCGGCAAAATTTGTCCCGCCTCCAGAAGATCTTGTCCTTTCATTGATGGAAGACCTTGTCGCGTTTTGCAACGATGACGGACTGCCCCCGGTGGTGCAGGCGGCCATCGCACATGCTCAGTTTGAAACCATCCACCCCTTTGTGGATGGCAACGGACGAACCGGTCGAGCATTGATTCACGTCATCCTCAAGCGTCGGGGGCTCGCCGAAAGGGTGTTGACACCCGTATCTCTGATACTCGCCACGTGGGCCAAGGCCTACATCGAAGGTCTCACTGGCTTTCGGTACCAAGGTGACGCCGAATCTGAAGATGCTCGCCGAGGTCTTAACGAGTGGATATCGCAGTTTGCTACTGCGTGCACACGAGCCTGTATTGATGCCGAGATATACGAGAACCGTGTCCAGGAAATCCAAACAGCGTGGCGGGTCAAGTTGGGGAAAGTTCGGAAGAACTCATCAACCGATCGACTCATTGCGGAACTTCCCGGAGCTCCAGTAGTCACCATTCCGGGCGTCGCCAAGCTCATGAACCGATCCTTCCCCGCCGTAAGCGCAGCCGTCGAAGTCTTGGTGGGCGCGGGAATTCTGAAGCAAGTATCAGTTGGCAAGAGAAATCGTGCTTACGAAGCAGCTGAGATCATTGAAGCATTCACCGGATTGGAGCGCCAGCTAGGAAGCCCCGAAGGCGATACCCGGTTTTCAAGGCCAACGCGAAGGGTGCCCAACAAGCAGCGGTAGTGCCAGCGAAAGGCTCGCCGCTAGTTACGCGAGTTATTGAGCAGCGCTCGAATCGAGGTCGCGGCCTCGTCGGGTGTGCACTCGGCCGTGTTGACCACTAACTCGGCGTTGAGTGGCGGCTCGTAAGGGTCGCCGACACCGGTCATGAGGGGATTGGTTCCCGAACGGGCCGCGCGATACAGAGCCTTGGGGTCCCGGGCTTCGCAGACCTCAATGGGCGTGGAGAGGTAGACCTCGTGAAAGAGAACGTTCGACTCAAGGTGTCGGCTGCGCACTAACTCGCGGGCGACCCGACGAGGGGAGACGAGGGCGACCACGACGATAAAGCCCTGGTTAGCCATGACGATGGCGATTTCTCCGGCCCGGCGAACCTGCTCGTCACGGTCCTCATTGGAAAAACCGAGGTCGCGGCTCAAGCCCCCGCGCAGATCGTCGCCGTCGAGGACCACAATGCGGGTGCCCTCAGCTTTGTACTGGGCCTTGATGGCCTCAGTGGTGGTCGACTTCCCGGCGCCGGAGAGTCCAGTCAGCCAGATTGTCTCACCCTTGGTTATCACCGCTTCAGGCTAGCAATCTCCATTTTTAAATAGGTGTATTGCAAAGTAGGCTGTGTAGTTGTGAACACCAGTGACGTCTTTAAGGCCTACGACATCCGTGGCACCTACCCCGACCAGATCGACGAGAATCTCGCTCGGGCCGTCGGATCGGCCTTCGCCACCTTCACTAAGGCCCCCCACATCGTTATGGCCAAGGACATGCGTCCCTCCGGCATCACTCTCTGTGCGGCCTTCGCCGAAGGGGCCCGCGCCGTCGGCACCAAGGTCACCGACCTGGGTCTGGCCTCCACCGACTTTCTCTACTTCGCCGCCGGTCACCTGAACC
>CANBVQ010000086.1 GCA_947372925.1 Acidimicrobiaceae bacterium
ATAGCTGTTTCACTGCGCACCTTGCGGCCAGCGGCAATGGCGCGCTGGAAGAGTGCGGAGAGTTCCGCACCAACGGCGTTCTCTTCTTCGGCTCGTTCGAGCGAGCGTCGAAGCTGACCGAGTACTTCGAATTCACCGGGCACCACTGATTTCAAGCCAGCGGCAACTGAAAAGAGATGAGTCGATACGCCCCGGTCAAAATGGATTTCCAGGACTGGAGAGATTTCATCTTCGGAAACGTTCGTTATGGCCGCAAGCGTCGCGGTGATCTCCTCGACAGCGCCGTGAAAGCGATCGATTACCGCATAGACCTCGGTGCGGAGGCATGTCGAGACCAAGACGGCCTCTTGGATATTGGCGTTGGCCAAGAGCGTGCCGAGGGCCTTACCAAATTCATCGTCAGGGACCGTAACGCGCTCTAATAAATCCAGCGTCGCTCGTTCGTGATTTAGTCCAACTGAGAGAAAAGACACGTGACCTCCGCCCCCATGCTAGGAGGGTCGAGCCGCAACGGGCGGGGTCGTAAGTCCTAATGTACGCAACAATCCACCGCCGAGAGGTCCGGTTCCGTTGGTGAGGTGGTAGGCCAGAATCTGCAATTCAATCGAGAAGTCCACGTACCGAACAGCGGTACCCACCGGGACTTCGAGGACCTTTGGTGAGAAGTTCAAAATGGCGTGGATATTGGCTCCCACGAGCAAATCGGCTACGTCCTGCGCCACCTCGGAAGGTGTGCAGATAACGCCGATTGTGGCCGGCAAGATTCCTTCTCGTGGATCCCGGACCGTGATACCGGCAATCTCAGTTCCTACGAGCTGCGGGTCGACGTCGTAGAGCCCGACGATCTGAGCTCCCCGGATGAGGAAGTTGTTGGAACCCACGAGCGCGCGCCCGAGGTTTCCGAGTCCGATGATTACTACGTCGTAGAGACGGTTGTGACCAAGCGCTTCATCGATCTGGACTTCCAGCGTTTGTACGTCGTATCCCGAACCCCGAGTACCGAGGGGGCCTAAGCCGGAGAGGTCTCGTCGCACTGTTGCGGCCGTGACACCGGCGAGGTCACCGAGTCGCTGAGAGTCGGTCTTGGTCAGACCCCGACGAAGCATCTCTTGGGCTATTCGTTGGTACACCGGGAGTCTGGCAATGGTGGGCTCAGACAGTTGGCGATTGCGATTGATGGCGCTCGACATTGTGACGACTGTTCCTAGCGCCCTAATTGGCGGCTGCGCTCGGAGGCGGCGGCAACCGCTTCGAGGAATGCGGCGCGAACAGCCCGTGCTTCCAGCATGCGTAATCCCGCCGCGGTCGTGCCACCCGGTGACGTCACCTGGCTGCGGAGTTCTTCGGGTGTTGAGTCCGATGCCGCCAGTAGCGCGGCGGACCCTTCGAAGGTTCCGATAACCAGTTGACGGGAGACCTCGCGCGTGAGTCCTTGATGGACACCGGCTTCGACCAACGCCTCAACCACCATGTAGAGATAGGCCGGCATGGGACCCGAAAGTCCCGTAACGGTGTCCATGTGCTTTTCACTGACGCGCACCACAATGCCCACGGCACCGAGGACCGAAGTGGCCCAGTCCAGATCATCCTTGGTCGCAAAATCACCACCCGAGATGGCGGACACACCCTTGCCGACAAGCACGGGAGTATTAGGCATTGAACGAATCACAGCCGCACCATTAGGAAGAGTTGCTTCGATGCGCTTCGTTGATAGTCCCGCGACGACCGACAGCACGCGTCGGATTCCGACGGCACCAATGAGGCGAGCCGCACCCTCTGCTTGATCGGGCTTGACCGCCAAGATGGCGCTGGTGAACTCAGGGTCGACGTGCTCGAGTTCGAGCGAAGCGAGCACGGTCACACCGGGGAGCTCGCTCGTCAGTTCATCGCGTGTTTGCACCGCGGATTCAATAATCGCGAGTCGGTCCGGTGCACACCAGCCGGCCGCGAGGAGGCCCTTAGCGAGCGCTCCGCCCATGCGTCCGCCGCCAACAATAATGAGGTCAAATGCCATAGCTACACGCTAGTGCAGTTGTGAAAGCACTATTTAACGAGGGGTGCCAAGGCGTTCGCGAGCACCGTGGCGAGTCTCTTGGAGTACTCCTGCGTCGTGTGATTGGTATCGGTATAGACAACGATGCCATCAACTATCGCGGGGCAAATCCATTGAAGCCGATGTTGGGCGTTGGGCTGGCAGTACATGGCATTGGTCGGTATCAAGGTCGCCTTGGTGGTACTAGCCACCACCTGGTCACGCTGCATGAGCTTGGAGTAGAACGACGTTGCCCGATACGTCATTTGGCAGAACGTGGCATCTGACTTGTGCTGCGCGAGACACGCCGGTGCGGCGGCGTTGAGCGACGGCGTTGTGCCGAGAATTAATTTTTGTGCTGAGCCCATTTGTGTCATGAGATCTTTCACCCCCGTCGCAAAGGCTTGATCTTTAGCCCCCAGTAGCGAGGAGAATTCTGGTCCCCCGGTGTAGAAAATCGCTTTGGGTTGAATCGCACGGACTTTTTCTGGCAGGCGGGCGATCCACGCGAGACAGTCGTTCACATTTCCACTTCGAAGCGCGAAGGGTCCCTGGGAGTAATCAAGCGATGTTGCGGGACATCCCGCATAGCCAAAGACATCGAGACGATATCCCTTGGCCTTCATAGCGCTAGATAGGGGCGCAATCCAATTGTCAACATGGGAATTACCGTAGAGAACTACATCACCTTTTGGGTTCGCAGTCTCGCCAAAGAGACACGGTACGGGATTGCGGGCAATAGCAGGGTGCCCATACGGTTGACACTGCGGACTGATCAACCCATTTCCCGATGCGGCGCTGATATCGAATGGCGTGACCAGTGCCGAGAGCGCCGGAGTCGTGGTTGCAATTTTGAGAGGAGCTTTCTGCGCGGCCACGAGTGCTGCCACCAACTGATTTTTCGTCCACGGCGTAGTCGTTGCAGCCGAGACGGGGTGCGAAAAGGTTATTGCCACCGCCACCAAGGCGAGGAAAAGAATGTGACGCCCATATCGAACTGTGGAATATCGTTCCATACCTAAATTATAATTACTTTGAGGGCCTTGTACGTACACGGCGACGATAGGCCGAAGCGTATCCGCGCGCCATCAACGTAGGGAAGAGTTCATCGACGTAACGAAGAGCAGCCCCGCTAATTTCGTCAAATAGTTCGCCAGAGGCGTCACCTACAGGAAATCGCATCACCAGATACAGACCGTTGTCGGGGCCAATAGCGAGGTGGAGCGGATATAGATCAAAGTTCTTTGCCATCGCCATGGTCAAAACTTCTGACACGTTTTCTTCCGGGGGCGGCATGAGCTCGATTTCGACGTAAACCGTTCGCTGGCGGAGCGTCATCCAGATTGCGACGAACTGTTTTTCTTCGCCGGCGAAGCGAAGGAGCCACTGCCGCTTCCCGTCGGACGAGAGACCCGACTCAGCGGCGAGTAACAACTCTTGATCGAGCAACAGTTGGGCCCA
>CANBVQ010000087.1 GCA_947372925.1 Acidimicrobiaceae bacterium
ACTGGAGCCAAATACTTGGCAAAGGTATTTCCGCCCCAGGTCACCCGGGCCATTGCCATGCACGTCACGGCCAAGCGCTATCGCTGTGCGGTGGAACCCGGTTACTTCGAGACGCTCTCGGAAGCGTCCGTCTTGAGTTTGGCCGTTCAGGGCGGCCCTTTGACTCAGGAAGAGGCCGAGCGGTTTGAGCGCAATCCCGGCAGCAAGGACGCCCTAGCGCTGCGCGACTGGGATGATCGAGGCAAGAGCGTGGAGCTTTCCAACGAAACCCCCCGCGACTATCTCGAGATGGCACTTTCCGTAGCCATCTAATTCTTCATTTCGTAACTCGTTCGTAATGAAAGAGTCGGAAATCTCTCGAGAATGAAAAGGACCCAGAACTAGGATTTTCCAGTTCTCTACGTGTCCGCACGAGAGGCCATGTTGCTCGAGTGAGCGTGAATGGGAGATGGTCGTGAAAGTTCTAGTTCTCGGTGGTGATGGATTCTGTGGTTGGCCAACAGCACTCCACCTTTCTGACATTGGTCACGATGTAATCGTTGTTGACAATCTGAGCCGTCGCGCCATTGATCTCGAGCTCGAAGTTGACTCCTTGACCCCAATCCGCCCAATGGGCGAGCGCATCCGGGTCTGGAAGGAAGTTTCCGGGAAGACCATCCGTTTCGAAAACCTGGACTTGGCCGAAGACTATGACCTCTTTGCGCAGTTGGTCGTTAACGAGCGCCCCGACGCCATTGTGCACTTTGGTGAGCAGCGAGCCGCGCCGTACTCCATGCGCAACACCCCTGCCAAGCGCTACACGATCGACAACAACATCCGCGGCACACACAACGTGCTGGTGGCCATTGTCGCTTCAGGTCTCGACATTCAATTGGTTCACCTCGGCACCATGGGTGTCTACGGTTACGGCTGGACGGGCACTACGCCAATCCCCGAGGGTTACTTGACCGTCAAAGTTCCGACTGAAGAAGGTCTGCTGGACCGAGAGATCCTGCACCCCGCAAACCCCGGCTCCGTCTACCACTTGACCAAGACGATGGATCAGTTGATGTTCGCCTTCTACGCGGCCAACGACCAGATCCGCATTACCGACTTGCACCAGGGCATTGTGTGGGGAACCCAAACTCCCCAGACCGCTCTCGACGAGCGCCTCATTAACCGCTTCGACTACGACGGTGACTACGGCACCGTACTGAACCGGTTCTTGATGCAGGCCGCTATCGGTCACCCCCTCACCGTGCACGGCACCGGTGGTCAGACTCGCGCCTTCATCCACATCCGCGACACGGTTCGTTGCATTGAGATTGCGTTGAACAACCCACCGGCCGCTGGCGAAAAGCCCGCCGTGTTTAACCAGGTAACCGAGACCCACCGTGTGCGTGACCTCGCCGCGATGATCTCGAAGCTCACTGGCGTGGAAGTGGCCAACTTGCCGAACCCCCGTCGCGAAGCTGCGGAGAACGAACTCAACGTGAGCCGTGACCGCTTCTTGGCGCTGGGCCTCAACCCCACCACACTCTCTGAAGGTCTTTTGGAAGAAGTGCAGCAGATTGCGGTTAAGTACCGTGATCGTGCCGACACCTCGAAGATTGTTGCCCGCTCCACCTGGCGTGCCGGCATGGAGACTGCTGACGACCTCGTCAAGTAGTTCCCTGTCTCAATGAGAGGCGCACCCATGCGCAGATTGCTAACGATGGCCCTCCTGCTGTCGGGCATTGTTGTCGGTGCTTCCAGTGCGGTTCATGTCTCGCCGGCGACGGCCCAAACCGATTGCGGGACGGTCATACTGCGCGGTGCTTACTGGCTACAGGGCGGCGGCGTTGATGATCGCAGTAACGGAGCCAACCAGTACACCGGCGTTTCATGCGGCGGGGTATCAATTAGTAGCCCCCAGTCGCAGTACGGGTACGGGTGGCAGTGTGTTGAACTAGCGGCCCGCCTCTATCGAGTCATGAACTGGGGGCGAGTCTTCGCCAACGGTGGCGTGAAGGCCGGCAACTTTCGTTACGGCGCTCAGTACATTCCCGAAGGTTCGCCCGGTCTTCGTTTCTATCCCGTGACCTCCTCGTACGCGCCCGTTCCTGGCGACCTGGTTATTGAGGCGGGTCTGACGTACGGTCACGTTTCAGTCGTCGACCATACGGAAAAGTCTCTTGACGGCTCTACTCAAATCATTGCCGTTGAACAGAACGCCAGCATGACGGGCTTTCATATCTACCAACGCGGCCGCGGAACGATGACTGGTGGTTATCACCCCATCAAGGGTTTCCTCCACTCACCTTTTAACACTCATGTCGAAAAAGGTGGTCCACGCCGTGGATTCATCTCAACATTGGTTTCGCCGTCTGGTGTGATGTTCCGTGAAGGAACATTCGGAGTGGTTACTTCACTAGAGACCGTCGCTCCGGATAGTTCGCCAACGAGCGCACCTACCGTGCGCGGTTCTTATGCGGTGAGCTTTGTCGATCGAGCGCAACACGTTTGGTACGTAGACGGTCAGGGTCGACGGTTTGATACGGGAGTCGTGGCGGCTCTCAAAACCAGCTCTACGTTGCAGTTAGATGGTAACGACAACCCCACCATTGCTCTCACTGATACTTCGCGTTCATTGACGATTTGGCGGACGAGCGGCGCCGTGAGATTGAACAGTACGGTGCGGGCCGGCACTAACCCCGTCCTGGCCCTTGATGCTCATGGCGACTATCACGTGGCCTTCGTTACGCCGTCTAAGTCAGTCAGCGTGGCTACGGCCACCGGCGTTACAGATACCGGCCTCGTGGCAGCTCCGAACACCAATCCCTCGATTGCCGTACGTGGCGACGGCTCAGTAGTAGTGGTCGTGACCAATGAAGCCGGACGTGTACAGCTCGCTGAAAGTGACGCTGAAGGTTCGAATTTCCAAACCAACCAAGCCACGTCTCTTGCTGTTCGACCAGGGACATCACCCGTCGTTGTCGCGTTTGGTCCGGTTGGTCACCAGGTGGCCTACGTAAACGCGCAAAGTCAAATGCGCACCTTCGGCACGCTGGGCCCCTTGGCGACGACCGTTCAGTCGAGCATGCTGGTTAGCTCACCCTCCATGGCCATCCGCCGTGACGGAATGATGGTGCTGAGTGCCACCGGGGCGGACGGTCACCCCTGGCGATTTACTAAGTCCACAGCGACGAAGAGCACGCTGGTCATAAAGAGTACGAGCACCCCGTCCATTCTTTTGTTGCGCTAGTGCTAGAGAAGTAACTGTGATTACTACTCAACGAACTGAGCCCCTCGCCATTGTGACGATTGATCGTCCCGAAGCACGGAACGCCCTCACCGGACAAATGATGGCCGACTTGGTCACAACCATGGTGGCCCTCGATGAGGATCCAGCTATTCGAGTAATCATCCTCACCGGCACTGACCCCGC
Organism: Acidimicrobiaceae bacterium; assembly: GCA_947372925.1. GTDB lineage: Bacteria > Actinomycetota > Acidimicrobiia > Acidimicrobiales > RAAP-2 > RAAP-2. Next base: position 3,407 of record CANBVQ010000087.1, read on the forward strand.
GTTCTGTGCTGGTCTTGACTTGAAAGATTTGGCTCGCACTTA
>CANBVQ010000088.1 GCA_947372925.1 Acidimicrobiaceae bacterium
ACCAAGTTCGGCGGGACCGTGCTTAACCGCGTGGCGGTTATCCAGGGTCGTTAAGTTCTTAGGCATCGACCCCGTCTCGCACTGTGGTGCGGGGCGGGGTCTTTGTTTGCTTGAGAAAAATTACGGACTTTGGCGGCGAGCGGACAATTTTTCGTTCGCGTTTCAATCGGATGCTCAGTCATTTTCAAGCCGCATAGTTGTGCTTCAAATCCATAAGCGTGTAATTTCAGTACACAGCATCAGATGAAGGATATTTATTATGTCTGCACGATTGTTCAAGTTCTCTAAGTCGAATCTCGCCGTAGTTCTGATTTCCACGCTCGTGGCAATAGGTTCAGGTTTCATTTCAGGCCAGGAGGCTTTCGCCGTGCCTTCTACCGGGCCGGCGGTCAACACTGTTGCACCATTGATGACAGACAGTACGACACCGAGTAAGTACCTAACTGGTGACACCGTGAGTGTTACAACGGGAACATGGTCAAGTGCGACTGGAACCTACGGCTATGAGTGGTACCGCTGTACGTCGTCAGCAGTGACCAATGCAAAGTCCGACGTAAGTTGTTCGAATATCAATGGCGCGTCAAGCTCGACCTATCTCTTGACTGCCGACGACTTGGGCAGCTATGTCTATCCAGTGGTAACGGCAACGGGCACCGACGCCTCCACCACCGCGGTGACAGCCAACCCCACGTTGCCCGCCTTCCCTTTCAATGCAGTCTTGAAGATTGCTGATTACTACGGTGCCTATTCTTCATATGAGTCGGCCTTCCTTGCTGCAGGGGCAATCTGGATTTCTTTAGGTTCTTCGCTCAAAAAATATGACCCCGTTACTGGGGCGCTGATCACAACCGTAAGCGTGTATGCGACAGATGCTTCCTTCGATGGAACCTATATTTGGGCCACCGATTACAACTATTGCAGAATTGCACAAATCGATCCAAGTACGGCCATGGTGCTCAACCGGTACTCGGTTGGTGCCTATGGAAACATCTGTCCCGTAGGTATTGCGTCCGACGGCACGAACGTGTATGTCTCGACACATTCGGCGACGTTTGGCGTGAATGGCGCTTCGTATGTTTTCAATATTGCTTCGCACACCATCACGACGACGATTCCGACGACAAACCCGGGTTTCTACAGCGTGGCGGTGGACTCGCAGTACGCGTGGATAGCCGATGCGGGTGCCAGCAACGTGCGACAAATTAATAAGTCCAATGGGGCCACGGTTCGCTCGATTGCAATCGCGGCGCGGCGAATTGTGTCAGATGGGACGTACGCGTGGTTTTCAACTTCGAGTGCGGTGTATCAAATTGATGAGGCGACGGGCGCAACGGTTCGCACCATCGGTACCGTAAGTCAACCGAAGGGCTTGACGTTGAGCGGTCGCTACCTCTGGATTGGTAGCCAGTCGGGTGTTGTGACTGCGGTAGATATTGCGAATGGTGGTCTGGTCTGGTCCTACGATCCAACGAAGTCGTCGAACTGGAGTTTCAAGACAGGCAGCTATCCGGCGTATCAGATCGTTTATACCGGCAGCCTTCTTTGGAGCCTGGGGTACAACTTGGTGATGATTGGAGTCGGTCAGCCCGCCTTGAACACCATCCCACCAGTGGTGAGCGACACAACGACACCTGGTCAGTATGCACAGGGTGACGTCTTGAGCGTCTCAAACGGCACGTGGTCAAATGGCAGCGGCAGCTACACATACCAGTGGTATCGCTGTGATACCCAGGGGGTAACTAACCCCGCTACCAATAGCTCCTGCTCCGCGGTGACCAACGCAACCAGCCAGTCGTATTACACCGGAGCCGCTGATAGCGGGAAATTTATGATGGCGACGGTCTCCACCACGGGTACGGATGACTCAACGGCAACCGCACCTTCCAACGAGCCTTCTCAGGCCGTAGTACGCCCCCCAACGGCACTATCTCCCCCGGTTCTGACTGACACCACTTCCACGGGGAGATTCACCGTAGGTGACGTTATTTCAACTACTAGTGGCACATGGTCGCCTGATACGGGCCTGACTTTTGGTTATTCGTGGTACGCCTGCACCCTTCCACAGGGGACCCCCGGTAACAGCTGTGCGCCAATCAGCGGGGCTACGTCCAGCACGCTGACACTTACAAGTGCGATGAAGGATAAGTACATCGTCAGCCAAGTGTCGGCAACTTCGAACGGCCTCACGGGATACGGAGCCGTCTTTGCAACGAAGCCTGTGGGCGCAGTGGTGCTCACAAAGCCAGGACCGGTTCTCGATGGCGCTACCGCTCCCGGCGATGGACACGTCACCGTGACCTGGACTGCTCCAAATACTGGAGACGTTCCAACGAGCTACGAAGTATCTGTTCCCGGATTCCCCACGTGTGTCATTGATCTCGTGGCTAATCCCGACGCGGCGCTGAGCTGTGATTTCACGGGCCTCACCAATGGCACGGAGTACACCTTCACCATTGTGGCCAAGAATGCCCAGGGTTCCAGCACGACAGTGGATGTCAATGCGACGCCGGCGACGACACCGAGTAGCGTGACCTCCGGTTCCGCTACCGGTGGTGACACTCAGGTGATCGTGTCGTGGGCTGCACCAGCCTCAGACGGCAGCGCTCCGATCACTAGTTACACCGTTTCGATCTCCGGTCAGCCCGACTGTGTGGTTGACCTCGTGGCGAATCCTGGTGCTGCGTTGAGTTGCACCTTCACGGGGCTCACCAACGGCACCGAATACACCGCAACGATTGTGGCTACGAATGCCCAGGGCAACAGTTCTGGTGTTCAGGTCAGTGCCACGCCGCACGGCACGCCTGGTCCGGTGCAAAGCGCCGCCGCCACTGGTGGCGACACCACCGTGTCGGTGACCTGGAGCGCCCCGACCTCGGGTGACGTGGTGACGAGCTACGTGGTTTCAATCCCCGGTCAGTCCGACTGCGTAATTGACCTCGTGGCGAATCCCAGTGCTGCGCTCAGCTGCACGTTTAGTGGACTGACTAACGGCACTAACTACACCGCGACGATCGTGGCCAAGAACGGCGCGAACACCTCGAGTTCGGTTACCGCCTCGGCCACCCCCTACGGCACACCGGTCACCCCGAGCATCTCGGGCGTTGCCGCTTCTAACACTGGCGATGGTGCGGTCGTGACCTTCACCCACCCGACTAACAACTCGGGTCGCACGATTACTGACTACACCGTTTACGCCTACGATGCCAACGGCAACGTGGTCGGGAGTTGCACCACGACGGCCACCTCTTGCACAGTGCCAGGTCTCACCAAGGGTCAGGCCTACTCCTTCAAGGTTCAGGCCAACTCCTCGCCATCGAACTCTGCGCTGTCTAGCCCGAGGTCCTTCACGTTGCCCAACGGCTACCAGAAGGTCAACGCCTACATCCGTGGTTGGTCCTACGCCCAGCGTGAGATCAG
>CANBVQ010000089.1 GCA_947372925.1 Acidimicrobiaceae bacterium
GGCCAGTTCATCCACCAAGACTCCATGGGCGGCGGCGGAATGATTACCGACGGTGGCACCCAGTACATGACGGCCGGCGACGGCATCTTGCACATTGAGACGCCGCCCTCGGCTCTCGTTGAATCGGGTGGTCTCTTTCACGGCATTCAACTGTGGATCAACCTGCCCGCCGCCAAGAAGCGGATTGCGCCCCAGTACCAAGATCTTCAGGGTCGCGATGCGTCCATGGTCACAACCAGTGATGGTGGCACCCTGGTGCGCATCCTCGCCGGCAACGTCGACGGCTTTACGGGTCCCGGTATCTCACACACGCCGCTGGCCATTACGCACGTCACGGTGGCTCCCGGAGCACGCGCTGAAATTCCCTGGCCGAGTGAGTTCAACGCCCTGGCCTACGTCCTCGCCGGTTCCGGTGTGGTGGGGGCGGAGCGCCGTCCATTCCGCACTGGTCAGATGGCCGTTCTCGTCGAAGGCGACATGGTGACCTTCGAGGCCGATGCCCACCAGGACGGCAACACCCCCAATCTGGAAATCTTCTTTATCGGCGGTGTTCCGCTGCGCGAGCCCGTCGTTCAGTACGGGCCGTTCGTGATGAATACGAGGGCCGAGATCCAAGAGGCCTTCGAGGATTTCAACGCTGGTCGTCTTGGTGTCATCCCAGCCAACGCCATTCAGCCACATCGTTCCTAACGGGTAGCTAAAAAAATGTTCCAAGAGAGCACCGTGGGGTGATTCAAGGTTGTCCACACCGATACGCACTAACTGCATGATGCAGGAAAGTGTGTTGGATAGTTTGACTACCTGTCTCGATGACATTGCAGTAGATTAAAAATGGTAACTAAAATCTTTTCGACTACAGATAGGTGCCAGTGCCGATGAATGGTAACCAGTCTGAAACGCGCCAACTGCCTTGACCTTGTCACGCGTTCATATTCTCCGAGGAGTGACGACGATTGCCTTGGTGATCGCGTCATGCTGCGTGACGCGATCAGCCGATGCCGCCCAATCGGGGCCGGCTCGAGTTACCAGTAGCGCCCAGCTGGAATATCAACTCGAAGTAGCCCTCAGGGCAACGACACTTACGCGTCCCATCTACCCATCGTCTACGGCTTCACCGAAATACTCTGACCTCTATAGCGGAGCCTCATACCTTCGAACTTCATGTAACCCCTTTGTATATCCCAATCAGGCGAAATCGCCGAAGCCCTGCTGGTACGGCGACCTGAAGGCAAAGAAGTTGATCGTCATTTTCGGGAACTCGAGTGTCGGGAACTGGATTCCAGCGCTCGATCTAGCAGGTAAGAGTCTGGGCTATCGCGTTGCATCGTTTTCATTCTTAGGCTGCTCCCCTGCCTATGGTTGGAACGGTATCGCCGGTCCTCTTTGGACGGCCACTCTGGTCAACGCGTGTGATACGTGGCACAAGGTGCTGCCCGGAGTCATTAATTCACTTCATCCTGATGTGCTCATGGTGTCAGAAATTGGAACGTCCCATAGCGGAGGTTCAGCCACGGAGCAGCCTTATATCGACGCCCTTAAGCAAGAAGTGTTACCGATGACCGCTGGCCTACCCGGATTACGGGGCATTATTATCCAAGCGGCGCCAATTTTCCCTCAGTTTGTCCCCTCGTGCGTCATGGCTCACCCCGGCAATCTCCAAGCGTGCACTATGTCATACACGCCAGGATTACGAGGCAACGGCCTGTATTCAGCAGCGATGATGAAGGATCAGGCAGCAGCAACGGCACTTAATTTCTCGTTGTTGGATACCAATTCGTTCTTCTGTGTGCACAACAGATGCCCGGCATTCGTCAACCACATCTTTGTTATGGCTGACGCAGATCACACGACGGTGCAGTACTCCCTTTACTGGTCGCTGCTGTTTCAAGCAAAACTGAAGTCCATTCTCACAAGCAGTTCGACCCCGAAAGCATAAATTTTTTTGTGTATATGCATTAGGGAGAAAATGGCCATACCGCGAATCTTCCCTCGGATTTGGCTCGGATGTCTGATGCCGGGATAGTTCCGGGCGTACGGCGATTCCTGGCTTGAGTTCCACCCCGGCTGGACGATGCAGCACTGGGGTGATGACACTCCTCCACCGGTGCCATCCGTGCCAGGGGCGTCATTCTGCCGACGACCATTCCGGCGTCGAACTGCTTTCCGCATTCGTGGCAGGAACCTCATCGGTGGTTCGAGAAGTTCCACGATTGCGATTGTGAACCTTGGCGGAGTATTGCTCGGTGCCGGGTTAGCGGCACCACGTCTCCAGGAAATACATAACCCCCGCTGGACTTTTCACGGCCCAGCGGGGGTTCTCTTCGTCTACTGACTCTTACGAAAGTTCCTTCGCACCTCCCGAAGCACCTTTCGGCGAGTGATCACCGAAAAACCTCGTCGAGCAGATCAGATTCGGACTTTTGTATCTCCGAAACGTCTACTTCTGTATTTGTCTGCTGGCGGACAGGGTGGGATTTGAACCCACGGTGGCTTGCACCACAACGGTTTTCGAGACCGTCCTATTCGGCCGCTCTAGCACCTGTCCGTTTACGAGTCTACTTCGGGGCTCTACCAGCCATTTTGAGGCACCGGTGACGCCGCATCGACTTTGGTGGCGACGAAAACGTTGTCTCGCTAACGACGCACGGCGAAGAATTGCTGGAGTAGTTCGACCGATGCCGCACTCTCTACATCCCACGTCACGGCGACTTCGTGGAGGAGTCGGGGATCTTGCAACACGTTGTAGCGAGATCCCACGGCGCCGGCCTTTTCATCACTGGCGCCGATCACTACGGCATCAACGCGGGCATTCACGATGGCCCCCGCGCACATGACACAGGGTTCGAGGGTCACAATTACGGTGCAACCGTCGAGCCGCCAGTGGCCGAGTGCCGCCGCCGCGTGTCGCAGAGCCACAACTTCGGCATGGGCCGTCGGGTCATTATCTATTTCTCGCCGGTTCTCTCCCGAAGCGATGACGACGCCGTCTTTGACTATGACGCAACCGACGGGAACGTCGTCGTGGTCGGCCGCTAGCTGGGCGAGTTCGAGGGCTTGGTGCATGAACTGGTTCATCGTCGAAGCCGCCATCGTCCACCCCTCGTTCTTGGCGGAAGTGGTGGGATTTGAACCCACGGACCCGTGAAGGTCACACGATTTCCAATCGTGCCGATTCGGCCGCTCTCGCACACTTCCATAGTGTCCACAGGGAACACCGGTTGTTCAGGCTAGTTGAGCCGGGCTGGTGGGGTTTTCGCCCGAGGAGTATTCTCTGTACTCCGGCGTCGAAAGCGATGGTCGGGTCCTGCGCAGCGGACGTTCGTGAATCGAGTCAGGGGCGGAAGCCAGCAGCTCTCAGCGGATTGCTCCGGGTGCCGCAGATCGCCTGGCCATCGCTTTGGACTCCGGAATCTGACC
>CANBVQ010000090.1 GCA_947372925.1 Acidimicrobiaceae bacterium
CCCCTTGCCAGCGTTGCCGTGGAGGAGCAGGTGCGCAATGCGTTGGGACTGGAAGTAGCCGCCGTGGGCGTCGGCCCCGTCGGAGCGCAAGTTCTGGTTGTCGTCACCTCGGGCAGTAAGACTCTTCAGCTAGCCCCGAGCGATACGGCCGAAACAGTGCGGAACGCGACCGATCTCCAGGTAGCGGCCGTGCTGCAGGGAACACTCCCCCTAGACAGTCGGCACCGCTCCAAGATTGACCGTTCGGCGCTAGCGCGCCAAGCCTCAGACTTTCTCGCCGGCCGATGAAGGTTTTCCTCACGGGAGCAACCAGCCTGCTGGGTCGCACGGTTGCACAGCAGATGCTCCTTCGCGGCGACACCGTAACTACGTATCAGCGAAGCGCCAGTGGGCTCGATACGTCAGAAGTGCTCGGTGACATTCGTAATCGAGAACAAGTACTCACAGCATCCCGCGGTCACGACGCCGTCCTCCACCTGGCAGCGTTAGTTGCGCCGCGTCCAAAATGGTCGGCGGCGTATTCAATCAATGTCGACGGAACCACCAATGCCCGGGCAGCAGCCGAGCACTGCGGACGGTTCGTCCATATCTCCTCGCCCTCAGTGGCCTTTCACGGCACGCCGTCGATGGGGGCAACCTCTGAAGTCGCCTCGTACTCCGGGCGTGATCGCTACACCTCCACCAAGGTGTTGGCCGAACGGCTCGTCCTAGATAATCCTCGCGTTCCTACGGTCGTTGTTCGACCCCACCTCGTGTGGGGTCCCGGCGATGAACAGTTGGTTGGCCGGGTTATTTCCCGGGCACTTCAGGGTCGGCTCGCCCTCCCCGACCACGGGCGAGCTCTTGTCGATTCGACGTACGTCGACGACGCGGCGGCGGCCATCGTGGCGGCCCTGGATGCCACGGCCTACGACGGCCCCGCTCTCGGTCGTGCATGGACCGTCACCGGCAATGACCCACGTCCAGTCGCGGAACTCGTGCAGGGTATTTTGCGGGCCGCCAACATCTCCAAGAAGATCCGCTCGGTACCGGCCCCAATCGCCAAGCGTCTTGGAACGATACTGGAACACACGTGGCCAGGCTCCGAGCCACCCCTAACGGCCTTTGCCGCACAGCAACTTTCTATGGCGCACTGGTTTGATCAGCGAGAAGTCCAGAGCGTCCTGCAGTGGACTCCATTGGTGAGCGTTGAGGCAGGACTGCTCCGACTGGCAGCGTCGTTCAATTAACTCAGCGCTCCACCAACGCCCACGAACGCCAGCAACACCCATCGGTAGAGTGGCACCGTGAGCGAAACGACCTCCAACTGGTCAGATGTTGCTGCCGTTTTGGATGAGGGTTGGATTCTGCACCTCGCCATCCTCGGTCTCGATCAGAGGCCCATCTCGCTGCCCCTGCTCTACGTGCGTGACGAGCACTCGCTCTTGCTACACGGAGCGGTTGGGAACGATCTGCTTCGTGGTGTCAGCGGGACCGACATCGTCTCGGGTACCGTCACGTTGATCGACGGGTTAGTGGCGGCGCGTTCGGCCTTCCAGAGCTCTGTGGCCTACCGTTCGGTGATACTCGGTGGTCGTATTACATCCCTAAACGGTGGCGACAAAGAGGCCGCTCTCATTCGAATCACCGATGGTCTCATCCCGGGACGGCGAGAAGAAATCCGGGCATCAACGACAGGCGAAGTTCGAGCCACCACCGTCTTGCGTTTAGAAATACTCGAGGCCACGCTGCGAATCAGCCCCTTGACTGTTGACGACACGCCGAGTGACCGCAACAGCGACACCTGGGCCGGCGTCGTGCCGATCAACCTCAACGCTGATCTGCCTCAAGCTGCTCAGGATGTGCCGAGCAGCACGGTAGTTCCTCCCAGCATTCGTGCCTGGCAGCCACGTCGGGGGTAGCGCAGGTTGAATTGCATCTAACTCGTTGTGGCGCCAGGACGTAGCGCGCCATCGCGATTACGCAAGAGGCAGCTACACCAACCTCCAGCGAGAGTTGCCCGGACTAGTCCGCTAGACGTTCGAGCGGCTGATTCGTTACCGCGGCAATGAGTTCAAAGTCTTTGTCGAGATGCAGGACTGTCAGCGAAGCCAACTCCGCCGTCGCGGCTAAGAGGATGTCAGGAATCGACGGGGCCCGATGCTGACCGCGGTCGGCGAGGAGTTGCTGCAGCTCGATGGCTCGCTCCTCAATCGCAGGAGTCAAGTACTCAGTGGGCATGGCAGCCAACGGTGCAACCGAATTCGCGTAGCGGAGATCATCACCCGACCGGGCAGAGAATCCCACCTCCAGACGGGTGAGCGACGAGATGCGGACCAGCCCTCGCTCAATCCGATTCGCCCACTCGGCTGCTTCGCTACTTTGCGCCAGGCGGACTAGCGCAGACTTGTCGATCAACCATTCGGTCACCGCCACGCCTGTTCCATGACATCTGAATCAGCCAAATCTTCGAATGTCGAAGCAAACTTCGTCAGGTCCCCGACCGTCACCGTGGTGCGAAGTCGGCGTTCACTAGCCAAGGTCCGCCGGAGGTATTCAGTACGCGAGAGCCCCAGAGTGCGAGCCGCAGTGTCGATGGCGATCAGCACGTCTTCCGGAATGTCTCGAATCAGGATGTCTGCCATAGAACCTTCTTTGATTGAGATATCTAATGATATCACAATAAGACCCCCGCTCCCCATCGATCCACAACGGTCGCACGTCAATCCACTGAGTGAGAACGAACATGCATATCTTGCAAAAGCCGGGCACAGAGTGGCCCTTGCCGTCGGAACCAGCCCCCCAGGATTCGTGTCGTATCCATGTGCGATTGTGGCGGAGTGCAAAGAGTTGACGTAGGTGCAGGTATGAAATGGCTCGAGGGAAGGAGAGTCATTGATTGCGCCGGCGGAGTTAGTACGTATGACGGATTCGAGGCGGCCGCCTGGATTTTGAAACCGCAATGGTTTCACCCTGAACTTACCGAAATCAACAAGAAGTTTCCCTGGTTGAACTTTCCGCATGACCATCCACCGCTGATAATTGATGATGTCGACATCACGCAAGAGGCCTTTTTCGGCTTTCCGAGATTTCGAAACGAACCTCCTCGTCCATGGCAAGCGCTATCGCAGCGGGAGCTGTTTGATGCAATGGCGTGGCCATTCAACCTCTTCGATGTGCTTTCTGGCATTGGAGAAGGAGTGCCGTTTGACCAGATGCCAGCTTCACTAAACACTGAATACGGCCTTGGAGAGCCTGGGGCATCCGCTCTCTTTGACATTCTCAATCGACACTCCGAAGGCGGCGAGACAGCGCTCACCAACGTCTATTACTGCACAATGCACGGAATCGGTGGTGACCGCGACACAGATGAAAGAAATCA
>CANBVQ010000091.1 GCA_947372925.1 Acidimicrobiaceae bacterium
CTTTCGGAGCGCTCGTCCAAGATCTCTTCGACCGTGGACGGCACTTCGAACTCTTCGGGCGTTACTTCGTCGCTCACTGCTCGTCCACAATCTCGGCGTCAACGATGGTGTCGTCATCAACCGGTGCTTCGGCCGCGGCGCCGTTGTTCTTAGCGGCCTCTTCGTAGAGACGCTGGCTGAAGCTCTGGCTGACGTTGATCAACTTCTCAGTGGCCGACTTGATGGCCTCGATGTCCGTGCCGTTGAGGGCCTCCTTCAAGGCCGCCACTTCGCGCTCGACGTCTTCGCGCTCGGTGCCCTGGAAGCTCTCGCCCTGGTCCTTGAGCAACTTCTCGGTCGAGTAGACGAGTCCGTCGGCGGTGTTACGCACTTCGGCCTCTTCACGACGCTGACGGTCCTCTTCGGCGTGGCTCTCGGCGTCACGGACCATGCGGTCAATGTCTTCTTTCGAGAGGCTCGAGCCACCGGTGATGGTGATCGCCTGGCTGGTGCCGGTGGCGGTGTCGCGGGCCGAAACCTGGACGATGCCGTTGGCGTCGATGTCGAACGTCACTTCAATCTGGGGCACGCCACGGGGGGCCGGTGGAATACCGACCAACTGGAACTTGCCGAGCGTCTTGTTATAGGAAGCCATCTCGCGCTCACCCTGCAGCACGTGCACTTCAACCGAAGGCTGATTGTCATCAGCGGTGGTGAAGGTCTGGCTCTTCTTGGTGGGGATGGTGGTGTTGCGCTCAATGATCTTGGTCATGACCCCACCCTTGGTCTCAATACCAAGGGAGAGCGGCGTGACGTCCAAGAGCAAGATGTCCTTAACGTCACCCTTCAAGACTCCGGCCTGGACGGCGGCGCCCACGGCGACCACTTCGTCGGGGTTCACGGTCTTGTTGGGCTCCTTGCCCGTGACCTTAGAGACGAGGTCCTGCACCGCAGGAATACGCGTCGAACCACCGACCATGATGACGTGGTCAATCTTGTCGAGGGTCAGGCCGGCATCCTTGATGGCCTGGTCGAAGGGCTTGCGGCAACGCTCCACCAAGTCGGCCGTCAAGTCGTTGAACTTGGCGCGGGTCAACTTGAGGTCGAGGTGCTTGGGGCCGTCGGCCGTAGCGGTGATGAAGGGCAGGTTGATCTGAGTCTCTTGCAGTGAGGAGAGTTCGATCTTGGCCTTCTCGGAAGCTTCCTTCAAACGCTGCACGGCCATCTTGTCGGCCGAGAGGTCGACGCCTTCGGTGTCCTTGAAGGTCTTGACCAACCAGTTCATAACGGCGTCGTCCCAGTCGTCACCACCGAGGTGGGTGTCACCAGCGGTCGACTTCACTTCGAAGACGCCGTCGGCGATTTCCAGAACGGAAACGTCGAAGGTTCCACCGCCGAGGTCAAAGACGAGCACGGTCTGCTCGGCCGGACCCTTGTCAAGGCCGTAGGCCAGGGCGGCCGCGGTGGGCTCATTCACGATGCGCAACACTTCGAGACCGGCGATCTGGCCGGCTTCCTTGGTGGCGGTGCGCTGGGCGTCGTCGAAGTAGGCCGGCACGGTGATGACGGCCTGGGTCACGGGCTCACCGAGGTAAGCCTCGGCGTCACGCTTGAGCTTCATGAGCACGCGGGCCGAAATCTCCTGCGGCGTGTACTTGGTGCCGTCGATGTCGATCGTCCAGCTGGTGCCCATGTGGCGCTTCACTGAGCGGATGGTGCGATCGGGGTTGGTGATGGCCTGACGCTTGGCCACTTCACCGACGAGGATTTCGCCGGTCTTGGAGAAGCCGACGATAGAAGGGGTGGTGCGGCCACCTTCTGCGTTAGGGATGACGACAGGTTCGCCCGCTTCCAGGACGCTGACGACTGAGTTGGTGGTTCCGAGGTCGATTCCGACTGCCTTGGCCATGTGATGTACTCCTTATGTAGAGGAAACCCAGTACTTCTGGGGATTTCCCTTGATGGCATAAAGAATACCAGACCTTATAAGCCTCGTGTCAAGTTTTTTAGTACTCACCGTGACATATGTGACTTTCGGCCCTAGTTGCCTACTAAACGGATGCCCCGGATCTAGCGTTCGGACGGCCACGCCAGGGCGGAGGGTACCTATTTTGAGAGTTGAAGCAGCCACATTGCTCGCTATAGATATCAATCCGCGCCCATGAACTCGCACAATGAGTTGGTAATCACCAAGAATTTCGGCTCTTCTCTGTAGCGTTGAACTATGGGTAAAGGTCGCCATAGTCGTCCACCCAAGCACCCAAAACTCAGGCGCGCACTCCTTATTACGGCTATCGGCTCCGTGGTGGCCCTCGCCCTCGCCTTAAACCTGCGGGTCACCAAGACCCAGGCCGACCCCCTGGTGGTGCCGTTGGTAACCACCACGACTATCCCCAGCAACCCCTTCCAGGACGCCGACGTCGCGACTTTTTTGGCCTCGCGAACCAACAACGTGACGGCCAGCGTCTGCGATCTACGGACGGGGCGCATCTATAACTACAACCCCTACGTGCCGTTACCTACGGCCTCGATGGTCAAAATCGACATCCTGGCCGCACTGTTGCATAAGAATGCGAAGCTCGGCCGTTCACTCACGGCCAGCGACAAAGCCACCGCGGCCCTGATGGTGGAGCACTCCGACAATGAAGCGGCAAACATTCTCTTTAATGAACTCGGCGGGCCCACGGTTTTAAACGCCTTCAACCGCTCCATCGGCATGACTCAGACCACCAGCGAATGGAACTGGGGTGCCACGATGACCACCCCGTACGACGAAATTGCCTTGCTCCGCACCTTGCTGTTGCCCAACCAAGTTCTCTCCGATTCCGATCGCAGGTACGTGCTCAGACTCATGGAGCATGTCGTCGGGTACCAGCGGTTCGGCGTCGGTGCAGGACTGCCACCCGAGGCACTGGTCGGGCTGAAGAACGGCTGGTTTCCCTACAGCGATGGATGGGGCATTAACTCGGCGGGTTACGTCATGTTGGGCAACACTGAGTATTTAATTGCGATCCAGACCGGGCACAACCCCAACCAGCAGTACGGCCGTGACACCGTGAGCACACTCTCGGCACTTATCTGGCGCGCCGAACATCGCCTGGCGAGCCGTCCGGCAGATTAGTTGCACTCGTAAGGGCACTTGCCCTTCTCACCCGCCGACTGCGGCTGAAACTACGCTACGACTATGCCAGAACTCATACTTCTCCGCCACGGTCAATCAGAGTGGAACGTCGCCAACCTCTTCACCGGCTGGCACGACGTCGATCTCACCGCTCAGGGTGAGGCCGAGGCCCGCCAGGCCGGGATTTTGCTACGTGACGCCGGCGTCGACCTGCGAGTCCTCCACAC
>CANBVQ010000092.1 GCA_947372925.1 Acidimicrobiaceae bacterium
GGAATCGATAGCAATGCTCCAACCTTGGCCCGTTCCATCGGCGGGTACTCCCGATAGAGCATGGCCGTACCGACCGGCGCCATCATGCCCCCACCGATTCCCTGCAGGAAACGAAATGCCGTCAGTTGGTCGATGGAGTTAGCGGCGCCGCAGAGCATGGAGGCTGCCGTGAACATAAAGAGCGCAAAGAGAAATACCTTCTTGGTGCCGAACTTGTCGCCGAGCCAGCCGGAGGCGGGAATCCAGATGGCCAGCGACATGAGGTAGCCCAAGACAACCCACGCCAAGTCCGTTGGGGAGCCGTGATGAAAGTCGTTACCGATCGCGGGAAGCGCAGTGTTAACAATGGTGCCGTCCATGATGTCCATAAACATCGCGATGACGAACACGGTGGCGACGGCCGCACGATCGCTAATGGCGTAGATTCCGCGTCGTTTAGCCGTTTGCATTTCACCCTCTCGCAACATTGGCAACCTAGTTGTTCCTCAAGGGCGAGAATTCACCAACGAACTATCTGCGAGGCGCGCCCGCCAAACGAATTGCGGTGGCCCCCACTATCAAAACAAGTAGGGCTAATCCCGAAGAGAGCGGTAGTCCGGCGTAATGAATGACCCGTGTCGGGAATCCCCCTAGACCTGTGGCGGAGAACATCAGCAGTGATGTTCCGCATAACGTCACACCGACGCCTATAGCGAACCCTGAAAGTCGCGGGGTTAGGCGGGGAAATCTACTTGCCGCATCCCAGAGCGGAAGAGGAGTGTTCTCCAGAACCCAAAAGATCCGGACCACCAAGGACACCATGACGATAAATACCGAGAAATGCAACGGCCACCAAAACCAGTAGTGAGTCCCCGCTGTGATGACGCCATGAGAAACGGTTACGTGCCCCCCGAGGCCGGTCGCCCGTTCGATGACCACTAACAAAATCAACATAGGAAGGTGCCATAGATACAGCGTCATCGCCACAGTATTTATAAGTACGGCATAACGCCAAGCACGATCGCGGGCAAAGAATTTTTGGAGTGGTGTTATCAAGCACATGGCGAGCATGCAAACAACCACCGAGTGGACCATCAAAGGAACTGTGGGAGGTGCCATATTGGACACTTTTTCGCCAGGCATCCCCACCATGGACAGGGGGTAGTGCGCCAACTTCACAACGAGAGCATTAACCAGAAGTCCTGCAAATGCCACCAAGGCAGCGCTTCGAGGTTGCGGACGACGTTCGACGTACCAAACTCCCAGTTGAGCTGCAAAACACCAGACCACGACAAAATTAATGAGACCCAGTGCCGTGGGCCCGCCCAACCCGAAACGAGCGATATCGACAAGTACCGCGATGGCGGCTAATGACGCAATCGTAAAGAAAGGTCGGCGCTGATGGAGCGTCCAGAACACGGGGCCAAGGGCGGTGACAATCAAATATGCCCCCAAAAACCAAAGTAACTGCGTCGTTAACAAAAGTAAAGGTGCCGTTACGTCTGTTGGACCAAAGTGCGCAACGATGAGCGCAACCGGCGCCATGACAATTAAGTAGACCCAGAGCGGTCGGAGGAGCCGCGCTGCACGACCCCACAGCCAAGTGGAGTAACCGCTATTTCGCTTGGCTCGCCACGTAATGGCGTTTGAGGCGCCACCGGCAAAGAAGAACAGTGGCATGACCTGTACCACCCAGGTAAAGAGTTGCATGGGCCGATGGAGGGTTAAAGAGTTGCCTAACGAGGGCACACCTTGACGCCACAACACCAGTGCCATAAAGCAGTGCCCAAAGACAACTACCGACAATGACACCGCTCGAAGTCCATCGATAACACGGTCGCGTGTCGGTGGCGTGGCACCTGCAATCGCCGTGATCGGTGGAGATGGAATTCCCTTCACTTTTAGCAATATAGAGCAATGGCTAAATTTCTCTTTCCTTTCCCACCTCCCCAGGGCAATGTTTTCGCTGCGAATCCTTTTAGACAGCATCGTTTATGGTTCAACTGCATGTAGTTCTCTCTAGACCCGGCGCTACCTCAGAAGAACAAAATCTGGCGTCCACGTGCCCAAGAAAGATGTTCGGTAGGACCTATCCCGAAAACCCCTAACCTTTACAGGTGCCCTCCCCAGTTCAGTTTTCGCGTTCCTACCTTTGGAGTTTGGGTCAAGTCGAGGCGCCAGAGATTGTGAAGTCTTCGTGGATTGACGAGCAGCTCGCTGAGACGTACGAACGTATTGGCATGCGGGCGGGACTGCTCGAAGCAGTGGCCGGTATTTCCGAGCGCCGCTGGTGGCCCCGAGAGACCTGTTTTGATGACGCCGCGGCTCAAGCGGGCCGCGTAGCCCTCGACCGGGCTGGCGTTCTGCCGAGCGAGGTTGATCTCCTTATTTCCACCTCGGTCTGCAAACACCACCTCGAGCCGAGCGTGGCCTGCGCCGTTCACTTCCGCCTCGGCCTCGGCGCCAACTGTCTGAACTTTGACCTGGGCAACGCGTGCCTGGGATTCATGAACGCCATGTCGGTGGGTGCCATGGCGATTGAAACGGGAATGGCCAAGACGGTGCTCATTGTCGACGGCGAAGGCAGTCGCCAGCCCCAGGAAGCAACCATTGCCCGCTTGCAGGGACCAGAAACAACAATGCAAGACTTCTTTGACCAGTTCGCCTCTCTCACATTGGGCTCCGGCGCCGCCGCGCTGGTCATGGGTGGACCACGCCAAGGTGCGCACCAATTTCTTGGTGGCGTGAGCCGAGCCGCCACGAACCACCACGACCTCTGCGTCGGCGACCTCGACGAAATGCGAACGAACACGGCGGAGCTCTTGACGGCCGGACTCGACCTCGGCCGCGAAGCCTTTGATGCCGCCCTCGAGCAAGGCTGGGACTGGACCAAGTGCGATCGCTACGTCATGCACCAAGTCTCGAAGCCACACACCGAAAAACTCTGTGAACGTCTCGGTATTGATCTCGCTCGCGTGCCATTGACCTATCCCACGTTCGGCAACATGGGACCAGCGGCCGTACCGTTCACGTTGGCCAGTATCGCTGACGACATTTCCGAAGGAGAGCGCATTCTCCTCATGGGCATCGGTTCGGGGCTCAATTGCGCGGCCACCGAAATTCTCTGGTAATCACCTCGTGAGTCGCTCTACGCCTAGCGATACACAGCTCGAGACGTTCGGACTACAGCCGTCATGGTCCCGTCGCGTCACCTTCGCGGGAGCCGATGGCCGTCCTGTTACCTGGAACATTCTTGACACTGGTCCGGGACCGAAGGGCACCATCGTCTGCGTTCACGGCAACCCCACCTGGTCCTATCTCTG
>CANBVQ010000093.1 GCA_947372925.1 Acidimicrobiaceae bacterium
GTAACTCTCGGTGGTGTCGTGGTCGGTCAGGGAAAGGGTGGTGATTCCGACCCGGTGGGCGTGTTCGGCCAAAACTTCGGGGTCGTCCGAACCGTCGGAGAAATTCGAGTGCATATGGAGATCAATCACGCTCTGGAGCGTACCCACTGATGGTGACACCGGCGTGTCTGTGAGAGAATGGGTCCGGTGACTCGTCCTACCTCAACCATTAGGGAAGCATGAAAGAAGCCTGCGGCGTCGTTGGAATTGTGGCTCCCGGTCGTGCCGTTTCACACCTAGTTTTTGACGCCCTCATCGCACTCCAACACCGCGGACAAGAGTCGGCCGGAATTGCGAGCTGGGATCACGAGGCCATCACGGTCTTTAAGGACAATGGACTCGTCGCCTCGGTCTTTAACGAGCAGGCCCTCCACTCACTGCGCGGTGACATCGCGATTGGGCACACCCGTTACTCCACGTCGGGTTCGGCGAACTGGACGGCGGCCCAACCCGTGTATCGCGAAACGGGTCGCGTCGGTTTTGCCCTCAGCCACAATGGCAATCTCACTAACACTGACGCCCTCGCCGCTGAGGCCGGCATCCTGCCCGGCATGCTCGTTTCGGACTCGGACGTCGTGGCCCAACTCATGGCGCTGCGCATGGAAATTGGCGCCACCCTGCCCGAGGCCTTGGGCCACGTCTTAAAGGACGTGGAGGGCGCCTACTCCCTCGTAATTCTCGGTGACGGCATCGTGCACGGAATTCGCGACCCCCACGGTTTCCGCCCCCTCTGTCTCGGTCGCCTCGGCACCGAAGACGCCCCCGAAGGTTGGATGCTCGCATCCGAGACCCCGGCCCTCGACGTCGTCGGCGCCTCCTTCGTTCGTGAACTGCAGCCCGGCGAACTCGTGACAATCGCTGACAACGCAGTGACCTCTACGCAGCTCTTGCCGCCGGCCGAGGGCAGCGAAAAGCTCTGCATCTTTGAGTTCGTCTACTTCGCTCGACCCGACGCCTACCTCATGGGCCACCAGGTTCACTCGGCTCGCCGTCGCATGGGTGAGCACCTCGCCCGGCAGGGCACCGTCGAAGCCGACCTCGTGATGGGTGTTCCCGACTCGGGTGTGCCGGCCGCCGAAGGGTTCGCCGCCGTCTCGGGTATTCCCTTTGGCTACGGCCTCGTGAAGAATCGCTACATCGGCCGCACGTTTATCGCCCCCGATCAGATCTCTCGCAGCAAGGGTGTGCGGCGCAAGCTCAACCCGTTGCGCGAGAACATTGAGGGCCAACGCCTCGTAGTCGTCGATGACTCCATTGTGCGCGGCACCACCACGCAGGCATTGGTCGCCATGTTGCGCGACGCCGGGGCGACTGAAGTGCACTTGCGTATCTCCTCACCGCCCTTCTCGTGGCCCTGCTATTACGGCATCGACACGCCAACGCGTACCGAGTTGCTCGCGGCCAACAGCACCGTCGAAGAGATGCGGGCATTTATTGGCGCCGACTCCCTGGAGTTCATCTCGATGGAGAATCTCCGCAGCGCCATTGGTCTCGTGGACGAGTGCTGTGACGCCTGTCTGACTGGCAACTACCCCGCACCGGTGCCGGTGAAGTTGGGACGCGCCGGGAGCACGTCGTGAGTCGCCTGCTCGATCAACCCGCGGGCGGTCAGACCTACGCCGCCGCCGGGGTCGACATCGCGGCCGGTGACGAGGCCGTTGAGCGCATTAAGTCGGTGGTCGCTTCGACCAACCGTCCCGGCGTCATGGGTTCCATCGGTGGTTTTGGTGGTGCCTTCAACCTCGGCGCGACGGGTCTCACTAACCCCGTGCTCATCTCTTCGGCCGACGGCGTCGGCACCAAGCTGCACGTGGCCCGCCTCGCCAATCGTTTCTCCACCATTGGTCACGACCTCGTGGCCATGCTGGTGGACGACCTCGTCTGCGTCGGAGCCGAACCCATGTTCCTGCTCGACATCATCACGGTGGGCCGCTTGGTCCCCACCCGCATTGAAGAGATCGTGACCTCGATTGCCGATGGCTGTCGGGTGGCCGGCTGCGCCCTCATTGGTGGTGAGACGGCCGAACACGGCGGGGTTATGCACCCCGACGACATCGACGTCGCCGGCTTCGCCGTCGGGGCCTTGGAAGAGGGAACCGAAATGGGTCCCCACCGGGTGCTCGAAGGTGACGTCCTCATTGGTTTGGCCTCACCGGGAATTCGCTCCAACGGCTACACCCTCGCCCGCAGCGTGCTCCTCGATGACGAGGGCCGCCTCAACGAACCGGCGTGGCCCGGTGCCGCGGTCAGCGTGGCCGACGAACTGTTGCGACCCAGTGTGATCTACGCGCCCGCCGTGTTGGCCGTGCGTCGAGCGCTCGGGGCCGACCTGCACGCGGCCGCCCATATCACGGGCGGCGGCATCGTAGGCAACGTGCCCCGCATGCTGCCAGACCATCTCGACGCGCACATTGACCTCGAGACCTTTGAAACGCCAGAGATCTTCTTTGAGATTCAACGTCGGGGCCAGGTGAGCTCGGAAGAAATGTTGCGCGTCTTTAACTGCGGCCTAGGTATGACGCTGGCCGTGGCCAGCCACCAGGCCGACGCCGCGCTGGCCGCTATTGCTTCCTGCGGCATTACCGCCTCGGTCGTTGGTTCGATTACAAGTGGCCATCAGGGAGTGGTGATCGCGTGAGCACCCGGGAACGAGTTCTCCAGCACCTCCTCACGAACTCGGTTCGCACGGGCGACTTCACGCTCAAGAGCGGTCGCAAGTCCAACTGGTTTATTGACTCCAAGCAGACCATCTGCGCCCCCGACGCCATGGTGGACGTGGCCGAACTGGTTCTGGAGCGACTCGACGCAACAGTGACGGCCATTGGTGGATTGACGATGGGAGCCGACGGCGTCAGCTTCATCACCGCCGGCGTGGCCGGGACCAAGGGCCGGGGTCTCTCGGCCTTTTCGGTGCGCAAGGAGACTAAGGATCATGGCGCCGGCGGACGCATTGCCGGCCATCTCCAGCCGGGCGATCGCGTCGTCATTGCTGAAGACACCGTCACTCGCGGCACCAGCTTGCTCGAGGCGGCCCAGGTGGTCCAGGAGTTTGGTTGCGAAGTGGTGCTCTTGTTGGCCGTCGTTGATCGTGGTGGTACCGCGACCGCAATGGCCGCCGAAGCCGGTCTGCGCTTTGAAGCACTCTTCACAGCACCCGACCTGGGTTTCAACTATGAAGGTGCGTAAGCCGACACTGACGGTCCGCCAGCTCATCACGCTGGCGGTTCTCCTCAGCGGCACGCTGG
>CANBVQ010000094.1 GCA_947372925.1 Acidimicrobiaceae bacterium
ATGGCGACGCGGTCACCCTTGACGACACCGAAGTCGATGAGACGGTGGGCCAGCGTCGCGGCCATGCGGTAGTGCTGGCTAAAGGTGTAGCGCTCGTCTTCGTAGACGAGGAAGTCGGCGTCGGGGTAGCGCAGCGAAAGGTCGAGCACGGTCTTAAGGCTCGAGGGGGCGTGCTTCCAAACGCGGTAGTCCACACCACGAATAGCCACGGTCTCCATTTCGAACATCTGACCCGGGGCCGTGAGTTGGGCGTCGGCTTCGACGATGCTGATGATGTTGTCGGTCATTGGGGAGCTCCTGCGTCTTTGCGAGATTACTTCAGGTCGTTAGGGATAAAGAGGTGTTCGCGGTAGTAGGCCAGTTCGGCGATAGAGGCGCGAATGTCGTCGAGGGCGCGGTGAATTGATTCCTTCTCGGGTCGCTTCGTCACGAGGTCGGGGTACCAGCGCTGGCCGAGCTCCTTGATCGTCGAGACGTCGACGTTGCGGTAGTGGAAGTACTTCTCGAGAGTGGGCATGTACTCCTGGAGGAAGCGGCGATCGGTGCCGATGGAGTTTCCGGCGAGCGGGATGACGCCCGCTTCGGGTGCGACGGACTTTAGAAAGTCGAGCGTGGCCCGTTCGGCCTCGGCCACGGTGATGGTGCTCGCGGTGATCTGCCCCAACAGGCCGGACTTGGTGTGCATGGTGGTGACGAAATCGCCCATGTGGGCCAGCTCCCCGGGAGTGGCGTGAATGACCAGATCGGGACCCTCGGCGAGAACGTTTAATTCGTCATCAGTGACGATTGTGGCTATCTCCACAATCACATGGCGGTCGGGCTCGAGTCCCGTCATCTCTAAGTCCATCCAAACCAGCACGAATTGAGACTACTAATTTCCCATAGACCTAGGAAATTAAGCCTTGTAGCCTTGGGGTATGAATCTCCAGGTCACCAGGTTGTCGCCCTCGGCACAGCTCCCGGTCTACGCCCACGCGGGCGACGCCGGGTGTGACCTCGTGGCCGCCGAGTCGGTGACCGTCCCCGCCCGGGGTGGCCGTGCTTTAGTAGGCACCGGTTTCGCCATGGCCGTCCCCGAGGGTTTTGGGGCCTTCGTCCTCCCACGCTCTGGTTTGGCCACGAAGCACGGCGTTACCTGTGCCAACGCCCCCGGTCTTATTGATTCGGGTTATCGCGGCGAAGTACGCGTCTCGCTGGTGAACCACGATCCAATTGCCGACTACGTCGTCCAGGTTGGTGACCGTATTGCCCAGCTCGTCGTACTGGCCGTTCCTACCCTCGCGTTCCAAGAGGTTGATGAACTCCCAGCCGCAACTCGAGGCGCCGATGGATTTGGTAGCACCGGCACATGAGTTACCAACCCCTCGACCCGCTCGACTCGGCCTTTGTCACATTGGAAGTGCCGGGCGCCCCGCTGCATATTGGTGTCATTATCGAGATGGAAGTACCCGACGACGGTCTGGACTCCAAGCAGCGCTTTGACCAGATGAAGGCCAACATCGCGGCTCGCATGCACGAGATTCCTGTGCTGACCAAGCGGGTCATCCGTACACCTTTTGACCTGGCCTGGCCCGTCGTGGCCGAGGATCCCGATTTTGATATCGACGCTCACGTCATTCGTCGGGCCGTCACTAGCCCAGGGGGCGACGACCAGCTCGACGCACTCGCCGCCCGCGTGATGTCTCGCGAGCTGGCGCCAGACCGACCACTGTGGGAGTTGAACTACATCGAGGGGCTCGCCAACGGTCGCGCGGCCGTGATCATGAAAGTCCACCACGCCCTGGCCGACGGCGTCTCCGGGGCCGCAACCTTTGCTGGTCTCTTTGACCTGAGTCCCGAAGTACGGGTTCCGACGCCACCACAACCACGAACCACGCCGATCGAACCGTTGCCTTCTCCATTGGAGCTCTTGAGTCACACCACCGGTGAACTCATCAAGCGTCCGGTGGCGCTCATGGAAGTCGTAGCGGCCGCACTCGAGCGAGTAGCCGACATGGTTGAGCAGGCCGCGGCCAGTATTGGCGAAGCGAAAGTCGAAGATCACCAGCCTTCAATCCTGCAAGCCAAGACGACGTCGATTAACGGAACGCCGGGCTACGCCAAGAAGTTCAAACGCCTGCGCGTCAGCTTGCCCGAGGTCAAGGTGGCCGCCAAGAGTCGCGGTGCGTCGGTAACGGACTTTGTCATGGCCTCGGTCTCGGGCGGACTACGCCGACTCTTTGAGGAACGGGGCGAAGAGCTGTCCGCCGACCTCGTGGCCTTTGTGCCCATCAGCGTTCGCAATCCCGGCGCCGAAGGGGAGATGGGTAATCAGATTTCGGCCATGTTGTCCGAGTTGCACACCAATGTTGCCGACCCCGAGGAACGACTGCGGTTGATTGCCGCGTCCTCGAAGGAGGCCGCCAAGGTGCAGCGCGACAAGAGTGCTCGACTGCTCATGAACTTGGCCAACGCGGCCGGCCCCACGGTGGCCTCGGTAGCGGGACGCACGCTCGCGGCCCTACAACTCTTTGAACACCTTCCCCCGATTGCCAACTTGACGGTGTCGTCGGTACCTGGTCCGCCGTTCCCGTTGTGGCTCAGTGGGCACCGCATCGCGACGGTGGCACCACTGGGGCCGCTGATGGCCGGTCTGGCTCTCAACGTCACGGTCATCTCCTACTGCGATCAACTCGAATACGGTTTGCTGGCCTGTACTCGCCGGGTGCCCGAACTGGCGCTCCTTCGTGACTACATCGAAGAAGAGGCCAACTATTACTTGAAGACACCGGCTCCGGTAGTAGAGAACTAGTAGCAAGGTTTTCGGCTAAAGTGGAAGTCCTGCGGTAGTAGCTCAGTTGGTAGAGCGCAACCTTGCCAAGGTTGAGGTCGCCGGTTCGAGACCGGTCTACCGCTCCAAATGCCCCCTCGAAAGAGGGGGCATTTTCTTTAACTACCGACGTTCGACGGTGGGTGCGGTCCAGTCAACGAAGATCGAACCAGTCCCCGTGACGACTTCAACGGGTGTGGCGAAGGGGTCGACGATGGACCTCGTCCCTTCGTGCCGTTCGGCGTCGGCAAAGAGTTGCGTCGCTTCCGCCCAGGTGTCGGTGTTGTAGAGAGTGAGGTCATCGGAGAGGGCAATAAAGCCCGATGCGGCCAGGGCCGCGTCGCGAATGACCACTTGTTCGTTGCGCGTGAGCTCGGTATCGGTTGGTCGCAGCAGCACGCAATCTGGGTCCAGGGTGAACCAGCGTCGATGCAGCGGTGCTCGCAAGACGGAGGGTTCGATGGC
>CANBVQ010000095.1 GCA_947372925.1 Acidimicrobiaceae bacterium
ATACCAACTACCCAGCGTGACGAGGGCCGGAACGATGGCGAGCAGACGGCGATCACGCCACTTCATGCATGCAACACAAGTGGTCAGCAAAATCATAGAAAGTGCAGTTCCACTATCGCAGGGCACCGCAACTAGGAGTAGTGCGCCGACGGCAATTGCACTGCGGAAGGACGAGTGTCCGCGCAGAATGAGTCCGAGCGCAACTAAGCCCAATACGTACACCGTATTGTTTGCACACTGCACCACGAATGAACTGTTTTGAACGGCACCCGGCAGGTAGGCCAACAGGCCCCCCAGGAGCACGCTCGTAAACAGGGGGACGCGAGCGGAGCGTAGGACAAATGCAAGAGCAAGCTGGAGTCCCACGAGGGAAGTCAGAAAGGCACACTCCACCAGATAGTGGTGATCGAGTCCGAGGCCGAGCACCTGCACGCGGTAGAGCAGAAACATTTCCGACCACCAATGGCCATTGAAATCATAAAAGAGCGCCTGCCCCCAGTTGGAGGTCAGCTCGGAATGAATAAGGCTCCATTCGTCGTAGTAATACCACGACCCACGAAGACCGAGGGCGCCCCAGCTGAGAAATAATGCCGGAATTGCGAACCACGCCAGTGCTCTCGCCCACTTTGAGTGGGCCGAGGAAGTGGACATCTAAATAAGACGTGTTACGTGTTGGCCCATGAATCACCGTACCAAAACGATTACGGCAGTGTCCGAAATGCAATGGTGGGCGGTACAGGACTTGAACCTGTGACCCCTTGCGTGTCATGCAAGTGCGCTACCAGACTGCGCCAACCGCCCTTAGGACTATCCAATCTACCACTTAGACGGGTACGGCCTGGCGCTCTGACGCCGACTACCTCCGGGTGGTTTCAATTCGCCGGCATTCGCAGAGCTGCCACCTTGGACTCCAGTGAGTTGAGCCGATTATGGGAGACCTGTTTCATAAAGACTTCAACCGCCGCTTTGGCATCACCGATAGCCGTGTGATTCCCCGGGGTGACCTGGTAGTGCTCCGAGAGGGCGGTGAGATTGCGACGGCGCGTACGGTCACTATCCATAGCGCGATCGTGCTGACAGACGTCAACCAGATTCACGGTGGCGAGATCAAAACCCAGCACTTCGAGGTCGCCCATTGAGTGACGACGGAGCAGTGAAGTCGTCATACGAAAGTCGTATTCCGGGTAAGCCCCGATGAAGTGGGCCCCTTGAGCGTGGAATTCCCGCAGTCTCTGGCCCGCCCGGGCAACTCCGGCCACGGCCGAGTGTGCCTCTCCAGCGGCGTGGAGTTCTTCAAGTCTGAGTCTGGACCAACCGTGGACCTTTTCGGCAGCCGGATGAATCGGCACAGTGGGCAGAGCGAAGAACTCTTCCTCCGCCACCAATTTGCCGCCTTCGTAAACAGCAAAGCCGTAGGAGATGGGCTCGTCAACCTCGGTGTCGAGCCCGGTGGACTCGATGTCAAAACCCACCATCAACGTGGGGAGCTCGTACCAGAGGTTCATGGTCTTCAGCATTGCACGATTATGTGACGTTTTGCCATTGAGCCCTGTCGCACGCTCTAGAGAAATTTTTCCTTATGGCTGTGGTTTTGCAGTTTGGGAATCTATCCTTGTTGCATGCTCTTCGCCTCCCACCGCTTCACCAGGACCTTCGGTGTCGCGGTTTCCGCCACCATGCTGGCCACCGGACTGGTTTCCCCGGCTGCATTTGCGGGACCTGGCCCAACCTCGTCCACCTCTTCGACGTCGACTACTTCGACAACGGCGCCGTTTAACAAGCTTCAACTGGGGTCCTCGGGACCTGCAGTTTTGGCTCTCCAGCTCAAGCTGGCCTCCGAGGGTTACTGGATAGGCAATGCAAATGGACGTTTTACGGATCTGACACAACAAGCAGTATTCGCACTCCAAAAGGCCAACGGGTTGAATCGAGACGGGATTGTGAACCGCTGGACATCGGCAGCCCTGTACCGCGGCGTCCGCCCAACCGCTAGGACTACGAACGGTCTCGTTATTGAAGTGTCGTTATCCAAGCAGATTTTGATGATTGTCCAAGATCACAAAGTCGTAAAGATCTTCAACATCTCATCGGGTGGTGGCTACAGCTATGCCACCGGCCACGGCTACTCGACATTGGCGGTTACGCCTACGGGAACGTTCCACGTCTACTACCAAGTTGACAAGTGGGACATTGGACCACTCGGTGGTCTCTACCGGCCTAAGTACTTCTCCGGCGGTATTGCGGTGCACGGTTCGTACAGCGTTCCGCCCCAGCCTGCCTCACACGGCTGTGTTCGAATCAGCCTTGCGGCTATGGACTGGCTGTGGAAGAGCCCGTACATCCCCATGGGTACGCGCGTCGTCGTTTACCAGTAACGAACGAAAAGTCCCGACCCGGATAACTCCAAATCGGGACTTTGCAATTCGATTTCCACACAGACCATCGGCCAGTGCTTCTGGAGGCGGCGCCCGGATTCGAACCGGGGTGGAGGGCTTTGCAGGCCCCTGCCTAACCACTCGGCCACGCCGCCAGAAGTAGTCAGCCTACTTGAGGCGGGGCCTCACTTCTTCACGAAGTAAGCAAAGGCGAAGAAGACAACGGCTACCGCGATAATCAATTTCGCCAAGAACAAAACGAAGCCGGTGACTACGGTGATAAGCCAAAACACGATTCCAACGGCAATGATTGCGGCAACTGCTAGCAAGAATGATTTCACGACTGTGAATTTAGCCCATCGCCACGCAATTTCAATGGCGGGGGCTGATACGGTGCCCTCGTGTCCAATGAATCACTTAAGGAACGTCGAGTCCGCCTCATTGACGACATCGCGCTCGATGGTGTCCGATTCACCAAAGTCCTGGCTCACGAAACTGATGAATGGCTCCGCTTCATCATCGAGAATGCCAAGGGGGCTAACCCCAAGAAGATGGCCCTCATTGCTACCGGAGGCTACGGACGAGCCCAGTTAGCGCCTTCGAGCGATCTCGACCTGCTCTTGATCCACACTTCTGGACGCTCGATTGGCAAGGTCGCCGATCAACTCTGGTACCCCATCTGGGATCAGGGAGTCGGCCTCGACCACTCCGTTCGAACACCCAAGGAAGCGATGACCGTGGCCCACGGCGATCTGCGCGTGGCTCTAGGGCTGCTTGATGGTCGACTCATTTGGGGCTCAGAGTCACTGGCCCGTGAAGTACTCGACGGTGTCCGTCAGTCCTGGCACGAACAGTGGG
>CANBVQ010000096.1 GCA_947372925.1 Acidimicrobiaceae bacterium
CGACCGAGTTGAGAGTCGACCTCTTCGACCATGCCGAAGTACTGCGTCCGGAGTCGACGGAGATCGCGTTCGTCCGACGGTGAGGCCGACGCCTCATTGGCCATGGCGAGTGCGTGCAGCGGGTGGCGCATCGACTCCTCCACGGCCGAAATCGGCAGGTCGACGTCATCTGGATGGAAGCGCTTGGAAAACTCTCCGGCCGCCGCGTAGGGCGGGTGAGGACGCAGGTAACTCAGATGAGCAAACCAACCACTCTCCTGCTTTGGTAACCAGTCGAGGAATCGATTCGTTAAAAAGGCCGACAGGGAGACTTCGGCGGGACGATCAGGTTCGCCACGCAGCGCGGCGGCGTAGCCCACGGGGACGTCGTAGCCGAGTTCCGTCAGCCATTGACGCCAGGGGCTCTGATCTTCGGGCAGGTAACAGCCGATAGAAAACCCCGGCAGGATGCCGTCGTAGTACGAGAGGCGAACGTCATCTTCGTCAACGGCCGCTCGGGGATTGAGACCCTGGTCGGTGTAGCCAAAGAGATACGGGTCATAACCCGCGCGTCGCGCGGCGTAGGCCACATTGTCAAAGTTCGACGGGTGGGGGGTGCCGTTAGCCACCACGCGATTGTTCATTTGATAGGTGCCGGTGTAGAGCGCAGCCCGTCCCGGGGAACAGGGAGCCGATTGCGAGTAGTGCCGTCGAAGTTGGAATCCCCGTTTTGCGAGGGCATCTAGAACGGGGGTCTTCACAAATGGGTGACCAACTGAGGACAGGGCATCACCGCGAAACTGGTCCAACGTAATAAAGAGAACGTTCTTCATCGGGCCGCAGCAATCAGAGCCCGGATATGCCCGCCGAGATCGGCCATCTCCTCGAGGGCGTCCGGAACGAGGCCACCCAACTTGAAGAAGGAGTGGGGCATGCCCTTGGCTTCGAGCAAGTCAACGTGGACGTTGAAGTGCTCCAGCAGACCCGCGTAATTAACGCCTTCGTCGCGCAGGGGGTCACACTCAGCGACGACAACGATGGCCGTGGGGCTCGACGAAAGATCGGTGGCGAGCAGTGGCGTCACCCTCGGATCGGTGTGATCGGTCCAACCCTGGAGATACATCGCGTAGTTGTGTCGGAGATGGTCCATCTCGAGGAAGTATCCCGTGGCGTAGTTGTGACTGCTCTCCGTGAGGACTTCGGGACCCAACGTGGGGTAGAGCAGAACTTGGCCGATCAAAGGAATTGCTGGAGTGACGACATTGGCCACCACTGCAGCGATGCAGCCTCCGGCCGAGTCTCCGAGCAGAAGCAGTCTCACATCAGGGGCACCGAACTGTTCGCGATGCTCGGCAATCCAGCGAACGGCATCTTCGCCGTCGTGAATCGCTGAAGGGAACGGAAATTCGGGAGCTAATCGATAGGCGACCGAGATGACTAAAACACCCGAGGCTTCGGCGAGGCGCCGTGCGAGGGTGTCGTAGGAGTCCAGGGTGCCGAGCACGAATCCACCACCGTGGAAGTAAATGCCGACGGCGTTGCCGCGCGCTCCCCTCGGCACGTAGACCCGAGCTTCGACCGTTCCTTCGCGTGTGGGAATCGTTATGTCCGTAACACTCTCCATCTCGGGTGGCGTGGTGTCGGTCGCTAAAGAAGTGGCCAAGTGGTTGGCACGCACTTCGCTCAGGGGCAAGTCGATCGGATTGGGGCCGGGGTTGTCTCGCATGTAGGCGAGGACTGGTTCCAGCATGGGATGAATCGGCATATTCCTCCTCTAACACCCAGAGCCTACGCAACCGCTCCGCCGAGAACGTTCGTGCAAATATGGCTCGTATGAATCTCCACGGGCATCACATTGATAACGAGGGCCATCGGACGGACGCCGATGTAACCATCCTCGTTACCGAAGTTGAGCAAGGAACGCTGGTCAACGTTCAGATCGGCGCGAGCCAAACAGTCACCGGCGGCTCCATCGTGGTGGACTTGCCCTTCACCGCGACTCACATCATTGAGCAGGGGTTCCAATCGTGGTCCACGGTTCGCCGCACAACGCCTCAGGATGTTCGACCCGAGCGCGCCGAAGCTCCTCGTTGGTTTCGAAGCCAAATGTTGGCCTCGCGCGAAAGCGCCGGCACGTCGCTTCACGGCGACGGCTTTCTCATTTTCGATGGCGGCGTCATCGGCTTTCTCTCGGCCCACACAACCTTCGGTACCGTGCTCGTCCGACCCGATGGCTCCCTGGCGGCCATGTGGCTCCTGGATGACCTCGTCATCAGTCCAGGAGATGAGTTGACTGTCGATCCCCTCGTAATTATTTTGGACCGTCCCGGGCGGGCCTACGACCGATACGCCGACTACTCCGGCGCGATCTCGGGCGCTCGTAAACCACGACGCAGCGCCCGAGTCTGGTGTTCTTGGTACCAATACTTTGGCGCGATTTCACCCAGCATCATCCGAGAGAACCTCGCACTGGCAGCCGCCCACAACATAGAAGTGGTTCAGATCGATGATGGCTGGCAGGCCGAGATTGGGGTCTGGGATCGCCCGAACGCGGCGTGGACCGAACCGATGAAGACCATCGCCGCCGACATCCGTGCGGCGGGCTGCATCGCCGGCATCTGGACGGCCCCCTTCCTGGCCATCGACGGGGGCACGATTGCCACCACCCACCCCGAATGGTTGGTGCTCAATCAAGACGGTGCGCCAACGACGGCACTCGTCCACGGCGGCTGGGGTGGGAAGGTCTTTGCTCTCGACACGACTAATCCGGCAGTGCTCGAACATCTCACGACGACGTACGCCGAACTTCGCCACCAAGGCTTCGACTACTTCAAGATTGATTTCCTCCACGCCGCGGCGGCCGTTGGCACGCGCGTCCACGGTGACACCTTCTCCCGGGCACAAGCACTTCGCGCGGGACTCGAGGCGGTGCGCGCCGGCATTGGCGAGGACGCCTACCTCGTGGGCTGTGGCAGCCCGCTGCTCAGTGCCGTCGGACTGGTGGACGCCATGCGCGTCTCTGAGGATGTGGCCCCCTTCTACGAACCACGAATCTTTTTCCCCGGATTCGAAGAAAACACCGTGGCCGGTCGTAACGCCATCGAACCCTCCGTCTTGCGAGCACCGCTGCATCGACGCTGGTTCACCCTGGACCCAGATTGCGTGCTGCTGCGACCAACCGATACCGAGCTCACGCGCAACGAACAAGTGGTCATTCGCGACGCGGCCCTGGCCGCATCGGGCTT
>CANBVQ010000097.1 GCA_947372925.1 Acidimicrobiaceae bacterium
CCGTGTTGACGTCACGGCGGTAGGGGGGCAGATCGGTGACGTTGACGTCACCGAAGTAAATCGTTCCGCTGGTGGGCTCTTCGAAGCCGCCCAGCATGCGCAGCGTGGTCGTCTTGCCACAGCCCGAGGGGCCCAACAGGCTGAGGAACTCACCATCGTGAATCTCGAGCGTTAGGTCATCAACAGCGCGCACGTCACCAAAGGTCTTGACCATGTGTTCAAGCCGCACCGACGTCACCAACTGGGACACGCTCACTCTCAGACCCTAGACCAAAATTCCCGTCACTGCAGTCCAAAGGGGCCAGCTCACGCTGGCCCCTTTGACGTGCATTTGCAACTTAAATCGCGTCCGAGCCTCGCTCGCCGGTGCGCACGCGCACGGCTTGCTCGACGGGGACGACCCAGACTTTGCCGTCACCGATTTTTCCGGTGTTGGCCGCTGACACGATGGCCTCGACGACTTCGTCCACTTGGGCGTCGTCTATCAAGACCTCCAGCTTGAGCTTGGGGACAAAATCCACTTCATACTCCGCACCGCGGTAGACCTCGGTGTGTCCGCGCTGACGGCCAAAGCCCTGGGCTTCGGTGATCGTCATGCCCGAGACGTTGAGGGCCTTTAACCGCTCCTTCACGTCATCGAGCTTGAAGGGCTTCAGAATCGCTACAACTAGTTTCATAATCTTCGTTCCTCTACTTCTTAGTGACGGGACAGGGCGCTAACGCGCTCGGCAAAGGTTTCGGTGGGGAAGGCTTCTTCGTCGTGCATGGCGAGGTCACCGACTTCGAGGACTTCATCAGTCTCTCGTAGGCCGCGAACAATCACCTTGGCGATGTAGAAGACAATGGCCGTTCCCACGGCGGTGTAGCCGATGACCCAGGCGGCAGCCAAGAACTGCTCCCAGAGCTGGTGGAACGAGTGGGTGTAGAACCAACCACCGACGCTGAAGGCGGCCGACTTGCCGTCATCAGCGAGGTAGACGGCCATCTTCGGGTCAGCGAAGAGACCAACGGCCAAACCACCAACGAGTCCGGCGAAGCCGTGGGTAAAGACCACACCCAGGGCGTCATCGACCTTCGAGAAGGGACGAACCCGGCTCAAGTAGTTCCAGGCGAACCACACCACGAAGGTGCAGAGGAAGCCCACGGCGATGGCGCCGAGGCCGTTCACGAAACCGGCCGAGGGGGTAATGCCCACCAGACCACAGATCATGCCGTTAATGGCACCCAGGAACATGGGCTTCTTCTGCTTCGTCAACAACATGTCCATGAAGACCCAGGTCAACACACCGACTGCGGTTGCGAGGTTGGTGTTAAGAATTGCTGAACCAGTGTCGGCACCCGCGTAGTACGGAGCACCACCGTTAAAGCCGTTCCAGCCCAACCACAAGATTCCGGCACCAATGGCCACCATCATCAAGTTGCTCGGCACCGTGGTGCGGTCGCGCTTGAGGCGAGGTCCAATGATGGCCGCACCCACGAAGGCCGCCACACCAGCCGAGAGGTGAATAACGAATCCACCGGCAAAGTCGACGGCACCCTTCAGGGCGAAGAATCCGCCACCCCACATCAGCTTGGCGTTAACGACATAGACCACCGAGATCCACAGGGGAACGATGACTAACCAGGCCTTGAACTTGAGACGGCCCACGAGGCCACCCAAGAACAGCAAAGGGGTAATGGCGGCGAAGGCGAACTGGAAGTACGCCAAAGTAGCCGTTGGGAAGTGGAAGGGCACCACCGTGTTGGTGTCCGACACCGCTTGTCCCTGTGAGGAAGCGGCATTCAACAACGTGTGCGGCACGCCGACCAAGTTGTTGAAGAAATCGTTGCCACCCAAGTGCGCCGCAGTTCCAAAGGCCATGTTGTAGCCATAGAGAACCCAGACGACCAGGGTCAGGGAAAAACCGGTGAAGACCATCAACATGGTGTTGACGATCCACTTCTTCTGTACAAGTCCTCCGTAGAGAACTGCCAACGCCGGAATACTCATTAATCCGACGAGGGTTGCCGCAATGAGCTGCCAGGCATTGTCACCTGGGTTCAGCCACTCCGGATAGGGAATGTTGGCCAATAGGTCCACAGCCCTTCCTTTCCTTTCTCAGGAAGGACGGCGCTGTCCTTCTAACTCTCCCCCTCAGTGTGGTGGTCTTGAGTTTCGAAACAGTTAGCGGAGTGTTTCGGATTTGTGAACTAGCAATTTTTTCGAGCGGGCCACCAAAAGCAAAGAGCCCGCCCTTGCGGGCGGGCTCTCGCTGAGTTCATGGACTACTAGCCGATGGACTTTTCAATCATCTGACTGATGTCGACGACAGAAACCTCATCACCCTTACCGTTGGCCTTCACGGCGTCGTCCAGCATGATCATGCAGAAGGGACAGGCCGTCGAGATGATGTCGGCACCCGTGGCGAGTGCTTCGTTGGTCCGCTCCATGTTGACGCGCTTACCAATGTTCTCTTCCATCCACATCCGGGCACCACCGGCACCACAGCAGAAGCCCTTTTCGCGGCAACGTCCCATTTCGACCTGTGTAACACCGGGGATACCGGCCAGGACCTGGCGGGGCTCCATGATGACGCGGTTGTGGCGCCCCAGATAACAGGGGTCGTGGTAGGTCACGGTGCCCTTGTAGTTAAAGCCGGGACGGAGGCGTCCGACCTTCATCAAGTGGGTCAACAATTCGGCGTGGTGGATCACTTCGTAGTTTCCACCGAGCGACGGGTACTCGTTCTTAATGGTGTTGAAGCAGTGGGGGCAAGAGGCCACGATCTTCTTCGTACCGACCGAGTTCAGGGTCTCGATGTTGGCCTTGGCCATCTCCTGGAACAAGTACTCGTTACCCATACGGCGGGCCGGGTCACCGGTGCAGGCCTCACGGGGACCGAGGATGCCGAAGGTCACGCCAGCACGGTGCAGCATGCGGGCCGTGGACTCGACCTGCTTGCGGCCACGCTCGTCGAGCGAACCGGCACAGCCGACCCAGTAGAGGTACTCAATGTCTTCAGGAATCGTGTCTTCAATGATGGGCACTTCGAAGTCCAGTGCGCTGAGCCACTCGGTGCGCTTCGAGTTTCCAAGACCCCACGGGTCACCCTGGTTCTCGATGTTGCGCAGCAACAGACCGGCCTCACTCGGGAAGCGCGACTCCATCATGACTTCGTAACGGCGCATGTC
>CANBVQ010000098.1 GCA_947372925.1 Acidimicrobiaceae bacterium
AGGTCGGGCATCAGGGCCTTAAGCGTCGTGAGCATGTGGCCGACGAGGAGATCGGGTGCGTCCATCACGACGGCGGCCATGAGGTCGGCGATCGGCGCAACGTCAGGGAGGATTGGCGAAAGAATTCGAGCGGTCAGTCCGCGACGAACGCTCCACTCCGGTGTCGCGATGCCGTCTCGATAGAGGACGGCAATCACGTCGTTGGGATAACGGCTCGCGAAATCAATCGCAATAGCCCCACCCATGGAGTGGCCCATTACGACACACTTAGTTATTCCTAACTCGCGACGAACAATTTCGACGTGGTCGGTCAGCGCCTCGAGCGAAATATCTACGAGTTCGAGCGGGTCGGATCCGCCGAAGGCGGGGAGGGAAGGATTGACCACGCGCCAACCGAACCGCTCGGCCAGAAGTTCGGACTCGCGGGCGTACATCGAACCACCGGCGAAGTAGCCGTGGAGATTGATGACCCAGATGGGGGGCGTCCCGGGGCCGTCGGGGCCGAAGGCGTTGTCGTTGTCCGTTACGCGGTAGCGAAAGTTACGCCCGTCAATATCCATATTGACAACGCGCCAACCGACCTTGACCGAAGGGGTCGTGGAACCAATTTCACGAACTCGCTTCAACACCGCGGTCGGAACAGTGCGAGCGAGCACGTCACCGACTTGTCGCCACGTGTTGAGTTCCACGATATTTCCCCCGCAATGACCTTTTGGTCGTCAGGGCAACGCTACTCAACGCCCGAGATTGCGTGGTGGCACCGAATTTCGCTCTATTGTTCGCCTATGAACTCCATTGAAACCGCACAAGCAATCGCCGCCCCATTTGGCACCGTCGGCATGATGTACTACTTCGATCCCGGCACGAGTGCGCGAGGAAAGGAACTCGACCTCGACGTCGTGAGCTTCTACGCCCTCGGACGCGGTGGCGTGCTCGGTGACATTCCCGCGAGTGAAGTCGACGACATCTTTTTCTTCTTCAAGACCGGTGCCATCACGGGTATGTACGGCGGCGGCCGCGCGAAGCAGACGGCCGAAATCGGCGCCAAGGCTCACTTGGTTGCGGCCGAGGAGTACGCCCAGCGCACCTTCGGTGGTGTGCCGACCGAAACTCTCGCAGCGCTCAACGACGCCTGCACGGCTCTGTTCGCCACCTTGCCAAGTGGGCGCTGGCCGATCTACGACGGCTACCGCGCCTTCGGCTATTCGGGCGATGTCATCAAGGACGCCTTCCGCAACGCCATCTTGTTGCGCGAGCTCCGCGGCGGTGTCCACACCGACGCCATCAAGGCCGCGAACCTCTCATCGGCCGAAGCCTGCTTCCTCGATCACGACGGGGTCTACTTCGCGCTGCACGGCTTCCAAGAAGAGGACAAGCCGGCAGTGACCGATGAGACGCGCGCGCGTCGTCTGGCCGCCGAAGAGGACACCACGGTTCGCATGGCGAACTTGTTGGAAGTCCTCACCGACGCACAACGTGACGCCCTTGTCGCCGCCGGTAATGCGATGCAGGCCGCACTGGCTTCCCCGGTGGCTGCGTCGTAGGTTCCGCCATGCACCTTCGCTCGCCCAAGCCACGCGAGTCGTTAATGACTCTCCTGGTTGGGTCGAGCGTGATGCTCGCGCTCTGGACGGCCTATTTGGCGTGGCGTCTACCTATCCGCTATCACGCCAACCACTGGGACGTGGCGTGGGTGGGATTTGATATTGCGCAGATCCTCATGCTGCTCGGCACCGCCTGGGCCGCGTGGCAACGGCGACTGATCATCATTCTCTTCGCCATCTGTGCCGCCATGCTCTTTGTAACCGATGCCTGGTTCGACATCGTGACGGCCACGGGCTCGGACTTCACACGAAGCATTATTTCGGCCCTGCTCATCGAGATACCGTCGGCGCTGGTCTTGTTCTACGTGGCTCGACGGGCCGTTCGCAATATCACTAATGAGTGGTGGCACGCTCTCTTTCAGCGGGATGCCCCGCCGCCTTCGCGTTTAACCATGCGTGAATTCGAAACTCCGCGCGTGGCTCCAGTTGACTAGTGCGATGAGCTCTTCTTTCGACGTCGTCATCGTGGGGGCCGGCCTCGCCGGTCTGCGCGCCGCCCAGGTCCTTGAGCAACAGGGGCGTGAAGTCGTCGTTGTCGAGGCGGCCGAGCACGTGGGTGGCCGTATATCCTCGCAGGCGATTGACGGCTTCACGATTGACGCCGGCTTTCAACTACTCAACACGTCGTATCCCGAACTTCGCGCCGCGGGACTCCGGAACGATCTCGACCTGCGCATCTTTCCCTCGACGGTGGCTCTTCGCAAGGATGGCCGTGACCAAATTCTGGCCCACCCCTTGCGTGACCCTCGTGGCATCGCGCAGTCTCTGTGGGGAGCCCGACGCGAGCTGGGCGATCTCTCGCGGTTTGCACGAGTCCTTGCCGGCGTGGGGTTGACTCCAACGCCGGGCTTTCTCAACGAGCCCGACTCGACAACCCTGGAGGGCCTTCGCCACCGGGGTCTCAGCGACATATTTATCAATGAAACGGTCCGACCATTTCTTCAAGGCGTTCTTCTCGAAAACGAGCTAGAGACTTCGTGGCGCTACACCCAGTTGGTCCTGCGCTCCTTTGTCCGAGGGCGGGCCGCGGTCCCTAGTGCGGGGATGCAGGCTCTGCCATTGGCGCTTCGACGCTCACTCTCGTCAACGCAGTTTCGATTCGGCGAGCAAGTCCAAGAACTGCGGTCCGACGGCGTCACGACCAATCTCGGCACGCTTGCGGCACGGCACGTCCTGGTGGCTACCGAGCAAAACAGTGCGGCCCGACTCCTCGGTCGAGCACCAGAACCCCAACGAACAGTCACCACGTGGTGGTTCTCGACACCGGTCCTGCGTGATGGTCGACTCCACCTCGATGTTGATGGGGCCTTTCTGGCCAACGCGGTGGCGATGTCGGTTTCGGCCCCGGAGTACGCCCCAGCCGGACGCTCGCTGGTCGCCGCCTCGGCCGTGGGTCACCACGAAGATGGCGAGCTGCCGCGTGTGCGTACCGACGTGGCCCGACTCTTTGGACTCGTCACGAGCGATGTGGAACTGATTGCCACGTCGAGAATCGCTGAAGCCTTGCCCGTCCGTAGTGCGGGGGAGAGCTGGCGGGGCAGCGATGTGGTTAACGGCGTTACCTT
>CANBVQ010000099.1 GCA_947372925.1 Acidimicrobiaceae bacterium
GAGGGGGGCTTTGACGTGCCCGGAGGAATTGCCACCTGTTACTCACCGGCCATCGGGTTGGGCCGTCTGGAGGGGCCCGGGGCAGCGGCCGATCTCTGGCGCGACTACGAGCTCGCTATTACCCAAGTGCCCGTCCTCGGCCTAGACGGCATTCGTCTCACCGTGGAGTGGACCCGAGTCGAACCTCGTGCCGATGTCGTAGATGTAGTGGCGTGGGAGCGCTATCGCGACGTCATTCGGTTTGCGAAATCCCTCAATCTCTACGTCTCGGTAGTCATCGTCGACTCGGTATGGCCCGCGTGGCTCGGAGCGGAAGCCTGGCTGATGCCCTGGGTGCGGACAGCGTTTTCAAAGCACCTCGATCGTTTCGCCGAGTACCTCGGTGGCGAAGTGGACAGCATCGTTCCCTTTACTCACGGACCGGACCTCGTGGAGAGCGGTTATCTGCGAGGGACGATTCCTCCCTGGCGCAAGCGGGAGCGCGCCGACGCGGCCGACGCTCGCCTCTCGGTGGCCACGATGATTGAGTCGGTTTCATCCCACGCCGTCCTCGGACCACTGGTCTGTGCCGATGGACGAGAGATCCCCGCACAGCTTCCGGAGAGTGCGTGGCTCGCGGTGGTGGGCGAAGCCCAGCGCGCGAGCGAGGTCTACGTGAAGTCTCTCGTCAGGGGGGT
Organism: Acidimicrobiaceae bacterium; assembly: GCA_947372925.1. Lineage (GTDB taxonomy): Bacteria > Actinomycetota > Acidimicrobiia > Acidimicrobiales > RAAP-2 > RAAP-2. The sequence continues at coordinate 678 of CANBVQ010000099.1, forward strand.
AGGGCCGACGAGCTCCACGAGTGGTCTCGTCACTATCAGCGACGGAGTAGTTTCCCTCGAAGTGCCCCAACGGCTCCTCGAACTTTGGCGTAGTTAGTTTTCGGTCGGCGAGTCGGGGTGTTGCGCCTCGTAGGCCTGCTCGAAAGCCTGCTGCTTGCGCTTGGCGTGGATGTGGTGCCACACCATGAAACTCACGACGGCGACGAGCAACACAATGCCAAAGCGACCCATGTACCGCTCTACCTTGTCAAGGGCATGTCCCGAGAGGTAGCCAATCAGGGTGAAGCCCACGCCCCAGACAATGCCACCGGCCGCGTTCGCAACTAAGAACTTCTTGTACTCCATACGGCTCATGCCGGCCAAGCCGGGCATGACGGCTCTCAGAAATGCCGTGAACCGACCGACGAATACGTAGAGCGGTCCGCGTTGTTTGAGTTGGGCGAGAGCTGAATCGATCGCACCACGGCGGTGGCGAATAATGGGCAGCTTGAGTAGGTGGTGGCCGTGTCGTTCGCCGACGTAGTAGCCAACTGAGTCGCCAATGATGGCGGCCACCGGCACGAGGCAGCAGAGCGCCACAATGTTTACGTGGCCGCGGCTGGCCGCTAGGCCGCCAACAATCACCGCGGTTTCACCCGGCAGGACGAAGCCGATGAAAATTGCGGCTTCGGCAAAGGCGAGCAGGCCGACGGTGACGTAGATCAAAACCGGTGACAGGTGGCCGATCTTGTCAACGAGCGTGGTGAGGATTGAGGCGATGTACATGGGGTAATCCTTACCGCAACGAGCGCTCGTCACTGCAATTGTCGATTTTCTTATGTTCGGGTGCCAAACTGACCACATGAACCCTTCGCGCTGGCGTCTCCAATCACTTCGCTCTTGGCCTCTGGCGGAGTACGCCCTGCTCCCACTGCGTGCGTTTCTGGGCTTCACCTTTCTCTTCGCCGGACTTCAAAAGCTGGCGAACCCCGGATTCTTCGACGCCAACAACAGTGCCTCGATTCAAGCTCAACTCGTGGCGGCGTCCACTCTCAGCCCGATTGGGTTCTTGGTTTCTCATCTCGTAGAGCACGCCACATTCATTGGGGCGGTCGTGGCGATCGGGGAAGTGGCTATCGGTATCGGCACGATCCTGGGACTGTGGACACGCATCGCAGCTCTCGGAGGACTGGCCCTTTCTATCGGTCTTTTTCTCACCGTGAGCTTTCACGCCAACCCCTACTACACCGGATCGGACCTGGTCTTTGCCTTCGCCTGGATTCCCTTCATCTTGGCCGGTGCCGGCACGCACCTGTCGTGGGACGCCCGTATTGCCCGCAAGGTGGCGCAGGAGCACAATGAGCCAGTCAGCGACGTGGAGTCGGGTCATTTGTTTAGTGAGGTTGATCGTCGCACTGTTGTAGTGGGGGCTGGAGCTGCCGCTGCAGTGGCCGCCGCGTCGGCCATTCTCGCCGCGGCGAGTGCCGGGCTGGGTCGAGCGATCGGTGGGGTTAAGCTCAGTAAGCCACCAACGCAACTGACGACAACCACGACGACCGCCGTCAGTGGAACGACCTCGACGACAATTGCTGGCACAGAAATCGGCTCTGCGGCGCAAGTGGCCGTCGGCGGATCGGCCGCGTTCACCATTCCATCGAGCCAAGAGCCGGGCATTGTCCTGCAACCCACCGCAGGAAACTTCGTGGCCTACAACGCGGCCTGCCCGCACGCTGGATGCACGGTGAGCTACTACAAGTCCAACGATGCCCTGGTCTGCCCTTGTCACACGTCGATCTTCAAGGTCAGCGACGGCAGCTTGGTGTCCGGACCTTCACCAACGGGCCTGGCGAGCTTGAATGTCGTTGAACGAAACGGCAACCTCTACCTCGAATAGATCACGGGTCCGCCCGATGGCGACCACCCCCGTTCGGCCACTGTGCGAAGGATTTAGTGGCTCAAACGACGCGACGGAGTCGCGGCGTCTCTTCGAGAACTCGCCAACGACTGACAATGCGTTCTACGAATTGCTGCCCACTGGGTACGTGGGTGAGTAGATCAACCATGCCGCTAGGTCGCGCCAACATCCAGGAGTGACCGCCCGGTACCCACTGCACTGGTGCCCCGGTCGCCCGAGTGAACCCTTCAGCCGCATCGTTCGGCACGACACGGTCAAAGCAGCCCCACGCGGCATAGATGGGAACACCGGCTTGCGCCACCTGGTGAGCTCGTTCGGTGAGATTGAGGTCCAGCAACATTGATGCCACTGGTGCCGAACGCGCGACCGTCTTCACGTTGCTGCGCAGGTCGGGCATCAGGGCCTTAAGCGTCGTGAGCATGTGGCCGACGAGGAGATCGGGTGCGTCCATCACGACGGCGGCCATGAGGTCGGCGATCGGCGCAACGTCAGGGAGGATTGGCGAAAGAATTCGAGCGGTCAGTCCGCGACGAAC
>CANBVQ010000100.1 GCA_947372925.1 Acidimicrobiaceae bacterium
CGTTGTGAGCGCTCAGAATATTGCTGGGATAGCGCATCGCAATATGGGCCGCCTCTAGGGCGGGAGACTCAGGCTTTTCTCATTCCTCGGCGGCTCAGCACCAGGCTGCCAATAGCTCCGGCGGCTCCGAGCAAGAAGATGATTGTTCCAAAGACAAAGACCTGTGGTGGCACACCCATGCGAGTGGCGCCGTAGACCCAGACCGGGAATGGCAACGTCGTTCCCGAAACGAAGTTCGAAACCACGAAGTCATCAAGCGAGAGCGCGAAGGCCATCATCGCGCCGGCCAACACACCGGGCAAAATCATCGGCAGGGTGACCAAGCGAAACGTGGTGAGTGGCTTGGCCCCAAGGTCACCGGCCGCCTCTTCGAGGTGGCGATCAAAACCTTGGAGTCGGGCCCGCACCGTCACGGTGACGTACGCGATGGAAAAAACGGCGTGGCTGATCAAGAGCGTCGTGAAACCGCGCGCGATGTGATAACTCGCGAACATGCCGAGCAGTGAGGCACCCATAACAATCTCGGGCGCGGCAATGTTCATGAAAAGCGTCTGGTCGACAATGCGACGGCCTTTGAATTTCTTGCCTTCGTAACGCACCAGGGCCAACGCCAGCAACGTGCCAATGATGGTGGCGATGATGGTCGAGGCCACGGCGAGGCGAATCGAGAGCCAGAAGGACTGGGGTAGACCCACCACCTGGGTCAGTTCGCGATACCAGCGCAGCGTGGCACCGTTCCACTCAAAGGAGATCTGGGGGCGACCGGCGAGAACGTCGTTGAAACTAAAGAAGACCATGCCGATAATCGGCACCAGCAGATAGCCCAGTAGCAGGTAGGAGTAGATGCCGAGCCAACGGCCACGCTTGCGGCTCATACGAAGTCACCAATCGACTTAGAGCCCAAGAGGCGGCCGTAGATCACGATGCCAACTAGCGAGATGCCCATGACGATCACCGAGAGGGCCGAGCCGGCCGAGAAGTCGTTGTTGACGAGGAAGAGATTCTGAATGACCGTGCCGACCATGGTGTTGGCGAAGCCTCCGAGTACCTGCTGGTTGATGTAGTCACCAAAGGCCGGAATGAACGTCAAGAGGAAGGCCGCAAAAATTCCCGGGGCACACAGTGGCAGCACGACTTTGCGGAACGTAGTGATGCGACCGGCGTAGAGGTCCTGGGAGGCCTCGAGGAGGGCCGGGTTCAGTCGCTCCAGTGAGACGTAGAGCGGCAGGGCCGTGAAGGGCAGGAAGTTGTAGGCCAGTCCCGCAATCACGGCCCCGGTGGTGCCGAGAATCTGATAATCAGCGGAGACCAGGTGGAGCGCCTGGAGGGTGTGGACCACCAGACCGTCGGAGGAGAGGAGGAACTTCCAGATCACCGTGCGGATTACGAAGGAGACAAAGAAGGGCACCAGCAGCATGATGAGGAAGAAGTTCTTCCGGCGTCCGGCGTAAAAGGCAATCCAGTAGGCGATTGGAAAGCTCAGCACCAAATCAATCAAGGTCGCAATCAAGGCGTAGGTCAAACTGCGGAAAATAATCGTTGACGAGTTCGCCCACGCGTCGCTCAGGGAGGACCAATGCCACGTCATGACGCAGGCGCCCGTCGCGGGGTTGCACTCCTGCAATGTTTTGACCAACATCAGTCCCAGCGGGACGAGAAAAAAGACCCCTAGCCAGACAAAGGCCGGCAGCCCCAGAAGATACGGGGCTAGCCGGCTAATGCCACGTCGTCGAGTAGAAAGTCGACTCACGAACCGGTAGGAATACCAGCGAACTTCTCGTTCCACGTGTCGATCTCGCCCTGGGTCTTAAAGGCGTAGTAGTTCTTCAGCTTGTAGGCCGACGTGGGGAAGACTTCCGGAGCGGCCGTGATCAAACTGGCGGCGACCCCGATGTCCTTCTTCAGGTTGGTCATCGTGGTGGCCTGCCAACCCTTAGTCGGAGCGGTCAACTTGGCCTTGGCGCCAGGAACGGGCGTGATGTAGTTCACGTAGTAGGCCAGCACGGCCGCCACGGCGGGGTCGTAGAAGTAGTCAATGGCCGTCATGGCGTCACGGGGGTGCACGGCACCCTTCGGGATGCACATGTTGTCGGTCCAGAGCAAGACTCCTTCAGTGGGGTTCATCAACTTGAGGTTCTTGTTGCCACCGATGCGGGCCTGGAAGACGTCACCGGAGTAGACCTGGCCGACCCAGAGGTTGCCCTGCTTCAGTTCGTTGATGATGTCGTTGCCGTAGTAGGCCTTCACCAAACCACTGTCACGCTGTTGACGGAGCTTGGTGGCGGCGAGCTGCCAGTCGGATGGCGTCGAGGTGGCGGGGTTCTTGCCGAGAGCCAAAAGGGCGATGTTGCCGAGCTCAATGGGGTCACTGAGCATGCCGACGCGGTTGCGCAGCTTGGCGACGTTCGATGACGAGGTGTCAAAGGCCATCTTGAGGGACTTGGTGTTTGTCGAGACCTTGGAGCTGTTGTAGGCCAGGGAGGTCATACCCGACTGCCACGGGATCAGGCGCTTGCCACTGTTGGCGTACACGGCCTTGGCCGAAGCACTGGCGTTCTTCTTGAAGTTAACGAGCGCCGCGTCATCGAGGGGAATCAAGTAGTTGCCGTTGAGCAGGTAGCGCAGGCCAATCGCGTTATCGGTCATGACGATGATGTCGTAGCCGATGGAGTCGCCGTTCTGGAGACTGGGACGGATCTGCTGGTAGAAGGTCGGGTTGTCCTCGATCACTTCGCTGTAGGTCGTAGTGATGCCCTTGGTCGTTTTGAGGTTGTCGAGGCTGGGGTGGCGACCGTTGTAGGAGTCGATGTAGTACGGCCAGTTGGCAAAGTTCAGCACACCGGTCTTGGTCTTACCGGCCCACCATGCAGCGTCACCGGTGGCCGCATCAGCCACCGAGGGCAAGAGGACCGAGGCCGCACCCGCGACGGCGCCCGCTTGGAGCACGTGGCGACGACTAATGCGTGGTGACAAGAGGCCTCGCAAAATTGCGGGGTCGATGTTTTCGGGAAATTCGCTCATGATGATTCTCCTTCTGGAGACGGGTCTCCGCTTGTGTGTACTACGAACGTGTGCTCTACGGGC
>CANBVQ010000101.1 GCA_947372925.1 Acidimicrobiaceae bacterium
TACGGCGTGGCCGAACACCACGTCCGCCAGATTCACAGCGGTATCCGCGGCTGGTTCGACGGTGACGAGGCCAAGCTCTTTCCGGTGGAACCGACCGAACGATACGGTCGCCTCATCGCTGGCTTTGGTGGCCGTGACGCCGTGACTCGCCAAGCCACCGAGTCACTCGAAAAGAACGACCCGCGCTGGGCCACTGAGCTGGCCACCTGGTTGGTCCGCAGCGAAGGCGCCACCCAGGACGATCGCAACTTGCTCGCACAGTGCTTGCGCACGATTGGCGAACGCACCTCGGCCGCCAACATCCGCAACTGGTGCATCGCCCGAGCCCGTCACCTCGATGGTTCCACCCCCCTCGATCGACTGTTCGGCCACCGCTTCACCTCTCGTGGTTTGGCCGACATCGAAACGCCGCTCTTGATTCAAACGATGCGCGTTCTGTTGGACCCAACTCTGGTCGAAGGCGTGTCGTGTCAGATTCGTTTCGTGATTGACGGCGAGACGGTCGGCCTTCACGTCCGTAACGGTGTGGCGGCGCTCACGAGTGGTGAGGACGCGACGAACGAACTCATCACGACACGCGCTCACCTGAACGCCCTGTTTAACAACAAGGCCACCTTGAGCGACCTACTCGCCTCGGGTGACGTCGTTATTAACGGCGACCAGGGCGCGGTCGTGGCGACCTTGGCCGCCTTTGAAATCGACGGACTTCGCAACTAGTGACCGAGAGGGCCATTCCGAAACCGACGCCACCTTTTGGCGGAACCCTCGGGCGAACGATTGCCCAGTCAAAGGGCGTGCCGATGGATGTAACCAAGCCGCCGCAAGGTGCCCCCAACATCATCTTGGTTCTGTTGGACGACGTCGGCTTCGGAACCTGCTCCACCTTCGGCGGTCCGGTGCCCACGCCAACGCTCGATCGCGTGGCGCGTCAGGGACTCTCGTTTAACCAGTTCCACACCACGGCGCTGTGCTCCCCCACCAGAGCGGCCATGCTCACCGGTCGCAATCACCACGCCGTCCACATGGGCGGCATTCCCGAAGCCGCCAACGTCTTTCCCGGGTACGACTCGGTCATCCCGAAGGAGGCGGCCACCGTCGCCGAGATCCTGCGCCAGAGTGGCTACTCCACGTCGGCCTTTGGTAAGTGGCACCTCACCCCGTTGTGGGAGCAGACCCCCACGGGACCCTTTGACCGGTGGCCGACCGGTATTGGTTTTGATCACTTCTACGGCATCTTGAACGCCGAGGCCTCCCAGTGGGAGCCCCCGATGTACCGCAACACGACACCCGTGACGCCTTACGTCGGACGTGACGACTACCACATGACCGAAGACCTCACCGATAACGCCATCGAGTGGATGCAGATGCAACGGGCCACCAACCCCGAACGGCCCTTCTTCATGTACTTCGCCACCGGCGCGATGCACTGCCCGCACCACGTGGCCCCCGAATGGATCGAGAAGTTCAAGGGCCAGTTCGATCAGGGTTGGGACAGCCTCCACGAAGAGATCTACCAACGCCAGCTCGACCTCGGGGTTATTCCCGAAGGGACGAAGTTAACGACCCGTCCCGACGAGGTTCCCTCGTGGGCCGAGTATCCCGACCGTTACAAGCCCGTGGCCAGTCGACTCATGGAAGTCTTCGCCGGTTTCTTGGCGCACACCGATGCCCAACTTGGCCGCGTCCTCGATGAAGTAGAAGCACTCGGTATTGACGAGAACACGCTCATCGTCTACATCACCGGTGATAACGGGGCGTCGGCCGAAGGCACTATTCACGGCGCCTGGAGTGCCCCGGCCTTCCAGAACGGTATTGCCGAAGATCCCGAGTGGCTCTTGGAACACATGGACGACTTTGGCTCGGCCCGTTGTGAGAATCACTACAACGTCGGTTGGGCCTGGTCGCTCGACTCACCCTTCCAGTGGATGAAGCAAGTGGCCTCACACTTTGGTGGCACCCGCAACGCGATGGCGCTGCAGTGGCCGGCCGCCATTAACGAACCCGGAGGCCTGCGTCCCCAGTTCCATCACGTGGTCGACATCGCCCCGACGCTCTTGGCCGCCGCCGGGGTTGCGGCCCCGACCCACGTCAATGGAGTCGAGCAGTTGCCCGTTGATGGTGTCGCCATGCAGTACTGCTTCAACGACGCCGACGCCCCGAGTCAACGCGTCACGCAGTACTTCGAGATGTTTGGTAACCGGGCGCTCTATCACGACGGTTGGATTGCCTCGTGCTTCCACGGACGAGTGCCGTGGGATCGCTTCGGAACGCGAGAGTTCGACGGACCCGAGGAACGATGGGAGCTCTACAACATCAACGAAGACTTCTCGCAGGGCGTCGACTTGGCCGAGAAGTTCCCCGAGAAGTTGGCTGAGCTCCGCGCGATGTTCGACGACGAGGCCGTTCGTAACAACGTCTACCCCATGCGCGAACCGGGCAGCCTGCTCGCGGTCGGCGTCTTTCCCCCGACCAACCTCGGGGCTCTGACCAAGATGACCTACACCAAGGCCCACGTGCGTATGCCCGAGCGCTCCGTCATCAATCTTAAGAACTGCTCCTATCGCATCACCGCCGACATCGTGGTCACGCCAGAGTCCCACGGCGTCGTGGTTTGCCAGGGCGGCAACATGGCGGGCTGGTCGCTCTACCTCGACGACGATCGCATTCCCGTGTACCACTACAACTGGGTCGGCCACGAGCACTACATCATTCGCGGTGACCAACCACTGAGCCCCGGCGCACAGCGCATCGTGGTGGAGTTCGCCTACGAGGGCGGCCTCGGCGGCAGCGGCACGGCCGTCCTGCTGGTCAATGGCGCGGTCGTCGGTCACGGTCGAATTGAAAAGACGGTGCCCTTCGTCTACTCCATGAGTGGTGAGACCTTTGATGTCGGCATCGACACCGGTTCACCAGTTGGGAACTACCACCACAACTACAACTTCGTCGGCACCATTTTGGGAGTCACCCTGGAGCGCCTCTCCGAGCCCACGCCCGAGATCGCGGCTCAGATTCGCGAGGGTGAGTTCCGCGCCAGTCTCGCGACGCAGTAGCCCTTACCG